>NZ_CP047491.1:2390000-2727500 GCF_009931115.1 Microbulbifer hydrolyticus | reverse complement strand
GTCCGATTTTGGTGGCGAAGTCTTCGGCCATTTGCCGGTGTGTCTGATTGACAATGGCTTCACGCGGTAGAATGGGCTGGTTGTCACCCGTCATGCTGACAAAACGGATTACGCCGCGTTTTTTGAGCGCACCGAGATCACCGGACTCGGTGTAATTTTCAAACCCTGTGTCCTGCTCTCGTTTGAATTCCCTGGCTGCTTCATTATCTGAGTTTGTTTTCGTTTTGTCGGGGGCACTGGTATTGTCGCATCCACTGTAAAGAACGCAGGAAGCAAGCAGGGCGATGGGCAACAGAAACTGTTTGAAAAAAATCGCGACCATGGATTACTCCGCTTCGCAAATAAGCGATGGAGTAATCCTAAGGTCTCCTTAGAGAGATTGGTTGCATCTGGCAATTTATCTGCCTGCTACTCGACGGACGCAGTAATTTCCCCCTCTGCAAGACGAGCGTGGATTTTTTGTCCGGAAACCACGTCCTGCGCTCGTCGCAGTACCTTCTTCTGTTCGTTCTGGAGGATTCCGTATCTGCAATAGGGCAGCGGCTTTTTACGCGTCAACTCGAACAGCCCCTCGGCCTGTAGCCTGGGCTTATGTGCGACAAGAGCAATCATCGCAGGGGGTGGAAGCTGAGGAAGCCTTGTGCGGACACTCTCTGAATTGATATCGCTGTAAGTCCGGTAGAGCTGGCTGATATTGCGCACATATTCCACCGGTTCTGCGCCACGGGCATAGCCGTAGCGTGCCTTGTTGAAATAACGGGGTTCCGAAAGCTTGAGCATGGCTTTTTCGACATTGTCGAACCACACATTGCGGTCCAGACCCAGCTTGTCCGCCAGACGTTGTGCGTCGTAGACGTGCCCGATACCCGCGTTGTAGGCCGCTAGAGAAAACCAGAGTTTGTTTTCCAAGTCGACCTCCGCATCGAAGCGGTCCTGCAGCCAGTGCATGTATTTAATGCCCGCTTCGAGGCCGCGCCTGGGGTCGAACAGTGGTGGCGGATAGCCCATCTCTTCTGCCGTTCTGGGCATAACCTGTAGCAGGCCCTGGGCGCCAACTGGCGATTCAGCCTTCGGATTGAAGCTGCTTTCCTGCCACATTTGTGCGACGACAAACAGCCAGTCGATCTCGTATTTTTCTGCAGCGGCTTTCACTAAATCGTCGTAGGGGGATATGTCCTTTCCGGGCTGGATTTCAGCGGCAACTTTTTTACTGAAGCGTTTGTCCGGTGTAAAATACATACGGACCTTCGTCGCGTAGTCATCGGTCTTGCGATAGTTCTGTATGAATTCATTGAGTTTTTCCAGCAGTTTTTCATTGCCGGTATTGACCATCCAGCCCTGAGGGCGTGGATCAGAAACTTCTATCCCGGGAACCAGGGAATCGCGCAGGGATGCCTGGATCCTGGCTGCGCCGGCATCGACAATGGTTGCCTCCAGTTCGCCGTCCGCGACCATATTGATCAGGTGCTCGTAGCTGATGTCGGGGGCTGCAATTTCGATCTTTACATCAATACCGCTTTTCTTGAGCGACTTCGCTGTCTCGATAAACGAAGAATAGGCTCGCAATGTGAGCGTGCGCCCATTGAGGTCCTGAAGGCTTTCTACTTTGGGTTTTTTACTGTTGCTCAGTACCTGTTCCGGCATTTCCAGATAAGGTGTGGTGAATTCAATTCCCTGACTTTTTCGTTCATCGGTGATGGTGGATGAGGCGCCGGCGATATCGCCCTTGCCATCCTTGAGCCAGTCGATCAGGTTTTCATCATGGGGCACAACGATGAGTTGCAGTTCCAGATCGTGCGCTTTGGCAAACTTCAGTACGAGGTCGTGGTCAAAGCCCATAAGGGCGCCTTGCCAGATAAAATAGCTGGTTGGACCATTATAGGTGAGCAGTCGCAGCACCCGGGACTTCTTGATGCTCTTCCAGTCGGAGCGGGTTCTGTCCGGCGCGGTGACCAATGTTCGGGTGAAGAAATTATTCAGTTTCCGCTTGAGTTCAGGTGCGTTTTTGCGCACCGCCCAGACGATTTCTTCCTTGTCCCCAATCGCTGCGCCTTTGTGGAAGTCCTGCCTGTACTTCAGCGCATTATCGACAATATTGCTATCTAGAATCGTGACGACGCCTTTACGCTGGTTGAGCCAGTCCAGCAGGGTGTCGGGATTGTCCGACTTTTTGATGGCGAAAAATTTTAGTGTCAGGTTGGGAATTTTTTCCTGCAGCGCTTTGGCGGATTTTGCATAGGTGCTCCCTTCCAGCGTTGACAGTGTTCGACCTTCCAGCTCACTGATCTTGTCGATGCTGGGGCTGTCGGCACCGGTGACAAGTACCTGATGGGCGGTGATCATGGTTTGCGACAGGTTGAAATTCTTTTCTCGCTCTTCCGTACGGGTGAGGTTGCCCGCCAGAATGTCCGCTTTACCTTCCTTCAGCATTGTTAATGCGTGTTCAGGGGTGTCGACCTGTATCCAGCGCGGCTCCAGGCCGAGCTGATCTGCGAGCTTCATTGCCAGGTCGAAGTGGCGTTGGGTAATGACCGCCGATCTGGGCAACATGTCGTCTTCATCCGCAGCCAGGCCGATAAATCGAATGGTGCCGCGTTTTTTCAGCGCATTGAGGTCGCCCGTCTCGGTGTAGTTCTGGAAATCGTAATCGCGGCTCTTGGTTCTGCGCGGTGGTGAATTTTTTTCCGGTGTGGGCGTGGTTCTTTCTTGTTGTTGGCCCTGTGTGGTCGGCGCTTGTGGCGTTTCTTCCCGATTGGTCTGGCGGTCGCAGCCAGGCAGTAGTAACGCCACAAACAGGCACGCGGCTAGTGCGAGCGGCGAGCGGCGGGGCTTGCGCAAAGCGCCTGAAGTGGCGCGTCGATCTATAGCGGGCCGGGCTGGCGTACCCATGGGGATCTCCATGGCTGGCAGATTGCCCGGATTCTAGTGTGAAACAGCACCACCCGGTCGTTACCCGTGGGGAAGTGGCTAGTCGGTTACCGCCGAGATCTCTCCGTTGGCGAGACGCGCAAATATACGCTGGCCGGGTTTTATCTGCGCGGCATCTCGTACTACACGCTTTTGTTCATCCCGGACAATCGCATAACCCCGGTCCAGCACCGCCAGCGGACTGACACTGTGCAGCAACTGGCTGGAGTGCAGGAGTTTGTCCCGCTTTCCCGCCAGCAGCCGCTCCGCCGCATGTTGCAGCTGCAGTCTTTGCTTGGCCAGCGCGTCGCGCGCGCTGCTTAGGCGCTGCTCCGGGTGTACTCGGTTGAACGCGCGCAGGGCGCCGCTGAGTCGCTGAGCTCTGTTTGTGGTGTCCTGGCGTATGGCCTGACGCAATCGCAGTTCGAGGTGGTCAAGTCGCTGCGCGTGATTCTGCAGCTGCTCGCGCGGGTGGCGGATCCGGTTGCTGGTCAGCTGTACCTGCTGTTGGTGGTGCCGCAAACGGGACTGCATCGCCCGCAGCAGGCGCGCCTCGCTGTTTGCAATCGAGTCGCGCAGGGCGGCGGCGTTGGCACTGGCGATTTCTGCTGCGGCCGACGGCGTGGGTGCGCGAACGTCCGCTGCCAGGTCGGCCAGTGTGGTATCGGTTTCATGGCCCACGGCGGAGATGGTCGGGATAGGGCAGGCCGCCAGTGCGCGCACGACCACTTCTTCATTGAATGACCACAGGTCCTCCAGAGAGCCGCCGCCGCGACCGACGATGAGTAGATCGTGACGTTGCAGTCTGCCTGCCAGCGAGATGGCGCTGGCAATTTGCTGGGCTGCGCCCTGGCCCTGTACCGCGACCGGAAGCAGTTCAATCCTGGCCGCGGGGTAGCGGCGTCCGAGCACCTGAATCATATCCCGCACGGCGGCGCCGGTAGCGGAGGTGATGATGCCGATGGTGGCGGGGAGGTAGGGCAGGGGCTTTTTCCGTTCCAGGTCGAACAGGCCCTCGGCCTGCAGTTTGGCCTTGAGCTGCTCCAACTGGCGCATCAGGGCGCCGAAACCGGCTTCTTCCAGGTGCTCGATGATCAGCTGGAATTCGCCGCGGCCTTCATACAGGCTGACCCTGGCCCGTGCCAGAACCTCCCGTCCATTGGCCGGCGGGAAGCGCACGTTGCGGTTGCGCCCGCGGAACATGGCGCAGCGCACCTGGGCGCGGGCATCCTTGAGGGTGAAATACCAGTGCCCAGAACTGGGCGCCGCGAAGTTGGAGATCTCCCCACCTACCCAGAGCAGCGGCACACTACCCTCTAACAGGTGCTTGACCTCCCGGTTGAGCTCGCTGACAGACATCACGGGGCGGCCGTCGGTGGGCAGGGGATTGGCTACGCCGGGGGGAGTATTTGGCATTTCGGTCTCTTGCGAATGGATCTGGGCGGCAAATATTGCAAGGATGCCGGCCGAGGTAAAGAGATTTGCCAAATCGGTCGAAATAGGCTTTTGTTTCCGGGATTGTTGCGGCTATAATCGCGCCGATACCCAATCCCGCTCCCTAGAGGTTTGAGTGTCCATGTCTGAATCTCTGCGTATCGCACGCGAAGCCCTCACTTTTGACGACGTCCTACTTGTGCCCGGTTATTCCGAGGTCACTGCCAAAGACGTTTCCCTGAAGACAAAACTGTCTCGTAATATCACCCTGAATATTCCGCTGGTGTCCGCTGCCATGGATACCGTGACCGAGTCGCGTCTGGCCATTGCCCTGGCGCAGGAAGGCGGTATCGGCATTATTCACAAAAGCATGAGCATCGAAGAGCAGGCGCTCGCGGTGCGTGCAGTGAAGAAGTTTGAAGCGGGTGTTGTAAAAGACCCGATCACCATCGAATCTGATGCCAGCGTGCGCGAACTGATCGCGCTGACCAGCCACCACAACATCTCCGGCGTGCCGGTGATGGAAAAGGGCGACCTGGTCGGTATCGTCACCAGTCGCGACGTGCGTTTCCAGACCAATCTGGACATCCCCGTCGCCAAAATCATGACGCCGAAAGATCGTCTGGTAACCTGCGACGAGGGTGCCTCCCCTGAACTGGTACGCGAGCTGCTGCATAAACACCGCATCGAAAAGGTGCTGGTGGTCAATGACAAGTTTGAATTGCGCGGCCTGATCACCGTCAAGGATTACAACAAGGCGGAGCAGTACCCCAACTCCTGCAAAGACAGCGATGGACGCTTGCGCGTTGGCGCTTCTGTGGGCACCAGCCCGGACACCGACGACCGCGTTGCGGCTCTGGTCGAGGCGGGCGCGGACGTGCTGGTGGTGGATACCGCCCACGGCCACAGCAAGAACGTGATTGACCGCGTGCGCCGGATCAAGGAAATGCACCCGCAGGTAGACGTCATCGGGGGCAATATTGCGACCGGCGAAGCGGCAATCGCATTGATGGAAGCGGGTGCTGACGCGGTAAAAGTGGGCATTGGCCCCGGCTCTATCTGTACTACCCGTATCGTGACCGGTATTGGAGTACCCCAGATTACCGCGATCGCGGAAGTGGCAAAGGCGCTCGAAGGTACCGGCGTCCCGCTGATTGCCGACGGTGGCATCCGTTTCTCCGGCGATATCTCCAAGGCGATAGCGGCCGGAGCCTACTCGGTCATGATGGGCTCCATGCTGGCAGGTACCGAAGAGGCGCCGGGCGAAGTGGAGCTGTATCAGGGGCGAACCTATAAATCCTACCGTGGTATGGGCTCACTTGGAGCCATGTCCCGCACCCAGGGTTCCTCCGATCGCTACTTCCAGGATGCCAGCAAGGGCGCCGAAAAACTGGTACCGGAGGGTATTGAAGGCCGCGTACCTTACAAGGGCCCGATTTCTGCGATCGTGCACCAGATGATGGGTGGTCTGTGCTCCGCCATGGGGTATACCGGCAGTGTGGATATGGAAACCATGCGCACCCGACCGCAATTTGTGCGGGTGACTGCGGCGGGCATGGGTGAATCCCATGTGCACGACGTGCAGATCACCAAGGAAGCACCGAACTATCCGGTGGGCGGCCGCTAACAGGTCCGTTAACATCCCTGATCAAGAAATTGGGGAAACAAAAACAGAAGTGCACTTTCAAGTGAACCGCAAACGGACCTCTCAGGGTCCGTTTGCCGTTTATAAAACCGTTACGAGAAAGCCATGAGCCAAGATATCCATTCCAGCCGAATCCTGATCCTCGACTTCGGTTCCCAGTACACCCAGCTGATCGCCCGCCGAGTGCGTGAACTGGGGGTGTTTTCCGAGATCCGCGCGTTCGATATGACCGACGAGGAGATCCGCGAGTACAACCCAAGGGGCATCATTCTCGCTGGTGGCCCGGAGTCTGTACCGGAGGCCGGTTCTCCGCGCGCGCCGCAGGCGGTGTTCGAACTGGGTGTGCCGGTACTCGGCATCTGTTACGGCATGCAGACCATGGCACACCAGTTGGGCGGTGCGGTAGAAGGCAGTAATGTGCGCGAGTTTGGTTACGCGCAGGTGAAAGTAGAGGGGCAGTCCGCACTGCTGCACGAAATCAAGGACCATCTGGACGACTCAGGCAGTGCGCTGCTCGATGTATGGATGAGTCATGGCGACAAAGTGGTGAAGATGCCAGAGGGCTTCGAGCTGATGGCTTCTACCCCGTCTTGCCCGATCGCGGGTATGTACAATGCCGAGAAAAATTTCTTCGGCGTACAGTTCCACCCGGAAGTAACCCACACCCTCCAGGGCACCCGCATTTACGAACACTTTGTGATCCAGCTGTGTGGCTGTGAAAAACTGTGGACCCCGGAAAATATTATCGAGGACTCCATCGCCAAAGTGCGCGCACAGGTCGGGGATTCCAAGGTGCTGCTGGGATTGTCCGGCGGTGTTGACAGCTCCGTGGTGGCCGCATTGTTGCATAAGGCCATCGGCGATCAGCTCACCTGTGTGTTCGTAGACAACGGCCTGCTGCGCAAGAACGAAGGCGATCAGGTGATGAAGATGTTCGCCGACAACATGGGTGTCAAGGTTATTCGCGCTGATGCCGAAGAGCAGTTCCTCTCCCGTCTCGCCGGTGTCGACGAACCGGAAGCCAAGCGCAAGGTTATCGGCAACACCTTCATCGAAATTTTCGACGAGGAAGCAGCCAAGCTGAAAGGTGTGAAGTTCCTGGCCCAGGGCACCATCTATCCGGACGTGATCGAATCTGCCGCCGCCAAAACCGGTAAGGCGCATGTGATCAAGTCCCACCACAACGTGGGTGGCTTGCCGGAAGACATGGCGCTGGAACTGGTTGAGCCACTGCGCGAACTGTTCAAGGATGAGGTGCGTAAGATCGGCCTGGAGCTGGGCCTGCCCTACGACATGGTCTACCGCCATCCATTCCCGGGTCCGGGTCTGGGTGTGCGCATCCTCGGCGAAGTGAAAAAAGAGTATGCGGATATCCTGCGCGAAGCGGACGCGATCTTTATCGAAGAGCTGCACAACGCAGACTGGTACCACAAGACCAGCCAGGCGTTTGTGGTGTTCCTGCCGGTCAAGTCAGTGGGGGTAGTGGGTGATGGCCGCCGCTATGAATATGTGGTGGCGCTGCGCGCGGTAGAAACTGTGGACTTTATGACCGCGCGCTGGGCACATCTGCCCTACGAGCTGATCGAGAAGGTATCCAACCGCATCATCAACGAGATCGAGAATATCTCCCGTGTGGCCTACGACGTTTCCAGCAAGCCGCCGGCGACGATTGAGTGGGAGTGACCGGGTGAGAATTACGGGCGCGATTGATCGCCTGGAATTCAAAATCCGCTAATCAAAAAACCCAGCGCTTGCGCTGGGTTTTTGTTTTCAAGCTATTGCAGCTTCTCTTGAAACAGTCTGCTCTGCGGGCCACAAGGCCCGCAGAGCATTACTTCATTTCAAATTATTGATTACTGTGCATGGCCTCAATCAGTTCGCCATTGCCGGTGTCACCGCTCAGTTCCCAGAAGAAAGATCCCCCGAGATCCTGATCGGCAATGTACTGCATCTTGCCGGAGATGGTGGACGGAGTGTCATAGCTCCACCAGTTGTTGCCGCAGAACGCATAGGCAGTACCCGCCACCAGGCCGGTTGCCGGGCAGGTATTCTTCAATACCTTGTAGTCTTCGATTCCAGGCTCATAGGAACCGGCTGCAGCGCCGGTGGCGGAGCCGCCCGGGGCAGACTGGCTGACGCCGGTCCAGCCGCGACCGTAGAAGCCGATACCCAGGTTGAGCTTGCTTGCGGGCACGCCCTTGTTCTTCAGTGCCTGGATGGCGCGGTCTGAATAGAAGCCGGCATTCGGAATTCCCGGGTAGTCATACAGGGCCGAGTGCGGGGCAGTGGGGCCGTCCGCGTCGAATGCGCCGAAGAAGTCATAGGTCATGACATTGTAGAAATCGACGTACTGGGAAGCACCGGCATAATCTGCCGCATCGATCTTGCCACCGGCGGTGCCATCGGCAGTAATCGCCGCGGTGACCAGTTCATTGCCGAAACGCGCGCGCATGGCTTCCATGACATTGGTCAGTGAAGAGTATCCGCTGGTGTCGCAGCTGAGGCCGCAGGCATTCGGATATTCCCAGTCGAGGTCGATGCCGTCAAACACCCCATCCCAGCGCGGGTCGTGCAGCAGGTTGTAGCAGGAATCGGCAAACGCCTGAGGGTTCTGAGCTGCCTGACCGAAGCCGCCGGACCAGGTCCAGCCGCCAAAGGACCACAGCACTTTGATGTGTGGGTACATCTGCTTCAACTTGCGCAACTGGTTGAAGCTGCCGCGCAGCGCACCGGTATCCCAGGTATCCGCCTGGCCATCCACGCTCTCTGCAGCGCTGTAGAACCGGTCGTAATCCGCATAGGAGTCGCCGATGGTGCACTGGCCGTTCTGCACGTTGCCGAAGGCGTAGTAAATGTGAGTCAGTTTCTCGGCGGATCCGCTGGTGACGATATTTTTCACATGGTAATTGCGCTGGTACACGCCCCACTGCACGAAGTAACCGCCCAGTCGGCTTCCGCCACTGGAAGAGGCGCCACTTGACGAGCTGCTGGAAGAGGAACCGCCGGAGGAGCCACCAGAGGAGCTGGAAGAGCTGGAACTTGAGGAACTACCGGAACAGGAACCGTCGTTGCGCCACACGCCGTATTCACCGCCCTGGCTCGGGTTGTCGCCCTGGGTCCACCACTTGGCGGTGTATTTCACACTTGAGTGCTGTACGGCATTGCCGCCAACATAAACTGTCGTCGCATCCCATACCGGCAAGTTGTTGCAGCTGGTTGAACCGCTGGAGCTTCCGCCGGAAGAGGAGCTACTGGATGAAGAGGAACTGCTGGATGAAGAGGATGACGAACTGGAAGAGGAGCTGCCGTCACAGGCACCCAGATCGGACCAGGCCTCGGTCCAGGCCCAGCCTTCACCGGGCGCGTAGGGGCCACCAACCGTGCACCATCCGCCAACCTTGCAGTTGTAGGCCACCGAATTGTTCTGCACCGTGTCGCCCGTGCTGTAGGTGCTGCCATCCACATAAACTTGAAGGCCCCCGCAGTCGTAGGCGTACGCCTGCCCGGCCAATAAGCCGAGCAGCGTCGCCGCCGTCAGCCGTAAATACGTCGTTATTTTCATTTTTTTCACCTTGTTCACCGTGATTCTGGTTTGAAACATCTTGGTTTGAAACCGAAAAGGTCAACGGCGAATCAATGCGCAAACCCCGCGAATCCCCCGCCGCGACCTCACTGTTGCTTTCTCTATTACTGCTACAGCGAGATAGTCCACATGAATGTACAAATTGTTGTGCCGGTGGCCGGCAGGAAACTGCGGCGACCTCTCCCCGTGCTGTCGCGGCAGATGCCACGCAAGTCACCGACGGCAATGGACAGCGCTGTCACCAGAAAATGATAGCGTTGTCATTTGTACGTTGTCGAAGATACGCCCGATTGTCATTTGATTCCAGTGGCGGATAGGTATTTGTTCTTTTTTTATGTGTAAGTTTGGTTGATATTTGCGACATTATTATTTTATGTGGGTTTTTGTTCTGCTACGGGCTCCGTTCCTCTCGGGTCTCACCGACGTCGACGAGCCGGAAGCCAAGCGCATAATCATCGGCAACACTGTTAACGAGTAAGCCGATGGCGAAAATTTGAGTGGATCCAGGAAGTTCCCGGGCGAGATTTTATTAACTCGCGTTGAATTCGGTGTCATTAAGTTTGATTGCTGGATATCTGGCGGGAATAGCTACTAGACCCGGGTGGAAATGGCGTTTACTCTTGCTAAACGCCAAAAAAGTGGGCCTGCGTCACATTTGGGTTTGGATCTCTGTCACGCTATCAATCCGGTTCAGGCCGTGTGTGGCGATAAAATCGAACCGGACGCAATGGCTGTAAACCTTCCTCTGGCTTCCCCACTTCTTGTCAGTATGTCGCTGGTTACTGTTGTTGATGGGGAGATGTTCTCCAAGTCATCGTTTAAATAGCTTATTTCGTGGTGGCATGCCACTTGGTTTATCCAAGTGGGCAATAATCCGGTTCATGGAGCTGAACTTAAAGGGGTACTCGCTGAAAAACAGCAGTATTTAAAGGGAAAAATTAATGAAAAAGTATATTTTTGCCAGTCTTGCCTTGTTGTTGCTTGCATCACCTATGGCATTTGCTGACGGCAAACGCAGTGCCCATGATGATGGTGATAAGAAACAGCATCTTGATCACAAGCGTGAAGGCGGTAATGAGCGTAAAGGCAGTGTAAAGCATGGGGGTGCTAAAGAAGCGCACTCTGTTCCTGAAATTGACACTGCGGGTGCAGGCATCGCATTCGCCCTGCTGGCGGGACTGGTCGCTGTTCGTCGTGAAAGACGCTCCTCCAAATAATCTGGAGGCTTAATCGAGGAATGTCAAAACCCCGGCTTTCACGGCCGGGGTTTTTTTTGACGAAAATATAGCTTTATATCACTTGGGTAGGGAATGCCTTTTGCTTAAGCATTTCAGGGCGATCTTTCCGCTGGGCGTTGCGTTTCTACTGGTACTACAGCTGCTTTATATCAGTCAGCGTTTCGATGCCTATACCCTGGTAATGGAGGGCGCCACCGATGGGTGGCGAGTACTTTTTGGGTACCTCGGGAAGGCGGCGAAAATCGCCGTTTTGTATGTGGCGCTATTGTGTCTCCTGCTTAAGCGAGAACTGCGCTCGGTGTTACACAGTGTAAGGCTTGAAGCGGATATCAGGCGTGTTGGCGTCTACTTGCTGCCACAGCTGTTAAGTTATTGGGTTCTCCTGCAGAGTTCACTCCTGATTTTTGAGTTCGCTGGTGAGGCTGGCCAACTCGGCATACTTCCATACTTGTTCTGGTTTGGTGCGCTGATTACAAGTTTGGTGTGCTGGCTACTGATGATTGCACCTATACGATTCTGGTTGCGGACAACAGTACGTTATCGGAAGCCTATTGTTGTTGCTGCCCTGGTCACGGCAGCGATTTGGCTTTTCACTGTAATGGCGGGCAGTCTTTGGGGGCCACTCAGCACTTTAACGTTTGTTTTCTCTTCCAATCTACTGGCGCAGCTTAATCCCCAGCTGGTGGTGGTCGAGCCGAGTCAGAAAGTACTCGGCATGGGTGACTTTCTTGTCAGTGTGGCGCCGGCATGCTCCGGTTATGAAGGTGTCGGATTAATTTCTGCTTTTCTGGCCTTGTATCTGTATCTCAACCGCAAAGAATTTCGCTTCCCTCGAGCCTTTGTCCTGTTTCCTCTGGGTGTAGTGGTTATCTGGCTGCTCAATGTGGTGCGTATCGCAGTCTTGGTCGCGCTGGGTTATTACTGGTCGGCGGACGTCGCTATAGGAGGTTTTCATTCTCAGGCTGGATGGATTTTATTTATCCTTACCTCGTTTGGCCTCCTTTGGTTTGCAAGCCACTGGCGCTTTGTAATGCGGGCTGACACAGGAACAGTGCCGCAGGCGCGCAAAGCCGCAGAGCCTCTTGAGCGTACCAATGGCGCGCGGGCCACCGCCGCGCTTATGCCCTTGATCGTGTTACTGGCTGCAGATTTGCTGACGTCGGCGTTTTCGTCCGAATTTATTTGGTTATATCCGGTGCGTGTTATTGCCGTACTGGTTACGCTAGCCTGGTTTTGGCCTGTCTTGCGCCTGATACCATATCGTCCTAGCTTTCAAGCACTTGGCGCTGGAGTAGGGGCGGCCGTGATTTGGGTTGTGTTGCTTTTCAACACTGGGGTGGAAGCCGATCAGGCATTTTCGCAAATGCTGCGGGGCACGCCTGAACTTTGGTCGGGCTTATGGCTGGCGTTGAGGTTTTTGGGGGCGGCAATTACGGTCCCAATCGCAGAAGAGTTGGCATTTCGAGGCTATTTATTGTGTAAGCTCAGCCGCTCACCCAACTATACGCATGGCGCGCTTCCCTGGTCGGTTACTGGAGTATTGGTTTCATCTTTGGCCTTTGGCGCTCTGCACGGTGCCTGGGTGGCGGGCACCATTGCAGGGCTTATCTATGCCTATGTACGCCTGCGTTCACGGCACGTCGGAGATGCCATAACAGCACATGCCACTACCAATTTACTCGTATTTATATTCGCGGCGTACACCGGTCAGTGGAGTATGATCTAGTATTTGAAAGTTATTTCCGCGGCCGGCTAGCGAGAAGTGGGGCGGGGTTAGGGTGAAATTTAGTGCTTGATGCCAAATGGGGCTGACAGTGCTTTCAGGTTTTCCAGTACTTTTTCGGCCCGGACGATGTTCGCCTGCAATTCGACATTCTCCGGTGCCAGGGCTTTTGCTTCGCGCCAAGCTTCCAGGGCGCGCTCGATTTCGCCCTGGCTGTATAAATAGTTACCGCGCTTGATTGCGATTTCGACCTGGGTATCCACCTGTCGCTGAAGCTCTGATTGCAGAAACAATAGCTGCGGATGTTCTGGCCACTGTTGCCGCAGTCGATTCAGTTGCTTTCGAGCGCCGAGCAGGTCGCCGGCGCTTAGTGCCTCTTGCAGCTCCTTGAGCGGTATCTCGTTGGCGTTTTTTCGTGAGGCTTTGGCTGGTTTAGCCGGTTGCGGTTTTGATTGGCGAATTTCGCGGTTTACCTGGGCCAGCTCCCGCTCTATCTGTTGCCTCTGGTTCTGGTCTTGATCGAGGTCGTCGCCATACAGGCGCTGTGCGATCTTCAAGCCGCGCTGTGCCTGTACGTAGTCCTTTCGCTGCAGGGCCAGTTGCGAGTACTCGTGTAGCGTTTCTGCTGATTCCCGACGCTTTCGATGAAAGTTTTTCTGTTCCAGCCAGGTCATTACGCCGGGGCCCTGAAGCTGTTGCAGACGGTGGTAGGCGTCGACGTCTTTCAGTAATTGCTCCCCTTCGTGAATTGCCAGTTCCATGCGCAGCCGTGCTTCGCGCAAGTCACGTCGCTCTGAAAACGCTTGCCGGGCGGAAGCCAGTTCCTGGCTGTCCGGCAGGGCGCGTATGGCGCCCTCCAATACCTGCTCCGCGCGGTGCCAGTCGCCCTGCTTTTCGAAGCGGCTTGCCGTGCTGATTACATCGTTCTCGAATTGCCGCAGGCTGGTGTGTAATTGTTTGATTGCTTGTTGCTGAGCGGGTGTCGCTGTGCTCATGTCTTGTAGTTGGTCGAGTTCGGCTGACTGTCGGCGTACCTGCTGTACCGTGTCTGGTGGAAACCCTTCCAGCATTTTCTGTGGTGTCGCAATCAGGCTACACCCAGGCAATATCTGGAATATGGGCAACAGCAGAAACCCTATAAACGGTAGCCGGCGATTATGCATGGTCGACCGCTCGTCGGCTCTTTTGCGAGGGTTGGGCATCCAGTAATTTTTGCAGGTTGGACTCGAGAACCTGTTGGCCTTTTTGATGGATATTCTGGATTGAATAAATCCCGACCGGCGCCGATTTTCCGCGAATCGGGATGGTCCGCTCGGCCTTTGCGACGATGCGTGGCTGCAGCATGGTATACAGCTGCTGCCGTACAATGATTTGATCTGGCTGGGCCTCGCTGCACAGTCTGGATGCCAGGTTGACGGCATCGCCAACCACGGTGTACTCCATCCGCTCGTCGGAGCCTAGATTACCAGCCAGCATTGCGCCGCAGTTGATGCCGATGCGGAAATGCACCTCGGGACGGCCATCCGCCCGGCGCTGTTCATTTAGCCGCGCCGCGAGCTGTTGAATCAATACTGCGCAGCTGACCGCGTTGAACGCGTGGTCGGTATCATCTTCCAGCACGCCGAATGCCAGCATCGCACAGTCGCCGATAAATTTGTCGACGACGCCACCGTACAATGAGCAGGCATGCGAGATGTGAGAGAAATATTCATTTAGCAGTTCGGAAACCTGACTTGGCTGCAGCTTTTCTGACATCGCGGTAAAACCGGTGATATCCGCGAACAGGACTGTTGCCTCGATCGGTCGGTCGACCAGGCGGACCTCGTCCAGGTTGGCGAGTACCCGGTCGGCAACATTTTTCGACACGTAGCGGGAAAAGACCTGCTCAACCTGAGACTTCTTTAATAGCCCGGCGGCCATGTTGTTGAACCCTTCGAATAGATATCCGATCTCGTCATTACGTTGCTGATTGATGCGGATTGCCAGATCGCCGCGACCTATGGCCCGGGTTGCTTCCATCAAATGATGGATCGGCAGTGACAGGCGTCGGCTCAGCCAGTAGGCGAGCAAGGACGCGAGAAGGGTCATGGCGAGCGTGGCGTAGACAATGGCATTACGTGCACTGACCGTGGCCTGGTCCATCTGTGATGCTGACAGGGTTACCATCACCGAACCGGCGCGGACACCCTGGTAGGTGGCGGGTGTTATAAAGCTGATCAGGCGTTCCGGAGATCCATCGGTGGTTTGTCGAAACCACGGGTAAGCAAACGTTTCCGCGGATTCAAAAGCGGCAGCAGTCAGGTCAGGCTGGATGCCCGTTGCCGACAGCAGTCTGCCATCGTGGGCGTAGATGCCCGCGCCAAGGACTTTTTCGTCTTGCCCCAGGTTGGTGGTCAGCATGCGCAGGTTCAGGCTGTTCTCTGACAGAATGGGTTCGCTGGCCAGTTTCGCCAGCTGTAATGCCATGGTGTTGCCGAAATCATGCAATTGTGTGCGCAGCAAACGGTTCTGGTTATCGCTGATAAACAGACCGAGGCTCGCCATCCCCAGTACCAGAAGGAGCGTCATAACCAGCGCCAGTTTGAACGCGATCGGGACGCGGCGCGGTAAACACCGGTTAAGGCGCACTTGTAGACCGTTAGCAATGTGCTGCAGGGTAGCTTTGGCCTTAGTGATCAACGGGGGTGTTCTCCTTCAGTTGGGCACCGCTATTTGGGGTGAGGGGGGCCACTATACCAGCTCTTGGGCACTGGTAAGACTAGCCATCTACGGTCTGTTAATCATCGTCATCTCGCGTTGTCGGGCTCCGGCCGGCAGGCCGGAGCAAATCCGCAAGATGACCAGTGCTCCCTTCGGCTGTATTCAGCACTTACGCGCCGATTAAGTGGGTGAAATGCCTGCCCCGGGCTGGTAGGATTCTGCCGCGACGGGGAGCGGCGAACAGATTCTCAATACCACCATCAGTCGCAACGAAACCCTCCGAATGAAGTGATCAGGACCTGTTCGATCACAGATGCACGGGTGCCTTTAACAGCGCTTTATCTTGCCTTTGATAATGAGTATCATTTGCGGGGTTCGAAAATCAGGAGTGACTATGCAATCTCTAGAACGTTTACGGAAGAATCGCGGACTGGGCCTGGTATTTGGCCTGATCGCTCTGCTGGCCGCAGGTCAGGCATCTGCCAACGGTGCCATCGGTGACCATGTCAACGACCTGAAAGGGCACCTGGGGCAGTACTCCGAAGAAGTGAACTGGCTGATCGGCAAGTATGACGGTGTTGTGGACACCTACGAAGCGAAAGGCAAGAAGGCCACCGATACCCAGCAGCTGGTCGAGTTCTGGGAAGAAGTGGATTTTCACTCCGCGATCGAAACCAACTATGTTCCTGTCTACGCCAACATCTGGCAGGGAATTTACGGCATCAAGCAGGCGATTGAGGCCGGTAAGCCCGTTGCCGAAGTGCGTGCCGAGCAAGACAAACTGAACAGTGCCTTCTGGCAGGCGCTGGGTGCGGTGAAGCTCGCTTCCCAATATCAGGAGAAAGGTCTTCTGGCGAAGGTCCAGACGACCGAAGCTGAACCTACCACCATGCCCGAAACGCTGGATGACATAAAACACCGCCTGGATCGGGTTGTGGCAAAATACGCGGAGAAGCTGCCGGAGGCGGCCACTTCCATCGTTCACGACACCTACCTGCACCGCTTCGAAGGGGTAGAGGGGGCGCTGATTGAGCAGGATGCGGCACTGGTGGAAGATCTGGAAAAAGATTTCAACGTGACCCTGCCGCAAGCGCTGGATGGTAAAACCAGCGTTGATGACGTGCGCAAAGTGGTGGAATCCATGCAGGTCAAACTGGATAAAGCCAAGTCGCTTCTCGTGGAAGCGGAGAAAAAACGCAAGGACGTTTTTTAAGTCCGGTTGCAAACGTCACAGTAAGGACAATACGTGCAGCGCAGAGCTTTTTTACACAATCTGGCTGCGGTTGGTGCTATCAGCTGCTTGCCGATATCGATCCAGCGCAGCCTTGCGGCGGAAGCCGGGGCTGTTTCGGTCGATGAGTTGCCGAAGCTGGAAGGAGACCTCACCCTTTACCTCGGGAGAGGTGAGGGCGGCCTTTACGAGAATGTCCTCGAGGCCATCCGCAAGCGCAACCCCAACTTGAACCTGCAGATCCGCCGCGGCGCTACCGCCGCTCTGGCGAATAGTATCGTTGCCGAGGCCAAAGCGGGTGTGCGTCGGGCAGACGTTTTCTGGGCGGTGGACTCCGGTGCGGTAGGCCTGGTGAGTGATGCCGGGCTTGCGCGACCGCTTCCCGCAGACCTGACCGGCCAGCTCAAGCCCGGTTTCCGGTACCCGCAGTGGGCGCCGGTCTCCGGGCGCATTCGTACCCTGCCGTACAATACTGAACGCCTGACACCTGATCAGATCCCGGACAGTGTGATGGCACTGGCGGACAGCGAATTTGCCATCGGCTGGGCCCCGGCCTACGCCTCTTTCCAGTCTTTTGTCACCGCGATGCGTCTTTTGCAGGGTGAGAAGGCCACGGAAGAATGGCTGCGCGGAGTCAGCCGGAATGCGACCAGTTATGCCGGTGAGCTGGGTGTTGTGATGGCGGTAGAGCGCGGGGAAGTGGACCTGGGATTCGCCAACCATTACTACACCCTGCGTTTGAAAAATGGTAAACCGGATGCAAAAGTGGATCTTGCGTTTACCAACAATGATGCGGGCTGCCTGGTGAATGCCTCCGGTATTCTGGCGCTCTCCGAGGGTGATCTGCCGATAAACTTTATCCGCTACCTGCTGACCAGAGAGGTTCAGTCTTATCTCGCGACTGAAGCCTACGAAATCCCCCTGGTCAATGGTGTGAAACCGCCACAAGGTCTGCCGCCTCTGAGCACCATCTCTCCGCCCAAGGTTGACCTGACGCAACTGGCGGACCTGCGACCCACGCTCAACCTGATGCGCCGTGTCGGGGTTCTATGAACCTCCGGCCCGGACGATGGCCCGCGTCGTACCCGCTGGCACTGGTGATCGCATTGCTGGCATTTGTGCCGGTGGGCGTGCTCGTTGGGCTCGCTTCTGACAGCGCGCAGTTGTTTGATGCGCACAACCTGAAGGTCCTCACCAATACTCTCCTGCTGATGCTGTTTACGGTACTCGGCTCTGTTGCGATCGGGGTGCCGCTGGCGCTGATCACTGCTTACGTTCAGTTGCCCTGGCGCAAGTTCTGGTTGATTCTCCTCGCCGCGCCACTGGCCATCCCCAGTTATATCGGTGCCTTTACCCTGTATGCGGCTTTCGGGCGGGGTGGCGAAATCCAGCAATGGCTGGGCTTGCCGATGCCCACCGTCAATGGTCTCGCGGGCGCGACACTGGTGATGACGCTCTACTCCTACCCATTCGTGATGTTGACGACCCGCGCATCCCTGTTGAGTCTGGATGCCAGTCTGGTCAACGCGGCGCGTACCCTGGGGATGACAATTGGCGCCAGTTTGTGGCGAGTGGTGTTGCCGCGGGTGGTGACGGGGATTGCTGCTGGCGCCTTGCTGGTTGCCCTCTATTCGCTGTCGGATTTCGGGACTCCGGCGATCATGCGCCTGGACACTTTCACCCGCGTGATTTTTGTCGAGTACAACGCGTTTGGTCTCAGCCAGGCGGCGATGTTATCCCTGCAACTGCTGGTAATCGTGGGGCTGGTGCTGTTTCTGGAATCCCGCGTGCGCGGTAGCAAGGAAAAACCCGGCCGCCACCTCACGCTCTGGCCATCTCGCGGACACAAGTTAATGATGGCGCTGTCGATCGCGCCGGTGACGCTACTCGCCATTGTGTTGCCTCTTTTGGTCTTTGGCACATGGCTGTTGCGCGAAGGCACAGGTGGGTTTGATGCCACTTACGCCTGGAACTCTGCCCACGCCTCTTTCCTTGCTGCGCTGGTGGCCGTGGTACTTGCGATTCCGGTGGCGCATGCGGCGATCGCCGGTCGCGCCGGGCGATTTATGGAACGCCTGACCTATTTTGGGTTTGGGGTACCGGGCATCGTCATGGGTACCGCGTTGGTATATGTCGGGCTGCAGTTGCCGCTTCTTTACCAGACCCTGGCTCTGCTGGTGCTGGCCTATGTGCTGCGGTTCTTGCCGCTGGCGGTTGGCTCCGTGCGCTCTACCGCCGAGGGCCTGGATCCCAGCCTGGTAAAAGCCGCGCGACTACTTGGGGCCAGCCCGCGGGAAGCCTTTCAGCGAATTACGCTGCCACTGACCCTGCGGGGCATGGTGGCCGGGGCGGCGCTGGTGTTTCTGGAGGCAATGCGGGAGTTGCCTGCAACCCTCATGCTCGGGCCGACGGGTTTCGAAACCCTGGCGACTTACTTGTGGCGGGTGTATGAGGCAGGGTATTTTGGCCGCGCGGCCATCCCCGGCCTGTTGCTGGTATTAATGTCTGCGCTGGGACTTGCGCTGATGTTGTCCGGCGAACGTCGGGCGGAATTTGATGTTACTGGGAAATAAGCGCAGCCATGCTGAAAGTAAGTAATCTTTCTGTTAATTACGGTTCTACCCAGGTGGTAAAGAACCTGGACCTTGCACTCGGGGACGATGAAGTTCTGATGCTGGTGGGGCCCACAGGCTGCGGTAAAACGACCATTCTGCAGGCGCTGGCTGGTCTGATCCCGATTTCCGGTGGGGAAATCCAGCTTGGCCCCTGGCGCTCTACGCCGAGCAAGTCGGTACCACCAGAAAAGCGCAATGTGGGTATGGTGTTCCAGGATTTCGCGCTGTTTCCGCACCTGACGGTGCAGGAGAATGTCTGCTTTCGCCTCAAAGACAATGCGCTGGCGGATCACTGGCTGAAATTACTTGGGCTTGAGGATTTTCGTCACGTAAAGCCGGCGAGTCTTTCCGGAGGGCAGAAGCAGCGGGTCGCACTGGCGCGTACCCTCGCGCATGAACCGGCATTTATCCTGCTGGATGAGCCCCTGTCCAACCTGGATGCGGCACTGAAAGACAGCCTGCGCTGGGAAATCCGCGAGGCGCTGAAAGCGGCCGGCGTGCCTGCGATCTGGGTTACCCACGACCAGGAAGAGGCGCTTTCCATTGGTGACCGGGTAGGGGTGCTGAACGGCGGCGAACTGGAGCAACTGGATACACCCGAGCGCTGCTTTTCTGAGCCGGCCAGCCGGTTTGTGGCGCGCTTTCTCGGCGAGGCGAGTTTCCTGCCCGGACACCTGCAACAGGCACAGGTGGAAACCGAGCTGGGTATGGCCCCCGGTATCCCGATCAAGGGTGCCAGTGGGGCAGTGGATTTGCTGATGCGCCCGGATGACCTGTCCCTGGTCCCCTCGGTGAGTGGTAATGGCATGGTCGACTGGGTCCGTTACGAAGGATGCTCGCGGCTTTACGCGGTGACTGTCGCCAGTGGGTCGCAGGTTCGCGTGCGTACCAGTCATGAAGTGCATGCGGAGCCTGGTGATCGCGTGCAGCTTGCCATAATCACCACCCACCCTCTGGCGGCCTTTGCCCGCTCCTGATTCGCTGGCGCGGGAGACTTGATTCCTGCGCCACTGCCTATTCCACCCGCGTGCTCGCCACCTCCGCATTGTCGGTGGAGGCCGCTATCCCGTCTTGCCAAAAAACCGGTCTGCCGCAGATTCTCCCGGGCCTGTCCAATTAGCATGCTGTTGATTCTGTGCGCTGTTTGCCAGCGCGAGCCTGGTGCGCTGGGAACCAAAGTGGTGCAGCAGCCAAATCTGTGGTTATTTTGCACTTGTTGACCGGGCGGTGCTGATTTTTCAGTGATCACTTGTTATTCCGGCGTGATTTTCTGTAGCTCTTTTGGGCTAGCTGAAAAAGCTTTCCACAGCGTGCTATGAACGCTTTGGGCAAATCAGTTACGCGTGTAATTTGTCAATACTGTTTCGGAATTATTTGTAAGTTGTTGATTTTAAAAGACAAAAGCATTTGGTCAAATTTTCTTCACAGAGTGGTTATGACGGAATAATGCGGGCTGGCGGCGTTTTCCCGACCCTTGTTCACAGACATATCCACAGTTTCTGTGGATTGTGAATAAAAAAATCCGGCAATTGCCGGATTTTGTGCTACTCAGGGTGCTGATATCCCCAGAGAGATAAGTCAGCCCATTATTTAGCTGGGCTGACCCCTATGTCAGATTGTCATACCGGATCAACGGAATGTCAGTTCCACCCGGCGGTTTTGTGCCCGGCCGGCCTCTGTTGCGTTGGTGGCGACGGGCTGGGTCTCCCCGTAGCCCTTGGCGGTAATGCGTGAGGCGCTGATGCCATTTTGCACCAGATAACGTCTTACGGACTCGGCCCGCTGGCCGGAGAGGCGCAGGTTGTAGCTGTCATTACCCTGGCTGTCAGTGTGTCCGGCAACTTCCACCTGGGTGTTGGTCTGGTCACGCAGTGACTGGACCACTTTATCCAGTGAAGTTTCGGCTCTGGCGGTCAGTGTGGCGGAATTAAATTCAAACTGGATGTTTTCCAGGGTGATGGTCTGGTTGGCGACCACACAGCCGTACTGGTCTACTTCGGCGCCGGCCAGCGTATTCGGGCATCGATCATTGCGGTCGAGAACACCATCGCCATCACTATCGACGTTGATGATTTCAGGCTCGGGTTCGGGGGGGGGCGGTGCGGCAACCGGCGTGGCGACCGGTGGGCAGCTGAGCGGAATACTCAGGCCAAAACCAAATTGCCAATCGTTCATGTCTCCGGCAAAGAAGTCCCGGACATAGCGCACCTCCGCGCGTATTTTCAGGCCATCTTTACTGATGGCACCACTGGTGATACCGAAGCCAAGGTTAACAAAGGCGTTGGTTTCATCGTAGCCGTAATCGAACTTCGTATTGTTGTGGGCTACACCGACGCCGCCCAACAGGAATGGTGAGTAACCGTTGCGGCCGTTGAAACTGTACACCGCATCCATGCCAAGCCCGGCGACCTCATTGTCACCACTGGGGTAAAGCTCACCGGAAAACAGAGGCGGGGGGGCGATCAAATTATTGTCATCTCCATCGAGCTTGGTGCCAAACAGCTGAACTTCCGTATACCAGTTGCCCTGCGTCTGCCAGCCGAAGGCGGTGCGTAAGCCGGCGGCCTGTCGCTCGGTATTGCGCTCTTCATCGACGCGGGTGAGGAACGGCATGATATCGATATACCGCTCCTCCTGGGCGATCACCTGCGTGCTGGTGGTTAATGCCGCAACCAGCGCAATCCCCGCGATTCTTTTAATCGACACGTGTGTTGAGGGCATAAATGGCTTCCTTGGTGTTGTGTTGATTATTGGTTCAGTCAGAAGTCGTATTTGGTTGGCGTGGGTGTGGCAGTAAAAGCCGCGCCAAATTTATGACCGGAAAAAGGAATCCGGTTTATACCCGTTACGTTTTAGTTGATCTTGGCGACTTTGCCAGTGATACAGGAGGCGAAGCGGCAAAAATTGGCGGGGATTTTTTTTTGGGGAAGAGGATGCGCCCGAAAATGATAATTCCGGGCGGCGAGGTCGGCGGTAAATTCAGCTCTGGTGGCGAAAGCTGATCAGTGCCGCGGTAATCGCAACGTTGAGACTTTCAACGCCATTCTGCATGGGAATGCGTAGCCGGTGCGTGCAGGCTTTATCGACAGCGGGGCCGACACCGTGGGTCTCATTGCCGAGTACAAAAATGTTGGGTTTTTCGTCGTCGATGGTTTGCAGCGTTTCATGTGCGTGGGAAGACAGTGCGCAGACTCTGGCTCCCCGTTTGGCAAACTGTTCCAGCACCGGTGCCAGCTGGTCACAGCGCAGGATCCGGGTCTTGAACAGGGTGCCCACACTGGCCTTGATGACCAGTGGATCTATCTGGGCGCAGCCCTTGCGGGGCAGAATAATGCCGTCTATGCCGCCGGCACAGGCTGAGCGGATGATCATGCCGAGGTTCTGCGGGTTGGTGATGCCATCCAGTGCCAGCAGCTCAAAATGCGTATCGCTATTTTCTTCCAGAAACGTTTCGGCGGTTCCGTAGTGAGGCAATGCCAGATCCAGCGCTACGCCTTGATCCTGCCGTGCATTTTTGGAAATGCGAGACAGCTCCTTTCGGTCGCAGTGCGCAACGTCAATCTTGCGTTCTGCGGCCAGTTGCTCGATGCGGGAGATCAGCTGGTCTTTGCGATTACTGTCCGCCAGATGCAATTTGTGCACCGGGAGGCTCTGGTCTTCCAGTGCTTCCAGTACCGGCTTGCGCCCGTAAATGGTCAGCAGGCTGTCGAAAAAGGCGCGTTTCTTCAGGTATTCAGGGGAGTCGGTCACGGCTTCTGTTCGTTAAAAAGAGTGTGAAATTGTTGTGCGGTGGATTCGTCCAGGCCGGCTTTTTTGGCCAGCGGCAGCGCCGCCTGTCCGAGGAGGCGATACACTTCCGCCAAGGTCGGCGTGTCGCTTTCCGGTTGTGCCCTGGCGAGCTCTGACAGTGCCGTGAGCTGGCGAGTCACAGTGCGAATATCTCCTCGGGCCAGAGGGCCGGTGAGCGCTTTTTCCGGGCCCAGTGCGAGGTTGTTTTTTGCGGTCTGCATGACGATCGGCGCCAGCAGTTGTCGCGCGGTATCCGCGTCGATACCGGCGGCGGCAAATGTCTGCAGGCTGAGCGCCATCAGGGCAGTGAGATAATTGCAGGCCATCACTGAGCCGGTGTGATACAGCACTTTCTGCTCGGGGCTGAGAGTAATGCAGCTGCAGCCCAGCAGGCTGAAGGCTTCACCAAGTGCTTTCCTGGCGACGCTATCCCCCTCAAGTGCGACAGTAGAGCCGGGCAGGTCTTCCAGCGAGCGCAGTGGACTGGCAAAGCTGTGTACCGGGTGAGTACTGGCGAGGCTGGCGTGTTTACAGGCAGAGAGCGCGCTGGAGGACAGGGCGCCACTGCAGTGAAAAACCACGGGACGAGCATCGGTTGTGCCCTGTTCCGCGGGCACGTTGTGGAGATGTGCGGCGAGTTCGGCGGCGACATGCTCGATGCTGTCGTCAGCGACTGCGATCAGCCAGAAGTCGGCGGGTGCCATCGACGCTATGTCGGCAGTGGCAGTGCCTGCACCAACAAATTCCGCGGCTTCACCGGCGCTGGCCAAGCTGCGATTGCAGATGCTCCCAATGTGGAATACCTGGCGCTCGCGCCACAATCGCGCCAGCGTGCGGCCAAGATTTCCCGCACCGATGATATTCAGGGTATGCAATTACTTCCCCGCCAGGCAATTGACGTAGGCCACCACCGCGTTGGCCAGGCCCATGTTGATCGCATCAACGGTCAGTGCGTGGCCAATGGATACTTCCTGCAAACCGGGCAGGGTGCGGTAGCGGGGAAGGTTGATCAGATTGAGATCGTGCCCGGCGTTGATACCGAGGCCCAGGTGCAGCGCATGCTCTGCGGCCGCACAGTGGGCGGCGAAAATGGGGTCGAGGTCTTTGCTCTGGCGCGCAACAGCTTCCGCATAGGGGCCTGTGTAGAGTTCGATGCGATCGGCCCCTACTTCTTTGGCGAGACCGATCTGGGTCTTGTCAGGGTCCATGAACAGGCTGACACGGATGCCCGCATCGCGCAGCTGCTGGATGATGGGCTCCAGCCGGGCACCATCTTTTTTCAGGTCAAACCCGTGGTCGGACGTCAGCTGGTCGTTGCTGTCGGGTACCAGGGTGCACTGTTGTGGCTTGGTTTCCAGTACCAGCGGCAGCAGGCCGGGGTAACTGCCGGCGGGGCCGGCGAAAGGGTTGCCTTCCACATTGAATTCGATGTTACGCGCAGCACACAGGGAGGAGAGGTCGCGCACATCGTGCGGGCGGATATGCCGCTGATCGGGGCGGGGGTGCACAGTAATGCCATCGGCGCCGGCGTCCAGGCAGGTGCGGGCGTGAGCCACGACGTCGGGGAAGTTGCCTTCACGAGAATTTCGGATCAGGGCGATCTTGTTGAGATTGACGCTGAGAGCAATCACTGGCTAGTGCCTCCGGTTTCGGTCTTGGACTGGGCGCTGCTGTCAGTTTTCATGTCCGAGCTGGTATCGCCATCTTTGCGCCTCGCTTTCAGTATACGCACCGGGGTGTTGGGCGCGTCACGGAACGCCTTGTGCTGGCCGCGAGGCTCTGCTGCGACCTGCTGGACCACACTCATTCCCAGCAACACTTTTCCGAACACGGTGTAGCCGGGCTTGTTAGCGCTGCCGTCGAGGCGGCTGTTGTCCACCAGGTTGATAAAGAATTGGGCGGTTGCACTGTCGGGATCATTGGTGCGCGCCATGGCGATGGTGCCGCGCTCATTGGAGAGCCCGTTGTCGGACTCATTGGGCACCGGGTCGCGGGTGGGCTTTTCCTGGAAGTCAAAGGTGAAGCCGCCGCCCTGGGCCATAAAGCCCGGGATCACCCGGTGAAAAATGGTGCCGTCGTAAAACCCGCTATCGACGTATGCGAGAAAGTTTTCCACCGTCTGCGGGGCCTTGTCGGCATAAAGTACCAGCTCGATGGTACCCAGGTCTGTCTCCAGCTCCACCCGCGGGTTGTTGGCGATAGCCAGGGAAACGCTGGAAAAACACAGCAGTACGGTGGCGATCAGGGTGTTGAACTTGGTGGCAAGCTTCATACGGTAGTCTCTGGTTATGTTCCTTCAAAAACAAAAAGGCCCGGTCTCTGACCGGGCCTTGTGAGCCGGTTATGAAATTCTAACCGCTGCTCAGTGTTGTGGGAAAGCCGTTTCCCTCGGGTCGAGATGCCCGCGGTGAGAAGTCATGGCGACTTTTCAGCAGCCAACTAGTTGGCCCATTCGGAGTTACGTTTACGGGGCCGGAAGTGCGGGGCAATCATCGCCAGAATTGCACCCATCAAAACGGAGATGGCGCCGTACATGTACCACTTCTGGGTTTCACTGCTGGACAGGCGCTGGATCTCTGCCTGGTTCATCGCCTGTTTTTGCTTCAGTAGCTCGTGTTGATTGAGCAGCTTCTGGTGGCGCTGGTTGAGCGCTACCGCATCGGAGGATAGAGACTTCAGTTCTTTCAGCTCTTTGGCCAGTGTTTTGGCCCGCTCCTGTTCCGCTTTCAGTGCGGTGGTCAATTTACTGTTGCTTTCTTCCAGGCGACGCACTTCGCCACCGAGGTTGCCCTGCAGGCTTTCGATGTGCTCGAGCCGCGCTTCCGCCTGAGCGAGTTTCAGTTTGGCGACGGGCTCGGCTTCCAGGTACTGTCGACGCACCCAGCCTTCTTCACCACCTGGCGTGCGCACCTGGGCCCATCCCGTGTCCGGGGAGTCCTGCAGTAGTGTGAGTTTGGTTCCGCTGGGCAGGCCGCGGTGCAGAATACGGAACTCGTTACCCTGGCCTGAGCGCATGGGAACATGGAGCTCGTCGGTAATGTAGCGTTCGGAGCTGATCGCCTGGCTGTGACTGGCCGCTAGGGCGATCATGGAGGCGGCGAGAGTGTTGAATAGTTTTTTCATGGTCTGGGGTAAATCGGGTACTGAATATGTATTTATGGTGCGTTAATACTGGCTGGTGGTCGCCGATCCGTGGATCAGGGCAGCACCAGCTTATAGGGTTTGACGGTGACGTCGGAGTAGACACCTGCTTCCATATACGGATCGGCATCTGCCCAGGCCTTGGCTTCCTCCAGTGACGCAAACTCAGCGACCACAAGGCTACCGGAAAAACCTGCTTCTCCCGGATCTTCGCTGTCAATCGCGGGGTGAGGGCCAGCGATCAGCAGTCGCCCCTGGTCCTTGAGCGCATTCAGGCGCGCAATGTGCTGCGGGCGGGCGGATTTGCGCAGAGGCAGACTGTTTTCGACATCCTGGCTGATAATGGCGTACCACATAAATAATTTCTGTTTCCTGAGTTCCGTTTTTATTAATTCGCGGCAATACGACAGCAATAACCCCTGTTACTGCTGCACCAGTATTTCTTCCAGTTTCAAACCGGTCAGTTTGCCGATACGGCGAAACAGGAACACCAGCACCAGCATCAAAATGATGGTGGCGGGCAGGGCAATTACCGGGAAACTGAGCGCGGTCATTTTGCCGAGCTCCTCATTGAATGCGGCGGTGCCGGGCGGGCTCTTCAGCAGTACCTCGGCGAGAATGTAATTCAGTGTCGAGGACAGAAAGAAGGAGCCGGCGATCATCCACGAAGCGTGCTGCAGCGTCCGCTCAAACGCGGTCTCATTGCCATTGGAATTCAGGCTGCGGGCGATTTTCCCGGTGTCGAGAATGCGGTCGTTATAGATCAGGGTGCGCACCAGCGGCCAGCGTGTGTACAGGCTGGCAATAGTGGCGATACCCAGCAGGCCGGGGATGGCGGCTTCCTTGATGGCAATATATTTAGCGTCCAGCTCCAGCAGGCTCATGCCGCCGGTAAGCAGGATACTGATGATTCCGAGCGCGGAAAAAAAGTTGACCTTGCCGGAGCGCTGCAGGTCCCGCAAGCCATAAGCCAGCGGAAAGGCCAGTGCCACTACAATAGCCCACTTGGTGCCCAGCCAGTCATCGCCCGAAAGCTTGGTCAGGATCAGGGTCGGGATAACTATGTTGAGGGCCAGGTTTGCGAGCAGGCTCTCTTTCTGCGGCGCCTGCTCCGACTTGGGCCGTTCCCCCGTTGCATATTGCCCGGCGGTGTCGCTGGTCGGCTGGACTGGATTACTCTGGTTGCTATCGGTCATGGTCTGTTCCGGTGATAATGCCCGCTGGCTGACGGTACAGCTGTCAGTGGCGAAATTGGATCCCCGTTCGCGGGGCCTTATCCCTGAAACCGGTTAGCCGGTCTGACGCGCCACAGGCTGCGGGTGTGTTCACGATGCCATGGCACTTTGGTGACCACAGGTCGTGTCTACTTGTCCTAGCTTGCCTAACTTGGCATGGCCGTCTACTTGCTGCAGTTTGTACTGCAGTGGCATTAGACGGCAGAGCAGCGTTAAAGTTCAACCCATTATTCCTGTCCACGTACACCGCGAACTGGCGGGCGGGAGAACCGTTCTGCAAACTGCGCGCTATCCAGAACACGGTTTCACTTTCCGCGGGAAACCAACAAAGAATTTTGAGTATGGCCTCTGAAATCCCTATTGCTCGTCCCGGGCTGACTGCTCAAGCACTGGCTGGTCAGGTAGACCTGCACTGCCACAGCACCGCATCTGACGGTATTTTAAGCCCTGCGGCGCTGGTGTCGAGGGCGAAATCTGCTGGCGTAACATTATTGGCGTTGACCGACCACGATACCGTTGCGGGGGTTGCTGAAGCGCGTGAGGAAGCTTGCCGCCATGGGGTCTCGTTGTTGCCGGGAATCGAACTTACCGCGCGCTGGGGGCGGCGGGTGGTGCACGTTGTCGGGCTGAACGTTGACTGTGAAGCCACTGCGCTCAAGCGGGCAATCTTGGAGCGCGACGGGCTGCGCCACACACGGGCTCTGCAAATTGCCGAACGGTTGGAAAAGCGCGGGTTTGCCGGCGCGTATGAGGGTGCTCGGGCACTGGCGGGTCCTGGTGTGATTGGTCGGCCGCACTTTGCCCGCTGGATGGTGGAAGAAGGGCATGTGACCGATACGGCAAAGGCATTCAAGCGCTATCTTGGCGCTGGCAAAATTGGGGATGTCGCAGTGCCCTGGCCGGAGGTGGGCGATACCGTGGACAGCATCCGCGCGAGCCGAGGTGCGGCGGTACTGGCACACCCGCTGAAATATGGCCTCACGCGCACGCGCTTGCAGGCGCTTCTGGTTGACTTCCAGCGGGCCGGCGGTGATGCCGTCGAGGTCGTGTGTGGGCAGCAGAACCCGGTGCAAACCCGCGAGATCCTCAGCCTGGTTGAGCGGGTTGCCGCACTGAGTGGGCAAGATGGGCGGCCGGGGTCGCCGTTACTGGCGTCGCTGGGTAGCGATTTCCACCAGCCGGATCAGCCATGGCGCGCATTGGGTTGCGTACGGCTGCCTGCAGGCGTCGAGCCAGTGTGGAATCTGTGGCAAACTGGCGCCATTCAGGTTCAATAGCAATTGGTCTCATATTTTGTCTTCAGGGGGTAAAGTAGTGGCGCAGTTCTTCCAGATTCACCCGGAAAACCCACAGTCGCGTCTGATCGATCAGGCGGCAGATATCGTGTCCTCCGGTGGGGTGATCGTATTTCCCACCGATTCCGCCTATGCCATTGGCTGTCGGGTGGGGGACAAGCTCGCGGTGGAGCGTATTCGTGCCCTGCGGCAGCTGGATAAGAATCACAATTTCACCCTGATGTGCCGGGATCTGTCGGAACTGGCCAGTTATGCCAAGGTGGACAATCAGATGTTCCGCCTCCTGAAGAACCATACCCCCGGTCCATACACCTTTATTATGCCGGCCACCTCCGAAGTGCCGCGCCGGCTGCTGCATCCCAAGCGCAAGACGATTGGCCTGCGCGTGCCGGACAACCCCATTGTGCAGGGGCTGATATCCGTGCTGGGCGAGCCGTTGATGAGCTGCAGTCTGATTATGCCCGGGGAAGAACAGCCTCTGACCGACCCCTACGATATCCGTGAGACCCTCGAGCACCAGGTAGAACTGGTAATCGACGGCGGTTTCTGCGGGCTGGAAGCCACTACCGTGGTTGATCTGACCGGCGATGAAGCAGTACTGGTGCGTCAGGGTTGCGGTGCGATTGATGAAATTCTCGGCTGACACTGATGTATAATCGCGCGTTTGGTTTTGCCCAAGGACTGCAGTGTGTCCAGTGAAGAATTAGAAGAAGCGATCGCGGTCGCCCCCGGTGAAACCGGAGGGGACGACGATGCCGTGCGTGACAAACATTCCGACCCGGTAGAGGCTGCGGCCGCCGCTGTGGAAGAGGCGACGGCAGATACCAGTGCCGGTGGCGCTGGCGATGTCTCGGCGGATGCCGGTAGTGACAAGAGTGCAGAGCCGGCTGACCAGTCACGCACTGGCGGTCCCCGCCAGGGGGAAATGCCGTTTGCCATGGTTGAGGGCAAGGCGTTTACCGATCTGCCCAGCGACCTGTATATCCCGCCGGATGCGCTGGAAGTGATTCTTGAAGCCTTCGAAGGCCCGCTTGACCTGCTTCTGTATCTGATTCGCCGCCAGAACCTCGACATTCTCGAGATCAACGTTGCCGATATCACCCGTCAGTACATGACCTATGTGGACATGATGACCGCCATCCGCTTTGAACTTGCTGCGGAGTATCTGGTGATGGCCGCGATGCTGGCGGAGATCAAATCGCGCATGTTGCTGCCGCGTCCGCCTGAAGCGGAAGAAGAGGAGGGCGAGGACCCCCGTGCCGCGCTGATCCGCCGTCTGCAGGAGTATGAGCGTTTCAAGACCGCGGCGGAGGACGTCGACGAGCTGCCGCGTATGGGCCGCGATATCCATCAGGCCAGTGCCGCCGGCCCCGATCGCAAGCTCACCCGGCCGGAGCCGGAAGTGAACCTGAAAGAAGTGCTGGTTGCGCTGGCGGATGTATTGCGCCGCGCAGATATGTTCGAGAGTCACCAGGTAGAGAAAGAAAAACTCTCCACCCGGGAGCGGATGACCCAGGTGCTGGATAAGATCCGCCACCGACAGTTTGTGCCCTTCGTCAGCCTGTTCCGGGCGGAAGAAGGGCGTCTGGGCGTGGTGGTCACCTTCCTCGCGGTGATGGAGCTGGTAAAAGAGTCCCTGGTGGAACTGGTGCAGAATGAGGCCTTCGGCGCGATTCATGTGCGCGCACGAGGGGAGGTTGAGCAGGTTTCGGATGAGCCGGATGGTCAGCCGGAGGCATTCGCAGACAATCAGGAAGACGCTGAATCCGGCGAAATCGACGTGTTCGATGAAGGCGAGCCGGAAACGGCTGTGTCGACGGTTGATTCAGAATCCGAAGTTGCGCCTGATGCAACGAATGAAGTGAATGGAATGCCTGAAGCAGGCGAGTCGAGCTCTGGCGAACAGTCGGACGACCGGTCTGGTGAGGAGCCTGGCGCCCTGGAGGCGTCGGATAGCGAACAAGAACCCGAAGCTGAAACAGCCCCGTCGCTGTTCAGCCGTTAGCAAGTGAACGCAATTAGATGACTATTGCCCCGGAATTACTGCGCCGGATTGTAGAAGGCGCACTGCTGGCAGCGGCACAGCCGCTGTCGGAAGACCGCCTCCTGGCCCTGATCGAGGAAGGTGAGCGACCCGAGAAAGCTGCTCTGCGTGAAGCGCTGGAGCAGATCGCAGAAAACTGTGCAGAGCGCGGATTCGAGCTCAAACAGGTGGCCAGTGGTTGGCGCTTCCAGGTGCCGGAAGACCTGGCACCCTGGGTCAACAAGCTGTGGGAAGAAAAACCGCAAAAATACTCTCGCGCCACACTGGAAACTCTTGCCATCATCGCTTATCGCCAGCCGATTACGCGCGGCGATATCGAGGAGATTCGCGGCGTCGCGGTGAGCTCTCATATTGTGAAGAGTTTGTCGGAACGCGGTTGGATCAAAGTAGTGGGACAGCGCGACGTACCCGGCAAACCGTCACTTTATGCGACCACCCGGGAATTTCTCGATTACTTCAATCTCAAGAGTCTCGAAGAACTGCCGACACTGGCGGAAATTCGCGATATTGAAAGCCTGAATGCAGCGCTCGATCTGGGTGAGGGCAACACGCCGGCTGGCGCGGACGCTGATCCGGAGCAGGCTGCCGGTGAATCTGCTGAGGGCGAGAATGCGGACCCTGATGCCGCAGAGAAGGATGACTTCGAAGCGCCGGAGGCTGAGGGCGAAGCGGTCGCTGAAGCGGACGGCTCAGACCCTGATGAGCAATCTGATACCGAAGTAGACAGCGCGCAGCAAGCGGCCGCGGAAGACTACGCTGAAGATGCGGAAAGCCCGCAAGCCGAGCCAGCGGAACAGGAACCTATTGCGCAGGTTTCAATTGAACACGATGTGACTGATCAAGATGCATCGCTTTCAGAGGAGTCCGGCGACGCGGCACTCTCTGACAGTGTTGATGAGCTTGATGAGGCGCCAGAGGCTCAGGAATTGCCCGAGCAGGAAGCCGTCAGTGAAGATGAAAACAAATCCCCGGAAAACCTCAATTCATGAGTAATGACGCAGCGCCAGCGGGCGAAAAACTGCAAAAAGTCCTGGCCCGCGCGGGCCTCGGTTCACGCCGGGAAATGGAACGTGCCATCGAAGCTGGTCGTGTGACCGTTAATGGTGAAGTAGCTGGCCTCGGCGAACGGGTAACCGAAGACGATCAAGTCGAATTTGACGGCAAGCGCCTGCCCGGCGGTGATGAAAATCGCCTGCGAGTAATTCTGTACAACAAGCCAATCGGCGAGATCTGTTCCCGCCATGACCCGGAAGGTCGTCCTACGGTATACGACCGGCTGCCGCGCCTGAAAAGTGGCCGTTGGATTTCTGTAGGCCGCCTGGACTTCAATACCAGTGGCTTGTTGTTGTTCACCAATAGTGGTGAGTTGGCGAACAAGCTGATGCACCCGTCATCAGTCATTGACCGGGAGTACCTGGTGCGTATCCAGGGGCAGGTGGACGATGAAATGAAAAAACGCCTGACCAAGGGCGTATTACTGGATGACGGGCAGGCGCGGTTCACCGATATCGTCGAGAGCGGAGGTGAAGGCACCAATCGCTGGTTCTACTGTGTGGTCATGGAAGGACGCAACCGTGAAGTGCGCCGCCTGTGGGAATCCCAGGGCGTGCGGGTAAGCCGACTCAAGCGTGTGCGTTACGGCAGCGTGTTTATCCCCTCACATGTGCGCGTTGGCCAATGGGTCGAGATGGAGCCGAAAGAAATCGACGACCTTTGCATCACCGCAGGATTGCCGAAACTGGGCCAGCGGCCACTGACCCAGGCGGAGAAAGAAACACTGCAACGCCAGCGTCGCAAACTGCGTAAATCTCCAGCCCCATCCGGCGGGCGGACACCGGTCAAGAGTGCACCTGATAAACCGGCGGCGGGTAGAGCAACTCCGGTGAAGGGCGCTGCTGGAAAAGCTGCGCATGGCCAGACTTCTTATGAGCGGGGTGCTCAGGAAAAGGGCGGCTATCGGGGGAAGAGTACGCATGGAAAGAGCGCTCATGGAAAGACTACTCACGGCCAAGGTCCGAGTGGAAAGAGCCCGGGTGGAAAGGGTCCGGGTGGAAAGAGCCCGAGCGGAAAGGGTGCCTTCGGGAAAGATTCCCGAGGAACAGGTGCTGCGAAAAAAGGCAGTGCCAAGCCATCCCGGCGCAGATGATAAGTCCGGATGGATGACTCCCATCCTGTAAAAATAAAAAAGGCAGCGTAAGCTGCCTTTTTTATTTGTTATGTAACGTTTGCGTCTGTCAGGGTTGCTCTTCCTGATCGAATTCCTCCAGCGCGTCGCCGTCGGTATCCGGTTCCTCTATGTCGTCCCCCTCTATAATCTGATTTTCCATATCCGGGTCGACGTTGTCTGGTTCTAGGGTGCCGGGTTCGGTGGGCGTAGGCGCAGGTGTGGCCGTATCGGATGAGCCCCGCCCGCTAGCTGCGGCGTCCGCCTCTACCACGGTTTTCAATTTTTGCAGGCCCTCTTCGTAGGATTTTCCCACCATTCTGGACACCATCAGGCCCATCCAGCGGGCGATGGGCCCCCCGCCCATTTCTGAAGAAAAGGACCAGGTTATATTGGTGCCGCTGCCCTGGGGTTGCAGGGTGAACTCCGCGTCGGCTTTACCCTGGGCACCGAAATCCAGGACCATGGCTACCCGGGAATAGGGTTCACTGGCGGTAATGGTCTGCGAGCCGGTGCCCACGCTGGGATTGTCGCTGTTCCACTTCATCACCGCACCGTTGCCTTCCGGGAACCCCTCGTAACTGTATTCCGTGTCCGGGTCAATCTCGTACCAGGGCGACCACTTATTGAAGTTGCGGAAATTGTTTACATAGGGAAAAACCACATCCGGAGGCTCAGCGATATAGACACTGCGCTCAGTAGTGGCTACCCGTGGAAAGAGAAAGCCGGCGAGCACCAGCAGGGCAAGAAAAACAAGAATGTACAGTATCCAGCGCACGATGGACTTCCCCCAGTCAGGTTCCTTAAACCGGCCTAAGGCCGGGCTGCTTTTGTGGTGGCAGCCGGTGTGAGAAGGGGCTGCCGCACATACAGCTATGTTCTAGGAGTTTAATGGTTGGTGTCATTGTTCGCCAGCGAGGCCCGGTCGCGGAACAAAATTGCACCGGCGTCTCAAAATATGCTGTCGAGTAGCGGCAGTGTGACCCGGATTGCCAGGCCTGCACCGGGCGCATTGAACGCCTCGATACTGCCATTGTGCTGTGCAACTGTGCGCTGGGCGATCGCGAGCCCCAGTCCAAAGCCACCGCTCTCGCGAGTGCGAGCCTCATCCGTGCGGTAAAACGGTCGGAAGATGGCCTGAAGCTCCGATTCAGGCACGCCGTTGCCAGAGTCGGTAACCTGAATTGTGCACTGGTTGCCAGCGTGTTCTATCGCCACGGCCACCTGGCCACCGTCAATGCTGTACTTGATGGCGTTGCGCAGGATGTTCTCCAGTGCCGCAGTGAGCGAGCTACCACGGGTGGCTACCAGCAACTCGAGGTTGGCATTGAGGATATCGAAGTGAACCCCCTTGCCCCTGGCTTCATCTTTCAGTTCATCGGTCAGCGCCGCGAGCAGGCTGTTGATCTCCACCACATCATCCAGTGGGCGTTCATCAGCGCCGCTCACCGGCAGGGATAGGATGTCGGCAATAATATCCTCCAGGTAATCCGCGGCTTTGCCGATCTTGTCGAGCTCTGGATCCAGCACCTGCACGTTTTTCTGGCGGGCAATACCCAGTGCAACCTGCAGGCGCGCCAGCGGTGATCGCAGTTCATGGGAGACATCCTTGATCAGGCGCCTCTGCTCGGCCATGGACTCCTGTACCTGCGCTGTCATGGAATCGAAATCCGCCGCCAGCTCACCCAACTCCCGGCTGTGGCCGCGCAGGGTTGGGGTAACCCGATAGCTCAGATCCCCGGCGGCTACCCGGCGCGTGGCAGTACGCAAGTTGTCCAGAGGTTTGCTCAGGTAACGTGCCAGCCAGTAGCAGGCAAGCCCGGAGGCGAGGGTGGCCAGTACCAGAATGGGCCAGAAGCTGCGCAGCACAAATCGTAACAACAGCTCCCCTTTACTTTTGCCGGCGATAAACACTACGCGCAGGTTGTCGCCTCCGCGCCTGGGCACGAAGAAAGCCACACTGGGTTTTTTCTCCACCAGGCCGTGGGCCTCGCGATTGCGGTAGTTAAGGGCACTGAACAAGGGGGCCATGGAGCGGGGAATCGGGCGGGCCAAAATTTCCGCGCCATTGCGGTCGATCGCGAAGACCCTGTCCCTGACATCTTTCGGCTGGCGTTCCAGCCAGTGGCGGAAATGTTCGGTACCGTGCCGGCGGGTCATGCGCAGGTTGTGGGTGATTTCCCGGAAAAGCTCAGGACCTTCCCAGCGATCTTTCTGTCCCGGGTCGCCAAACTCGCGAATGTGGGTGATGTACACCGCGGCGAGCACCATGATCACGGCTGTGAGCCAGGCACCGAAAAACATTCGGCCGAAAAGACTGCTCATGGAGTCCCCTTACCCCTGGCTTCGCGTGAGCATATATCCGGCACCGCGGATGTTGATGATCAGTTCGCGGCTGGCACCCTGTTCAGCCAGCTTTTTGCGGATGTTACTCACGTGGACATCGATGGAGCGGTCGTAGGGCATCAGCTTGCGCCCGAGTGCCTGCTCCGTCAGAACCTCTTTGCTGACGACTTCTCCGGCGTTTTCCACCAGCACCTTGAGCACGGAGAATTCGGCACCGGTGAGGCTGACACTCTGTTCGGCCCACAGGCACTGGTGTTCACGGGGCAACAGGCGCAGGGGCCCACTGGTGAGGTTGTCGTCGGTCGTGCCTATCTCGGTACGCCCACGCCGCAAGATGGCGCGTAGGCGTGCCGCCAACTCCCGTGGATTACAGGGCTTGGGCAGATAGTCGTCTGCGCCCATCTCCAGTCCTACAATGCGGTCCACGGTGTCGCCCTTGGCCGTGAGCATCACCACGGGCAGCGAGTGCCCCGGGTTGGCGGCGTCTTCACGGAGTTTGCGCAGAACGTCAAATCCGTTGTGCACCGGCAGCATCACGTCCAGTACCAGTGCGTCGAACGGCTGGCTGCGGGCAAGCTCGAGCCCACGCCCGCCGTCGTTGGCTACGGTCACTTCAAACCCCTCTCCCACCAGAAACTCTTGCAGCAGCTCTGTCAGTTCAGTGTCGTCGTCGACCAGCAGGATATGGCTCATGGGCATACTGTGTCCGGTTAAATCGCTTCTGTTTCGGGGTATTTGTCGTTTTATGGGAGGATTATATGCGCAGGAGATACCGTTTCCGGGGGAACCTATGATGTCTTTTACCGTTCTTAACAAATGTTTACTGCGGTTATCCCCTGTTTACAGTCCGTGAGCCTAGTATGCACCTATCGACTCGGAAAACACGAAACTCGACCCACTGAATACTGCATACCGACAGCCGATACCATCAGTCGGCATTATTTGAGGACGAACGTATGAACAAATGGAAAGCACTCGCAGGTAGCCTGGTACTGGGCAGCGCGCTGACCACCTCGGGCATGGTCCTGGCATTCCAGGATGAAGACTGTGGCCACCACGGTCACAAGGGCCACCATGGCGGCGGTCATCACATGGAGCGTATGTACGAGCGCATGGCCGAAAAGCTGGAGCTGACCGAGGGGCAGAAAGCGCAATTGAAGGCTGACCGCGAGGCCAGCAAGGCAGCCCGCAAGGCGCATCGGCAGGAAGCCCATGCGGTGCACAAGCAGCTGCGTGAAGCGATCGAGTCCGGCGCCGACCAGGCTACCCTGGACGCTCTCGGTGCCAAACTGGGCCAGCTTGAAGTGCAGAAAATGCAGCGCAGGCAGCAGATGCACGCCCAGTTTGAGGCTATTCTGACCGATGAGCAGAAAGCCAAGCTGGAAGAAATGAAGGCAGAGCGCAAGGCACGCTATGAGGAACGCAAGAAGCGCTGGAAGACAGACGAAAGCTAACTCCGGACTGCGGGTTCCATCAGGCATGGGCGACTTTCAAGCGTATTGAATAGCCTGGCCAGGCTGCTGAAACCCGCCCCAGCGGCAGTTAGCCCCGCAAAAGCCCCTGTTTCACACAGGGGCTTTTTTATTTCGGCGACTATTTCCCCTCGCCGCACCATGCGCCTTGCCGTGCCTGCCTAATGTTGGGAAAATGCCCGCCCCAACCGGGCTGTAATGTGTCCCGGCAACCTGTCTCGCTGGAAGTCATTTCGGGGCAGTTTCTGGCAGTTGAGGAGATACAGTGAGCAAGATCGGCCTGTTTTACGGTAGTGACGAAGGCAACACCGAAGGCATTGCCCAGCGCATCGCGGCGCGGCTGGGTGAGGAGCGAGTGGATATCCACGATATCGCCGATGTGACGCAGCTGGAAATCGGTGACTACGAGCAACTGATTCTCGGGATTCCCACCTGGGATTTCGGCCAGATCCAGTCCGACTGGGAAGACTTCTGGGACGATGTGCGGGAGATCGACTTCACCGGCAAAACCGTGGCGTTGTTCGGCCTGGGTGACCAGTTCGGCTATGGCGATTACTTCCTCGATGCGATGGGCATGCTGCACGACGTGATTGTGGCCAATGGTGCCGCGATTGTCGGTCACTGGCCCACTGCTGGCTATGAATACGAAGCCTCCAAGGCAGAGGTGCCGGGCCAGAATATTTTCGTTGGCCTTGCCATTGATGAGGACCAGCAGGAAGAGCTTACCGCTGCCCGCCTGAACGACTGGTGTGAGCAAATTGCCGAGGAGTTCGGACTTGAAGGCGGGGCCGAAAGCGTCGCGCGGCTGGAGGACTGACCCTGCCATGCCAACCACCGACACCCTCGCGTTGCAGGAGTTCTGGCCCTGGCTTGCTGATCACTGCAATTGTATTCTGCGCGCCGGCACCCCGGATTCCATCCTGTACGATGACGATGATTTCCACTGGCGCTTTACCCAGGAGGATGCCCGTACACTGCTCGTACAGCTGGTACGTGGCAAACGCCTGATTGGTGAAGTATTTGTTGAACCGGAGATGGTTAGCTCGGTACGCATGACACCGGGTGAGAAAGATGAAGTGATTTTTGACCTGATGGCGGAAGCCGATGGCCAGGAGCAGGTGCTTTATTACTTTGTGATGGCGCACGGCTTTGATGAAAGCGAGCCTGATGTGACTACGGTCCGGCACGGCCGCTTGCATTAAGATGTCCGGATGTACAAAAAAAACGCGGCTAACAGCCGCGTTTTTTGTTTGTTCCCGGAGCGGGTTTATTCCGCGAGTAGTCCGGTCAAAATTTCTCGATACATGTCTTTGACCATGTCCAGGTCATCCGCTTTTACACATTCATTTACTTTGTGAATGGTGGCATTGACTGGCCCCAGCTCTACGACCTGAGCGCCCGTGGGTGCGATAAAGCGGCCATCGGAAGTGCCACCGGCGGTGGAGAGTTCGGTGTCTCGGCCGGTCACTTTTCTGATCGCGGCCTGCGCGGACTCAACCAGCGGCCCCTCGGCAGTGAGGAAGGGTTGGCCGGAGAGGTTGAAGTTGGCCTCATAGTTGAGTCCATGCTTGTCAAAAATCGTGCGGGCGCGGTTTTCCAGTTGTTCCGCGGTGGTTTCCGTGGAGAAGCGCCAGTTGCACACGACTTTTACGTCTCCCGGAATCACATTGGTCGCACCGGTGCCGCCATTGATATTGGATACCTGGAAGCTGGTAGCCGGGAAAAAGTCGTTGCCGTTATCCCATTCCTCGGCGGCGAGCTCGGCCAGTGCCGGTGCCAGTTTGTGCACCGGATTTTCCGCCAGGTGCGGATACGCCACATGGCCCTGAATGCCGAATACGGTCAGCTCCAGTCCCAGAGAACCGCGGCGGCCGTTTTTGATGACGTCGCCGGCGAGGGTGGTGCTGGAGGGTTCGCCCACCAGGCACCAGTCGATTTTCTCCCCGCGTTCTTCCAGCCATTCGACCACTTTTACGGTGCCGTGTTTGGCCGGGCCTTCCTCGTCACTGGTAATCAGGAAGGCGATGCGACCTTTGTGGTCCGGGTATGCGGCAACGAATTCCTCACAGGCGACGACCATGGCGGCCAGCGAGCCTTTCATATCGGCGGCGCCGCGGCCATACAGCATGCCATCGACAATTTGCGGCTCGAAGGGCGGGTATTGCCAGTTTTCTTCCGGTCCGGTTGGGACCACATCGGTGTGGCCGGCGAAGGCGAACAATGGGCCTTCTTCGCCGCGTACGGACCAAAAATTGTCGGTATCACCGAAGCGCAGGTGTTCGGTTTTGAAGCCGATTTTCTCCAGGCGTTCCAGCATCAATTGCATACATCCGGCGTCTTCTGGGGTTACGGATCTTTTGCTGATGAGGTCGCAGGTTAGTTGTACTGTTGGTGTCATTTTGTTTTGGGCTCCGTGGTTTTGGGGAGCACTGTTCCTGTTAGGTGGCGGCCCGGCTGGCGGTGACTCCTTGCGAGACACGCCGTGAACCCATCCATGGGGGCTCTTCCGCGAGGTCCCTCTCGCGGAAGGTCTCGCAAGGAGTCCCCGCCAGCCGGGCCTGCGCGTTGAGCGTCGATGCGCTGATTTAGTTCAGCGGGTTACCCGGTGCTGTAATTCGAAGTGCAATATGTTGGCTGAAGGCAGAGCGCTGGGTGGGGCCTTTCGGAACCGTCGGTGCCATGGATGGCACCGCCGGAGCGTACAGGGATGTATTCACAGCGAGTCCGAAAGGCTCCACCCAGTGCTTTGCCGCCACCGGAGCCCGATAAAAGGGAGCCCGGTAGCTACGCAAAAAAATTAGTTACTGTGCAGCTCAGCGTTCAACTCGACGGCACTTTTGTTGGTCAGACACTCAACCGCACCGGTGGCAGAGTTGCGACGGAATAGCAGATCCGATTTGCCTGCCAGGTCACGGGCTTTGACGGACTCGGCGACTTCACCTTTGTCATCTAGTACCGCAACCTTGGTACCGGCGGTAATGTAGAGGCCGGACTCGACGGTGCAGCGGTCGCCCAGCGGGATACCGGTGCCGGAGTTTGCGCCCAGCAGACAGCCGTCACCCAGGGCAATCACAATGTTACCGCCGCCGGAAAGGGTGCCCATGGTGGAGCTGCCGCCGCCCAGATCGGAACCGGCGCCCACAAATACGCCAGCAGAAATACGACCTTCGATCATGCCCGGGCCTTCGGTACCCGCATTAAAGTTTACGAATCCCTCGTGCATGATGGTGGTGCCTTCGCCCAGATAGGCGCCAAGGCGAACACGTGCGGTATGTGCGATACGGACCCCTTTGGGTACTACGTAGTTGGTCATTTTCGGGAACTTGTCTACGCAGGAGACCTCAAGCAGTTCTCCCTTGAGACGCGCCTCCAGCTGGCGCTGGGGCAGTTCTTCCAGGTCGATCGCGCCCTGGTTGGTCCATGCCACGTTAGCCAGCTGGCCGAAAATGCCGTCCAGTTTGGTGCCATGAGGTTTTACCAGGCGGTGCGACAGCAGGTGCAGTTTCAGGTAGGACTCGGGCACGGACTGCGGCGCCTCGTCGCTGTGCAGAACCACGGCTACCAGAGGGCGCTGGCTGCCGGCAAACTGGCGCAGGATTGCGGCCTGCTCGCTGGCACCGGCGCTTTCCAGCTGATCAGCGAGTGGTTGCAGCTGCGCTTCCTCCAGCGCTACGGCTACATTGCCACCTTCGATGTTGAGGGCGCCGTTAACCGCGCTGGCAATTTCATCGGCCGGGTTCAGCAAGGGCTGGGGGAAGTAGACTTCAAGCCATTCGCCCTTGCTGTTGCAGGTGCCGATGCCGAAGCCGATGCTGTAGACGTTGCTCATGATGGTTTCCTTTTCCTGAGTCTGAATTATTGAGTAATGTATTTCGCGTAAGCGCTGTCTGCTACTTGACGAAACTGGCATAGCTGTCGGCCTTGAAGCCGAACAGTGTACTATCGCCTTTGGTCATTACCGGACGCTTTATTAGGGTGGGGGTTTCACTGGCGAGGGCTGCAGCGCTGCCGTTGCTCATTTCTGTCTTTTGCGCATCGCTGAGCGCGCGCCAGCTGGTGGAGCGTCGGTTCAGGACCTGCTCCCATCCAAATTCTTCGATCCATTGAGTCAGTGGTACCGCGTTCATACCATCCTCGCGGAAGTCGTGGAACCGATATTCCACGTTATTCTGCTCCAGCCACTTGCGGGCTTTTTTTACGGTGTCGCAATTCTTGATGCCGTAAACGGTAATCATGGTCTTTCCTGTGGATTTTTCATTGGCGAGCAGACTGCTCAGGCTTTCTTGATTTTTTTCGGATGCTTGCGCGCTGGATAACAGGTGGTGCAGATTTCACACACTGTGCCGTCGCAGCCGCGCGCGCTACAGTATTCGCGCCCGTAGAAAATGATCTGAAGGTGCAGTTTGTTCCATTTGTCTTTGGGGAACAGGCGTTTCAGGTCTTTCTCTGTCTGTACTACATTTTTACCGGAGGTAAGTCCCCAGCGCTGGGCCAGACGGTGGATATGGGTATCCACGGGGAAGGCGGGGTGGCCAAAGGCCTGAGCCATCACCACGCTCGCGGTTTTATGGCCGACTCCCGGCAGGGTTTCCAGCGCGGCCATGTTTTCCGGTACTTGGCCGTGGTACTCATTGACCAGTATTTCGGAGAGTTTCTGGATTGCCTTCGACTTTTGCGGTGAAAGCCCGCAGGGGCGGATTACCGCGCGGATATCCTCCACGGGTACTTTCGCCATGTCGTACGGGTTGTCTGCGAGTTCCCACAGGGCAGGGGTGACCTGGTTTACCCGTTCATCGGTACACTGTGCCGAAAGCAGTACCGCCACCAGCAGTGAGTAGGCATCGAAGTGATCCAGTGGTACCGGGGTTTCCGGATAGAGTTCTTCGAGCCGGTTGAGCACAAACTCCACACGCTCATTTTTCAAAAGATTTTTTACTGTCATCTTTACTTCGCCCGAGCGCTCACTGGCAAAACTGCTTGATACGTTTTGCCGCTTCGATGCATTCATCCAGCGTCGCCACCAGCGCCATGCGCACATACTCTGCGCCCGGGTTTACGCCGTTGGCCTCGCGGGCCAGGAAGGCACCGGGGAGGACAGTGATGTTCTGCTGGCGGAACAGCTCGCGGGCAAATGCTTCGCCATCGCCTACCTTGGGCCACAGGTAGAAACTCGCCTGTGGTTTTTGCACATCGAGGCAGCCATCGAGGATTTCCAGCACGGCGTCAAATTTCTGCCGATAAAGTGCGCGGTTTTCCTGCACGTGCTGTTCGTCCTGCCAGGCGGCGATTGATGCGTATTGTGTCGGCACCGGCATCGCGCAGCCGTGGTAGGTACGGTAAAGCAGGAAATTTTCCAGGATTTCTGCATCGCCAGCGACGAAGCCGGAACGCAAGCCGGGCAGATTGGAGCGTTTCGACAGGCTGTGGAATACCACACAGCGGCGATAATCATGACGGTCGAGCTCTGCGCAGGCCTGTAACAGGCCGGGGGGAGGGCTTGCTTCGTCGAAATAGAGTTCCGAATAGCATTCGTCAGAGGCGATGGTGAAATCGTAGCGATCCGAGAGCGCGATCAATCGTTTGAGATCGTCGATGTCCAGCAGAGCGCCGGTGGGGTTGCCCGGGGTGCACAGGTAAAGCAGTTCACACTGCTGCCAGACCGCTTCGGGCACGGCGTCAAAATCCGGTTTGAACTCGGTCTCTGCCCCGCAGTTAATAAAGTGCGGGGTGGCCCCGGCGAGAAAGGCCGCGCCTTCGTAAATCTGGTAGAAGGGATTGGGCATCAGCACTTTAGCGCCCGGCGAAACCACGGCCTGGGCGAAGGCGAACAGTGCTTCGCGGGTGCCGTTGACCGGAATCACCTGAGTTTCCGGGCTAACCGCATCCAGCTTGAACCGTTCGCAAAGCCAGTGGGCAATGGTTTCCCGCAACGGGTCCAGCCCCTTGGTCAGTGGATAGGCAGCGAGTTTGTCGAGATTGTCGATCAGCTCGTCGCGCACAAAGGCTGGAGGCGTGTGTTTGGGTTCGCCAATCGACAGCGCGATATGGGCCAGTCCCTCGGGTGTTTCCAGCCCCTCTTTTAGTTTCGCCAGTTTCGCGAAAGGGTAGGGCTGCAGCTGTTGCAAATTCGGGTTCATCATTTTTCTGTTTGCTGGCGATTTGTTCGCGATGCCAATGTTAATTGCCAATCTCTAAACGCACGTTGCCACTCACGGTTGTGGTGGCAACGTTGCCTGGTGTGCATCCAGTTCCTGGCAGATGGCCTGTTCCAGGGTTTCGATCAGTGTTTTATCGGTGAGCGGCTGATCGTCCGCATCGGTGATATGGAAAATATCCTCGACACGCTCACCGAGGGTGGAAATTTTGGCGTTGTGCAGGCGCAGATCGTGGGTGATAAAAATCCGCGCGATTCGTGCGAGCAGGCCAGGTCGGTCGGCACTGGTGATCTCCAGTGTGCTGTACGTATCTTCCGGCTCGGTGGATATATGGGCCTGGCTGGGCAGGTGGAACATTTTCAGGCGTCGCGGAGTGCGGCGCTTGATGACCTTGGAGTAGTCCTCCACCAGTTTCAGTTCCTGTTGCAGGGTGTTGCGGATCTGCTCCAGGCGTTGCGGTTCGTCCAGCAGCGGCTGCCCCGACTCATCCAGCACGTAGAAGGTGTCCAGGGTATAACCGCCGGCGGAGCTGTAAAGCCGCGCATCGTGAATGTTCAGGTTCAGCATGTCGAGGCCGGTGACCACCGCCGCAAATACGTTGGCCCGGTCCGGTGTATATACGAACACTTCCGTGGCACCGTCGTGTTCACCGGGGCCGGAGTTGCGGGTCAGCACCACGGTATCGCTGTCTTCGTCGCGCTCCGGGTCCTTTTGCAGCTGGTAAATGGCAGCGGTGTGCCAGGTGATGTTGTCGGCGCTCTCGCGGACGAAGTAGTCTTCCCCCATTTCTGACCAGATATCTTCGACGGCATTGCTGGGCAGGCCCATAGCGCGAAGCATGTTGCGCGCCTGCGCCTGGGTTTCGATGTAGATCTCGTCGCGATCGATGGGGTTTTCCAGTCCCCGGCGAAGGGCGCGCTGGGTATGCTGGTAGAGCTGGCGCATCAGGCTGGCACGCCAGCTGTTCCACAGGTCCGGGTTGGTGGCATTGATGTCGGCGACGGTTAACGCAAACAGGTAATCCAGGTGCTCGCGGTCGCCCACTTCGGCGGCAAACGCGTGGACCACTTCGGGGTCGGAAATGTCCTGCTTCTGGGATACGGCACTCATCAGCAGGTGTTTTTCCACCAGCCAGCAGACCAGGCGGCGATCCCGTGCGGAGAGCCCGTGACGTCGACCGAACGCATCGGCATCCACGACGCCGAGTTTGGAGTGGTCGCCACCGCGTCCTTTTGCAATGTCGTGGTACAGGCCGGCGATGTACAGCAGTTCCGGCTTGCGCATGCGCGACAGGATTTCGGCAGCGAGTGGGAATTTTTCCCAGGCATCCTCGCCACGGAAGCTGCGCATATTGCGCACTACCTGCAGGGTGTGGGCGTCCACGGTGTAGATATGGAAAAGGTCGTGCTGCATCTGCCCGGTGACGCGGCCGAATTCCGGCAGGTAGCGACCAAGGATGCCATAGCGGGTCATGCGGGTGAGCTGGGTGGAGAGCCCGCGGGGGCTGCGCAGCAGCTGCATGAACAGGCGCGTGTTGGTCGGATCCGCACGAAACTGGTCGTCAATCAGGTGTCGGTGTTCGCGGATCAGGCGGATGGTGGAGGCCCGTACGCCCTGGATTTCCGGGTTATTGGCCATCAGCACAAAAATTTCCAGCAGTGCCGGCGGGTGCTCGATAAAGGTGCGGGTGACGGTCGCCTCAATCGTGTTGCCGCGCAGCTGGAACCGCTCATTGATGGGGGTGACTGGCAGGTGTTTACCCCGCTGCAGAATCACCTCGTCGAGGAACTGCAGCATCACGTCGTTCAGTTCCCGCAGCGCCATCACGATGCGGTAGTAGGTGTGCATGAACTGCTCAACCGCCAGGTGGGTGTCGTTGTCCTTATAGCCGAATTCCCGTGCCAGCTCTCGCTGGTAGTCGAACAACAGGCGCTCTTCGGGACGCCCGGCCAGCAGGTGCAGGCCATAGCGCACACGCCACAGGAAGTCCTCGCCGGACTGCAATATGGCGAACTCCTCTTCGGTGAAGAACCCCTTGCCCTGTAGCTGCTTGAGGGTACGCACCTTGAAGTAACGTTTGGCTACCCAGTTGATGGTCTGAATGTCCCGCAGTCCGCCGGGAGCATTCTTGATATTGGGTTCCAGATTGTACTCCGCACCCTGCTGCCTGCTGTGGCGAGACTCCTGTTCCGCGTACTTGGCGCTGAAAAACTTGTCCGCCGGCCAGATGTTCTCGGGCGTCATGCGCTCGGCCAGCGCTTGGTGCAGCGCCGGATTGCCCACAACCGTACGGCACTCCATCAGGTTGGTGGCGACGGTGATGTCCTCTGCCGCCATCTCGATACAGTGATCCACGGTTCTTACGGAGTGGCCGATATCAAGCTTCAGGTCCCAGAGGAAGGCGACCAGGCGCTCAATATTGTCCACCGTGTCGCCATCGGGCCTGGTCCGGCTGAGGATCAGCAGATCGATATCGGACTTGGGGTGCAGTTCGCCCCGGCCATAGCCGCCGACCGCCAGCAGGCTGATGTCGTCCTGCCATTGAAACTGGTGCCAGGCGTAATGCAGCAGGCAGTCCACAAACAGGGCGCGTTCATAGACCAGGGTGCGTACATCCTCACCCTCGCGAAAGCGACGTGCCATATGGGTATCGGCCGCGCCCACGGCGTCTTTGAATATTTCCAGTGTGGGCCGCTCACCGGCCTTGAGGTCGCGTCGGAAACGGGACTGGTCAAAGAAGAACAGGGGTTTTTCGAAATGCGGGATCTGGGCCAGCTGGATGGAGCTCATTTATGTCGATTCCGGTTCGGCGCCGTGGCCACGCATGTATGCGGAGTCACGGTGGGCCGGTTGTTCCTTCCCTGGCCCTGGAGGCCATGTTCGCGCGAGCTTTGCGGTGAGTGACTACCGGCTTAAAACGATTCTTCCTTGCGCGCGGTCAGGATCTCTACGCCATCGGCGGTTACCGCCATGGTGTGCTCCCACTGGGCGGAGAGGCGACGGTCCACGGTAACAGCGGTCCAGCCGTCACGCAGCACCCGGCTGCCGGGCTTGCCGGCGTTGATCATGGGCTCGATGGTAAACGTCATGCCTTCTTCCAGTGCCTGTCCGGTACCGGGTTTGCCGTAGTGCAGTACTTGCGGGTCTTCGTGGAATACGTCGCCGATACCGTGGCCACAGAAGTCCTTGACCACGGAGTAGTAGTTCTTTTCCGCATGCTGCTGAATAACGTGACCGATGTCGCCAAGTGTGGTTCCGGGACGCACGATCTCGATGGCCTTGTACAGGCACTCCTGGGTCACTTTGACCAGGCGCTCGGCATGGGGGACGGGTTTGCCGACGAAGTACATCTTCGAGGTGTCGCCGTACCAACCGTCTTTGATCACGGTGACGTCGATATTGATGATGTCGCCTTTTTTCAGCACCTTCGACTCCGATGGGATGCCGTGACAGATTACCTCGTTCACGGAGGTGCAGATGGACTTGGGAAAGCCGCGGTAACCGAGACAGGCGGGGATCGCTTTCTGCACATTGACGATATGGTCGTGGCAGCGGCGATCCAGCTCTTCCGTGGTGACACCGGGAACGACATACTCGCCAATCATTTCCAGCACTTCGGCGGCCAGTCGGCCAGCGGTGCGCATTTTGGCGATCTGTTCTGGGGTCTTTACGGCGTTGGTCATGGATATTCCCGGAAATTCTCTACATTTTTGGGTGCTTTGGCGGCCGCCTTCTGTCGAGGTGCGGCGCATGCGGCGCGATATTGTAGCGGAATTACCGCTTTGCAGCATTAGCGGGCCTTTCGCCCCGCGCACCTTATGGTAGGAAGCGGGTACCGGCGGAGCGAGCTGGGCTTAGGCGCCCCGACGGCCGCGGGTTCGGGTGGCCTCAGGCGCATTCCTTGCGGCGCTATACTTCCAGCTCTTCGCGTAATGTGGTATAAAGCGCGCCGCTTTGGGCGGTGCCCAGGCGAAACTAACCAAACGGGGTGGGTTTTTCTCTGCCCCGAACAAACGCCGCACATATACCGGCACATTCTCCTGGGTGTCTTCACAGTCAGTTTCTGAAGGTGGGGATTGGTGAATGGGGTGTATGGAGGATGTAACCCGGGAAGCGATCGGCAGCCGTAAAAGTCCGCCGCTTCCACGTGATAACTGAGGTTTATTATGCCGCAAGTCAGCATGCGCGATATGCTGCAGGCTGGTGTCCACTTTGGCCACCAGACCCGCTACTGGAACCCTAAGATGGGTGAATTCATCTTTGGTGCCCGTAACAAGATCCATATTATCAACCTGGAGCACACTGTTCCGGCCTTCAACGAAGCCCTGCAAGTCATCAAAGGCATGGCAGCGCAGAAGAAGAAGATTCTGTTTGTTGGTACCAAGCGCGCTGCGCAGAAGTCCATCAAGGAACAGGCCGAGCGTTCAGGTCAGCCCTACGTCAGCAACCGCTGGCTGGGTGGTATGCTCACCAACTACAAAACCATCCGCGCTTCCATCAAGCGTTTCCGCGATCTCGAAGCTCAGTCTCAGGACGGTACTTTCGAGAAGCTGACCAAGAAAGAAGCCCTGATGCGCACCCGCACCATGGAGAAGCTTGAGCGCTCCATCGGTGGTATCAAAGACATGGGCGGCCTGCCTGACGCACTGTTCGTGATTGACGTTGAGCACGAGCGCATCGCTATTCAGGAAGCCAACAAGCTGGGTATCCCGGTAATCGGCATTGTTGATACCAACAGCAGCCCTGAAGGCGTTGACTACGTAATCCCTGGCAACGATGACGCCATCCGCGCTATCAAGCTGTACACCACTGCGGTGGCCGACGCGGTTGTCGCCGGTATCTCCGAAGCTGGCGGTGCTGCTGCGCAGAGCGAATACGTAGAAGCAAACGACGATCAGGCTGCTGCTGACTCCTAATTGTTGAGTCATAGCCGCAGGCTACTGGCGGTGTAACATTATTGGGTTACGCTGCAGGGAAAAGGGGCCACTTATCCGGCCCCTTTTTTTCAAATCCATCAAAGAATTTGAATCTGAACCCGAGGATTGAATCATGGCGATTACCGCGTCAATGGTAAAAGAACTGCGTGAGCGCACCGGCCTGCCGATGATGGAGTGCAAAAAAGCACTGACCGAGGCCGATGGCGATATCGAAAAAGCGATCGAAGATCTGCGCAAGGCCTCTGGCCTGAAAGCGGCCAAAAAGGCCGGCCGTACCGCGGCAGACGGCGTTGTTGCTGCCAAGGTTGCCGAAGATGGCAGCTACGGCGTTCTGGTAGAAGTGAACTCCGAGACTGACTTCGTTGCCCGCGATGACAACTTCCAGGCGTTTGTTGGCAAGGTTGTCGACAAGGCATTTGCCGAGCGTCAGGAAGACGTTGCAGCCCTGATGCAGGGTGAGCTGGAAGAAGCGCGCGAAGCGCTGGTTCAGAAGATCGGTGAGAACATCGGCGTGCGTCGTATTCAGCTGGTTGAAGCGGCCAAAGTTGGTGCGTACGTACACTCCAACAACCGTATCGCGGCAATCGTTGCCCTGAGCGGTGCGGACGTTGAGACTGCGCGCGACGTAGCCATGCACGTAACCGCGGTTAACCCGCAGGTTGTGAAGCCGGAAGATATGCCGGCGGAAGTGCTGGAAAAAGAAAAGGAAATCATCAAGGCGCAGCCGGATATGGAAGGCAAGCCTGCCGAAATCGTCGAGAAGATGATGGGTGGCCGAATCAAGAAGTTCCTCAAGGAAAACAGCCTGGTGGAACAGCCTTTCGTCAAGAACCCGGATGTTTCCATCGCCAAACTGGTGAAGGACGCAGGTGGCGACGTGATCAGCTTCGTGCGTTTTGAAGTGGGCGAAGGTATTGAGAAGGAAGAAGTGGACTTCGCAGCAGAAGTGGCTGCGCAGGTGAAATCCTCCTCTTGATGTCTGAATTGCCGGCGGCCTTGAGCCGCTGGCGCCAGCGGGGTGCTCCCGGGGTGTTCATCAGAATACTTCCGGGGCACCCCGCTGTAGTATCTGGCCTGGGCCAATTCGGTGTTCAAAACTTGAGCGATTGGGTTGTTGGCTGGGCTGAATATAGAGTTAATGAGCCCTCCTGAGCGGCAGGGCCATAGGTAAAGCGCCGAAATTGTTGTAATGTTCGGCGGGCGCAATCCGGAATGCGGTTTGCGTCTCAACACAGAATTTAGCCCGTGACAGTTGAGGAACAAGGGATGCCAGGTATTAAAGACCGCAAGTACAAGCGAATCCTGTTAAAGCTCAGCGGAGAGGAGCTGATGGGCGAGCAGGGGTTTGGTATCAGTCCCAAGGTGCTGGATAAAATGGCACTGGAAATTGGGCAGTTGGTAGGAATCGGCGTCCAGGTCGGCCTGGTCATTGGTGGCGGCAACCTGTTCCGCGGTGCGGCATTGAATGCGGCCGGTCTCGACCGGGTGACCGGTGACCACATGGGCATGCTGGCTACCGTCATGAACGCGCTGGCTATGCGTGATGCGCTGGAGCGCTCCAATATTTCATCCCGTGTGATGTCTGCTATCCAGATGAGTGGGATCGTAGACCACTATGATCGCCGCGCGGCAATCCGCTACCTGGAGCGTGGAGAAGTATTGATTTTTGCGGCCGGGACCGGCAATCCGTTTTTTACCACCGATTCCGCCGCCTGTCTGCGCGGCATCGAAATTGAAGCGGAAATGGTGCTCAAGGCGACCAAAGTCGATGGCGTTTATTCCGCCGACCCGGTGCTGGTGCCGGATGCTACCCGATACGACCGCCTCACTTATGACGCGGTGCTCGACAAAAAGCTCGGCGTTATGGATTTAACTGCAATCTGCCTCTGCCGTGAGCACAACATGCCTGTGCGGGTCTTCCGTATGGACAAGACCGGCGCGTTGCTGAACATCGTTGTGGGCGGTCAAGAGGGTACACTTATTGAAGAGGATGTGGATCAGTGATTGACGATATCAAGAAAGAAGCGGAAGGGCGCATGAAGAAAGCCCTGGAAGCCCTGGGCAGCAACTTCAACAAAATTCGCACCGGGCGAGCGCACCCCAGCATTCTCGACGGCATTCAGGTCTCCTACTATGGATCGGACACCCCGCTGTCCCAGATTGCCAATGTCAACGTGGAAGATGCGCGAACCCTTTCTGTGACGCCTTGGGAGAAGAACCTGGTGCCGGAGATCGAGAAGGCCATCATGAAGTCCGACCTCGGCCTGAATCCGAGCACCGCCGGTGCGGTCATCCGCATTCCCATGCCAATGTTGACGGAAGAAACCCGGAAAAACTTTATCAAGCAGGCCAAGAGCGAAGCGGAAGGAGCGCGTGTTTCCATCCGCAACAACCGTCGCGATGCGCTGGCGGAAGTGAAGGCGCTGGTAAAGGACAAGGAAATCTCCGAGGACGACGAGCGTCGTGCATCGGATGAAATCCAGAAGTTGACCGACAAGTACGTCGCTGAAGTGGAAAAGGCACTGTCAGTGAAAGAAAAAGACCTGATGGAAATTTGATGTCTACAGGTGGTACCGGTGTGACAGCGTATGAGCGGCCGGGCCCCCGGCATGTTGCCATCATCATGGATGGCAACGGTCGCTGGGCTGCGCGCAGGGGGTTGTCACCCTCGGCCGGGCACAAAGCCGGTGTGGAGCGGATTCGGGACCTGATTGAGGCCTGTAAAGAGCGTCATGTGGAGGTCCTTACGCTGTTCGCTTTCTCCAGTGAAAACTGGCAGCGTCCGCCCAAAGAGGTGGAGCTGTTGATGACGCTGTTTCAGTCTTACCTGCGCCGCGAGGCACGCAAAATGCGCGAGCAGGGGGTGCAGTTGAGGGTGATCGGTCGCCGGGACCGTTTTTCGCTGCGATTGCAGCGGGCGATTGCGGATGCAGAAGAGCTGACCAGAGAAGGTAACAGCGGAACGCTGGTGATCGCTGCCGATTACGGCGGTCAGTGGGATATCGCCCAGGCGGCCCGCGCATTGGCCGAAGAGGTTGTCAATGGCAGCCGCTCACTGGACTCCATTGATGACGAGGCGTTGGGTGAGCATGTGCAGTTGTCGGATCTGCCGCCGGTCGACCTGTTGATTCGCTCTAGTGGCGAACAGCGTATCAGTAACTTCATACTCTGGCAGGCGGCCTACAGTGAGTTTTACTTTACGGAAACCCTGTGGCCGGATTTTGATACGACTGAGCTGGATTGCGCCCTGGACGCGTACCGGCGACGTGATCGTCGCTATGGTGGGCGCAGCCAGGGAGACCTGGAGGCGCAGGCCTGAGGGCTGACGCAAAGTTGACCCGGCTGAAATTCCCGATGCGGCCGGTCACCAGAATAAATTGATCAAGGGTTAAACGGTGCTAAAACAACGAATAATTACCGCGCTGGTGTTGGTGGCTTTTTTTCTCGGACTGCTTTTCTGGGTGCCGCTGCAGTCATTTTCTATTGCCATCGCCGGGGTCATTCTGCTCGGCGGCTGGGAGTGGGCCAATCTTTCCAATCTGAATCGCGCTTTGCGGTTTGTATTTCTCGCGGTGCTGGGTGCTGCCCTGGTTGGCACCGCACGCTACGTATTCGACTTCGATTTCTCCAACCCCGATACTGACCGCGCACGCCAGATCCTGGCGATTGCCTGCGGATGGTGGGCGTTGGCCTTCCTGTGGGTGCAGGGGTACCCTGCCAGCGCGATGTTATGGGGTAACCGATGGGCCCGGGGAGTGATTGGCCTTGTGGTGCTGGTACCTGCCTGGCTGTCGGTGGTGATCCTTCAGGGGCAGGAGCACGGTGCCTGGCTGGTGCTGTTTGTGGTGGCCGTGGTAGTGGCTGCGGATGTAGGGGCATATTTTGTGGGGCGAAAATTCGGCAAGCACAAACTTGCCCGCGAGGTAAGCCCGGGCAAATCCTGGGAAGGCTTCTTTGGCGGCCTGGCTGCCTGCCTTGTGCTGGCATTGGGCGTGTCTATCGCCTTCGATCTTCCGACCAAAAATACCATCCTGTTCACGTTTGGTGTTCTGGTGACCGCCCTGGCGTCGGTAATTGGCGACCTGGTCGAAAGTATGTTCAAGCGCCACCGGGGCATCAAAGACAGCAGTCGTATCCTGCCCGGGCACGGCGGTATCCTTGATCGCCTGGACAGTCTCACTGCAGCCCTGCCGGTATTTACCATGGCAGCCCTGGCCAGTGAACTTCCAAAGTATTTATAAGTAGGGCGTATCTTGTCCGTGTATCGCCCCGCAAGTGGGCCGTCGACGAAATTTGGCTCCGTAATCGGTTTGATCCGATTTACCGGTGGGGCCCAGAGGTAGTTCGTTTTCATGTATTCCAGCACCCCGCAACCGGTCTGTGTTCTCGGTTCCACCGGATCCATTGGCGTCAGTACGCTCGATGTTCTGGATCGCCACCCTGACAGGTATTCCGTATTTGCACTGACTGCGCGCGAGCGTGTGGAAGAGCTGGCACAGCAGTGCCGGAAATACGCGCCTCGCTATGCGGTGGTGCTGGAAGAAGAGAAAGCCTTCCAGCTCCAGCGCTCGCTCAGTGGCGAGCGCTTGCCGACAGAAGTCCTGTGGGGTGTTGACGCTCTGTGCAAGGTGGCTTCCGACGACCGGGTGGCGGTCGTAATGGCGGCCATTGTGGGGGCAGCGGGTTTAAAGCCGACGCTCGCTGCTGTGCGTGCCGGTAAAAAGGTCCTGCTGGCCAATAAAGAGTCCCTGGTGATGGCAGGCCCGTTGTTTATGGCTGCGCTGGCTGAAAGCGACGCGCAGCTATTGCCGATCGACAGCGAACACAATGCCATCTTCCAGTGTCTCCCATACCCCTGTGACACGCTTGACAAGGCCGGCGTGGAGCGGATTCTGCTCACCGGCTCCGGTGGCCCCTTTCGCACTAAACCCTTGTCGGCGCTGGGAGCGGTGACGCCAGACGAAGCCTGCGCCCACCCCAACTGGTCTATGGGGCGCAAGATCTCCGTGGATTCCGCAACCATGATGAATAAAGGCCTCGAATTTATCGAGGCCTGCTATCTTTTTCACGCCAGTCCGGTCGACATTCAGGTGGTCGTTCACCCTCAGAGCATCGTGCATTCCATGGTGCAGTACCGGGATGGCTCCCTGTTGGCGCAGATGGGGAACCCGGATATGCGTACCCCCATCGCCCATGCGCTGGCCTTTCCGGAACGTATCGACAGTGGTGTCGCCGCTCTGGATCTGATCAGCCAGGGGCGTCTGGATTTTGAGGCGCCGGATGAGTCACGTTTTCCGTGCCTCAGGCTGGCACGCGAGGCCATGGAGGCGGGCGGTAGCGCGCCTACGGTACTGAATGCCGCCAATGAGGTTGCCGTAGAGGCCTTTCTGGGCGGGAAGTTACCGTTCACCGGGATCGCCCGGGTGATCGAAAAGGTCATGAAAAGCAGCGAAGTGGTTGAACTGACGGACCTGGATGCAGTCGAACAGGCTGACCGGATCGCTCGCGAGCGGGCCTGCGATGTTTTGGAAGAGTTGTACGGCGCCCATTGGGGCCAGCCGTGCCCGCAATCGAGATCAATGTAAACTGACCCCATGCTAGATTTCTTACAAACTGCTGTTTGGGCCCTGATTGCCCTGGGTGTACTGGTGAGCTTCCACGAGTTTGGTCACTTTATCGTGGCGCGCTGGTGTGGGGTCAAAGTACTGCGTTTCTCTGTCGGTTTTGGTCGCAGGCTGGTGTCGCGTTTCGATCGCCACGGCACCGAATTCACTGTTTCCGCTATTCCTCTGGGCGGCTACGTAAAGATGCTGGACGAACGCGAGGGCACGGTTGCTCCGGCAGAGCTGGATCAGGCATTCAACCGCAAGAGCGTGTGGCAGCGCATGGCGATTGCCGCCGCCGGCCCCGCTGCCAACTTTTTATTGGCGATTGTGCTGTTTTGGGGCGTTTTCCTCGGCGGTACCTCGGGGGCAGTACCAATCGTCGACAAGGTCGAACCCGGTAGCATGGCGGCTATTGCCGGTCTCGAGGCAGGCCAGGAAATCATCGCTGTCGACGATCAGGCGACACCGACCTGGCAGGCGCTGAACTGGCGTCTCGCCAACCGCCTGGGTGACACCGGGCACATAAAATTCTCTGTGCGGTATCCGGACTCTTCCCTTGAGTACCATATGTATGCGGATATCGAGCGCTGGCTGGCAGGTCAGGAAGTGCCTGACCCGTTACAGGAAATTGGTATCCAGCTGTGGATTCCTCCGGTAAGCATGCAGCTTTCCCAGGTGGTGCCGGGCAGCCCTGCCGAACAGGGTGGGCTGAAAGCCGGGGACGAGATTGTTGCAAGCGACGGTCGCCAGTTCGACAGCTGGGAAACGTGGACCAGCTATATCAAAGCGCGTCCCGAACAGCCTGTGGAGGTGTCCATCCTCCGCGATGGTACTGAGCAGCGCGTATTGGTCACGCCGGATGCCGTCAAGCTGGACTCCGGTGAGGAAGTCGGGCGAATCGGCGTGTTGCCAGTGGCTGCATCCTGGCCGGATGAGCGTGTCCGCCGCTACCACTACGGCGTGCTGGGCGCATTCAGCAAGGGGCTTGATGAGACCTGGAGTAAAACCGTCTTTACCATCGACAGCCTGAAAAAACTGCTGTTCGGGCAGCTCTCAACCCGCAACTTGAGTGGCCCAATCACCATTGCTAAAGTGGCCGGCACTTCGGCGGACGCGGGATGGCAGTCATTTCTGTCGCTGCTGGCCTTGCTCAGTATCAGCCTCGGCGTATTGAACCTGCTGCCTATACCGGTTCTCGACGGCGGGCACCTGCTCTACTACGGCATTGAAGCCATCAAGGGCTCTCCGGTTTCAGAGCGGGTGCAGGTGATCGGATTGCAAGTGGGGATGGCTATGGTGCTGGGCATCATGGCGCTGGCTCTGTACAACGACATCCTGCGCCTTTAACGGCGCGGCAATTGAGCTCCTCCGGGAGCAGAATAGTGTTCGAACGGGCATTCTTGCCCGGCGGGAATTGCGAATAACAACTCGGAACTAGTAGATGAAGAATTTCCTGAAAGCGGCTTCGTTTGGCCTGGCTCTGCCTATTGCAGCCTATGCCCAGTCGTTTGTGGTCAACGATATTCGCGTTGAAGGCTTGCAGCGTGTTTCCGCCGGCAGCGTGTTTGCCGCTTTGCCTGTACGCGTTGGCGATCAGATAGAAAGCCTTGATATCCAGAGTGCAACGCGTGCGCTCTTCCGCACCGGTTACTTTCAGGATATCCAGATAGGCCGGGAGAATGGCGTGTTGGTGATTACCGTGCGCGAGCGCCCGGCGATCTCCAAGATAGAAATCACCGGCAACAAGGCCATCAAGACCGAAGACCTGCTGAAGGGCATGAACGATAACGGCCTTGCTGAAGGGCAAATCTTCAAGCGTGCCACACTGGAAGGTCTGGCGCAGGAGCTCCAGCGCCAGTATGTCGCTCAGGGCCGCTACGGCGCCAGCGTGAAAACCGAAGTCAAAGAGCTGCCTCGCAACCAGGTGGAACTGAAGGTTGTGGTGGACGAAGGCTCCGTCGCTGCGATCAAGCACATCAATATTGTCGGCAATCGCGCATTTTCCGATGAAGAACTCGGTGAAATTTTCGAGCTTCAGACCACCGGCTGGTTGTCATGGCTGAACAGTGACGACAAGTACTCCCGGGAAAAGCTCACCGGTGACCTGGAGCGGCTGGAGTCTTATTACCTGGACCGCGGTTACCTGGAGTTCAAGATTGACTCCACGCAGGTATCCCTGAGCCCGGACAAACAGAGCGTATTTATCACCGTCAATATTACCGAAGGTGATATTTATAAGGTTTCTGATGTCGAGCTTGCCGGTGACCCCGTGGTGTCCGAGGAAGAAATCCGTCGCCTGTTACTGGTGCGCAAGGGGCAGACGTTCTCCCAGGTATTGATGACCACCACGTCTGACTACATCACCAAGCGCCTTGGAAACGAGGGCTATACCTTTGCCGAAGTCAATGGCATGCCGGAAGCCAATGAAGAAGACAAAACCGTCAAAGTGACCTTCTTTATCGATCCGGGTAAGCGCGCTTACGTGCGCCGCATTAACTTCCGTGGCAACACCCGTACCTCGGACGATGTACTGCGCCGTGAAATGCGACAGATGGAATCCGCTTCGGCGTCTTCTGCGCGTATCGAGCAGTCCAAAGTGCGCCTCGAGCGCCTGGGTTACTTCAAGGAAGTGCAGGTGGAAACCACTGAGGTTCCCGGCACTTCCGACCAGATCGATGTGGAGTACACCGTTGAGGAGCAGCCGTCCGGTACCATCGGTGGCACCGTGGGGTACGCCCAGGGTAGTGGCCTGGTGCTGGGTGCCAACGTCCAGGAGAACAACTGGCTGGGTACCGGTAAATCCGTAGGCTTTGCGGTGAACACCTCCAGATACCAGTCCGTGGTGAACTTCTCCTATACCGATCCGTACTTCACGCCGGACGGGGTAAGCCGTGGTTTCAATGTGTTCTATCAGGAGCGGGATTATTCCGAGATCAACCTCTCCAGCTATAACACCACCACCTACGGTGCCGGCCTCAGTTTCGGTTATCCGATCTCTGAAATTTCCCGTGTTGGCCTGAATGTCGGTTTTAATCACCTGGAGCTGGGTTCTCAGCGTAACTCGGTAAAAGAGATAAGTGAGTCGCCGAAACCAATTGAGGGTGTTGATGCGGTCTATCTAAACTCCACTGAAAACAATCAGTTAATCCTTGATGCCATTGAAGCTGGCGAGGCTCTTGACCTGAGTATGCCTGTACAGCCAGATCAGTTAAATACGGATTTAAATGGTTTCATAGATCTGTACGGCGATGCATTCGATACTTGGTCTCTGACGACCTCCTATGCTCGATCCACCTTGAACCGAGGTATTCTTGCTACTCGCGGTGCATCGCAGCGAGCCTCAGTGGAGATCGCACTTCCCGGTGGAGATCTCGAATACTACAAGTTTATTTACACCGCGCAGTATTTCCGCCCGCTGACCAAGGATCTCACCTTGCGCTTGCGCACGCGGCTGGGTTATGCAGAGGGTTATGGCGACACCGAGCAGCTGCCATTTTTCGAGAATTTCTACGGTGGTGGTTTTGGTTCTGTGCGAGGTTTTGAGCGAAATACTTTAGGCCCGCGTTCTACCCCCGCGACCCCATACCTGTTGACGCCTCTCTCTTTCACTACTACATCTCCAGCAGCTCCCTGTGCAGTGAATGAAGAAGGGCTTACAACCAAGCGGTGTTACATAGAGAGTGAAGTCGATGGTGATCTGGCGGTGCAGCCCAATAGCCGCCAGCCACAGCCTTTCGGTGGCAATATTTTGGTCGAAGGTAGTGCAGAAGTAATCTTCCCGATACCCTTTGTGAAAGATCAGCGCTCCATGCAGTCGGCATTTTTCATCGATGCGGGTAATGTTTTCAGTTCCAGCTGTGGCGTATCCCAGCTGAACTGTTACGATATCGACGCGAAATACCTCAACGTTTCGGCTGGTATCGGGCTGACCTGGATTACCGGTTTCGGTCCTCTGACTTTCAGCCTTTCCAAGGCGCTGGAAGAAAATGACGATGACGATGTGGAAGTATTCCAGTTCTCACTGGGTAACAGTTTCTAATTTATAAAAACTTGTGCTCACGAGAGCGCAGCAAACGGACAGAGATACGGAGAATAAACGTGTTCAAATTTGTAAAAGCAAGTGCAATTCTACTGGCGGGCCTGCTGTTTACCGGTGCCGCGGTAGCGCAAACCAAGGTCGCCGTGGTTAATATCCAGGCCGCGATCATGAGCACTGAAAAAGCTTCCTCCAAGATCAATGCCCTGAAAACCAGTTCTGAGTATTCTCAACTGCAGAACAGCGCAGAAAGCATCCGCGCAGAAGTGCAGAAAATGGCAGAAGATGCGCAGAAAAACGGCGTAACCTGGTCCGACGAGAAGAAAGCGGAGCATCAGCGCAAAATGAACTTCAAGCGCTCCGATTTCGAAACCGCAGTCAAGAAGCTGCGTGCAATGGAGGGGCAGGCTGTACAGGATTTGCAAAAAGACCTTCTGCCTAAAGCCAAGTCTGCACTTGAAGAAGTAATTAAAGAGCGCAAGCTGGATCTGGTGCTGGACGCCAACTCCGCAGTATACGCTGGCACCAGTGCGAACCTTACCGAAGAGCTGGTAAAGCGCCTGAACGCTGCAAAGTAATCGCAACAGAACCTTATCTGGAACGTCGATATGAGCGAGCAGCCAACACTGGCGCTGTTGGCTGAAAAGCTGGGCGCAGAAGTCCGCCTGGCGGTGGGTGCCAGTGACAGGCTGGTGCCCACAGGGCTCAACACCCTGCAAGACGCCAACAAAAATGAAGTCAGCTTTCTGGCCAGTGCAGCCTACAAGCGCTTCCTCCCTTCCACGCGCGCCTGTGCGGTACTGGTGACGGAAGAGCAGGCGGATATGTGCCCGGTCACTGCGCTGGTTGTCCCAAACCCCTATCAGGCTTTTGCGCTGGCGACGTCAATTTACGACCGGACGCCGCAATATGCCTCGGGTGTCGATTCGAGTGCGGTAGTGGCCCCTACCGCGCAAGTGCATGAGAGCGCCTATGTCGGACCGGGCGCCGTAATTGAGGCGCACGCGAGGGTTGCCGAAAATGCGGTAATCGGGGCAGGCAGTTTCGTCGGTGTTGGAACCACTATTGGCGCGCGTACTCGTCTCTTCCCCGGTGTTGTGCTCTACCATGGGTGTATGGTGGGCGCAGACTGTACCATTCACAGCAATACTGTAGTGGGGGCCGACGGCTTCGGCTTTGCCCCTAGCGACGGCAAGTGGATCAAGATCCATCAGCTTGGCGGTGTCGAGATTGCCGATGAAGTGGAGGTGGGCGCAAACACATGCATTGACCGGGGTGCGCTTGGCAATACGGTCATCGGTCGAGGGGTCAAGATCGACAACATGGTGCAAATCGCGCACAATGTGCAGATTGGTGACTACTCAGCCATGGCAGCCTGCTCTGCAGTGGCGGGTAGTGCCATTATCGGAAAACACTGCACCATTGCCGGTGGTGTGGGTATCGTCGGCCATGTGACCATTGCGGATCGTAGCCACGTTACTGCGCGCACTCTGGTCACCAAGTCCATTGAGGAAGCCGGCTCATACTCCAGTGGTACCCCTTTCTCGGATAGTCGTTCCTGGCGCCGTAATGCGGTGCGCTTCGGGCAGCTGGATCAGATGGCGCGGCGCGTAAGCAGCGTAGAAAAAGCGCTCGAAAAGGCCGGGCAGGGCGGTGCTTCACAGGAGCAGGTGTCAGGCAAATCACCGGACGGTGGAACGAGCTAGGGCCGGATCAGTACCGGTCGTTGGTCACAAAACAGATTTTTATCAGTATATTCGGGGCGTCAGGCGCCCCGAAGTGGTTTCTGGGGACATATCGTCATGATGGACGTACAGGAAATTCGTCAATACCTGCCGCACCGCTATCCTTTTCTTTTGGTTGATCGCGTTGTTGAGCTGGAAGAAGGTAAATCGATCAAGGGCTACAAGAATATCTCGATCAATGAAGAGGTGTTCAATGGCCACTTCCCGCAAGCGCCCATTTTTCCGGGCGTGATGATTGTGGAGGCCCTGGCGCAGGTGTCTGGGATTCTCGGTTTCAAGACCCTTGGGCAGAAGCCGGAGGATGGCTATCTGTACCTGTTTGCAGGGATCGACAATGTGCGCTTCAAGCGCCAGGTAATCCCCGGAGACCGTCTGCAGCTGGAATCGGAAGTGGTATCCGAGCGTCGCGGTATCTGGAAGTTTGCGGGCAAGGCTAGTGTGGACGGTGAGTTAGCCGCCTCCGCGGATATTCTCTGCGCGGTCAGAAAGATCTGAAGCCACGGTGTAAATGATTGGTCGCAGTAGCGGCAAGCTGTTGTGACCAACTTGTTTTTTATATTCGCCGTTCGGGGGTAAAGTATCGGCGTTGTTTGCGGTGTCATTGGGTCAGGTTTGAACTGATTGGTGCCCGCAGGCGGAACCCGAGCCGGTGAGGAGAAGATCACAGAATGCAGACCAGTATTCACCCGACAGCGATTGTCGACGACTCGGCAATAATCGGTGAGGGCGTGCAAATTGGCCCTTACAGTGTGATCGGGCCGGACGTGGAAATCGGCGATGGCTGTGAAATTGCCTCCCACGTTGTTCTTACCGGGCCGACCACGCTGGGTAAAAACAATCACATCTATCAGTTTGCCACGGTAGGGCAGGACACTCCCGACAAAAAATACCAGGGAGAGGCGACCACCCTCGTTATCGGCGACAATAATGTTATTCGCGAAGGCGTCACTATTCACCGGGGTACCGTGCAGGATCGTGGTGAGACAACCATCGGGAATGACAACCTGCTTATGGCCTACGCGCATATCGGTCACGATAGCGTAATCGGTAATCACACAATTCTCGTCAACAACGTTGCGCTGGCAGGCCATGTGTTTGTGCGCGACTGGGCGATTCTGAGTGGCTATACCCTGGTTCACCAGTACTGCACGATCGGTGAGCACGCGTTTACGGGGATGGGTGCCGGAATTGGTAAAGATGTGCCGGCATACGTAATGGTGGCAGGCAACCCTGCGGAAGCAAAAACCATCAATGCCGAAGGTTTGCGCCGTAGAGGTTTCAGTCGGGAGGATATCTCCCTGATTAACAAGGCCTACAAAATTGTTTATCGGCGTGGGCTGACCACGGATGAAGCGTTGGAGTCTCTGGCACAGCTTCGTCAGGAGTCCGCAGCCATCCAACCGTGGATCGATTCCCTCGAAAACTCCACACGCGGCATCGTCCGCTGAGGTAGCTGCGTGACTGAGCGAAACGTGTTGCGCATCGGTATGCTGGCCGGTGAGGCATCGGGCGATATTCTCGGCGCTGGTTTGATCGCGGCACTGCAAAAGCGTTTTGACCGAGTTGAGGTGACCGGCATAGCTGGCCCTCGGATGCAGGCTCTGGGGGCCGAATCCCTGTTCCCGATGGAGCGCCTGTCCGTGATGGGGCTGGTGGAGCCGCTGAAGCGCCTGCCGGAGCTATTAAAGATCCGTCGCACACTCCGTCAACATTTTATTGCCAACCCCCCAGACCTGTTTGTGGGTATCGACTCGCCGGATTTTAATCTTGGTCTCGAGGAGGCGCTGCGCTCCGCCGGTATACCGACCATGCACTACGTCAGTCCGTCCGTATGGGCCTGGCGTCAGGGGCGTATCAAGAAAATTGCCAGGGCGGTTGACCACATGCTGACGCTGCTGCCTTTCGAGGCAGAGTTCTATCGCGAGCACGATGTGCCGGTGTCGTTTGTTGGTCATCCTCTCGCTGATGAAATACCGCTGGAAGTCGACGTGCCGGCGGCAAAGCAGGCACTGGGGTTTGCGGCGGAGGATGAAGTTGTGGCGCTGTTGCCCGGCAGTCGCGGAGGTGAGGTCCGTTTACTGGGACCACTGTTCCTGCAGACGGCGCTCTGGTGCTCACAGCGGCGCAGGAACCTCCGTTTTGTGTTACCGGCGGCCAGTGCTGAGCGCAAAGCGCAACTGGAACAGCAAGTCGCCACCCTGCCGGGGGCGCAGGAGCTTCCGCTTACCATTCTCGATGGCCAATCCCAGCAGGCGCTGGCCGCCGCGGATGCCGTCCTGATTGCATCGGGGACGGCCACGCTGGAAACCATGCTGATGAACAAGCCGATGGTGGTCGCGTATAAAATGGCGAGCCTTTCCTACGCTATTTTTTCTCGTATGCTGCACACTCCGTGGGTATCCCTTCCCAATTTGTTGGCGCAGCGTGAGCTGGTGCCAGAAATTCTCCAGGACGATGCCACTCCGGAAGCTCTGGGTGCTGCGGTGCTGAATTATTTTGACGACCCTCTGCTGGGTGATCGCCTCCGCAGGGAGTTTAGTGAGCTTCACCAGGAGCTGCGTCGCGATGCTTCCGAGAAGGCGGCGGATGCGGTCTGTAACCTTATCAACCGATAACTTTTAGTTGTACTTTTCATGAAATCCAAGTCCACGCTTCCCCCTTATATATGTACCTATTCCGGTGATCTTCTGGCGGGAGTGGATGAGGTCGGCCGTGGGCCTCTTGCCGGGGATGTCGTGGCGGCTGCAGTAATTCTCGATCCAGGCAGCCCCATTGCGGGGCTTGCCGATTCGAAAAAACTCACGGAAAAAAAACGTGAAGTGCTATTCGATGAGATTCGGGAAAAGGCGCTGAGTTTCGCGATTGCACGTGCATCAGTCGAGGAAATCGACCAGCTCAATATCCTGCACGCCAGCCTGCTGGCGATGAAGCGTGCGGTTGAGCAGTTGTCAGTGCAGCCGGAGTTTGTTCTGGTGGATGGTAACCGCAAGCCGCGGTGGGACTATGACTGCGATACGGTAGTGAAGGGCGATGATCGGGTGGCGGCGATTGCGGCGGCTTCCATCCTGGCCAAGGTCACGCGCGATCGGGAAATGGTTGCGCTGGACAAGGTCTACCCGGGGTACGGTCTTGCCGGTCACAAGGGCTACCCGACCAGGGCGCATATGGAGGCCCTTGAGCGACTGGGTGCGACACCGGCCCATCGGAAGAGCTTTGCGCCGGTGCGACGGCAGCTGGAGCTGATCTGAGGCATTGCCTGTGGAAACCTCTTCGCGAGAAGTTTTGCCCTGTTAGCTGGCGCGGTTACCCGCGCGCCTTCTTTACCCGTGCACTGGTAATCATCTTGTCGGACACTTCCACAATCTCGATGAGGTAGCTCTGGATATACAGGCTGATATTGCCTTCCGGAATGCTCTCGAGGTGCTCCATAATCAGGCCGTTGAACGTCTTGGGGCCGTCCGTGGGCAGATTCCAGTGCAGGGTGCGGTTGATCTCCCGAATCGACGTCCCGCCGTCTACCAGGTACCAGCCATCTTCCTGCTCAACAATTTCCTCGTCGTCGCTGGGGACCTGGCTCGCGGTAAAGTCACCGACAATCTCTTCCAGCAAATCTTCCAGGGTGACAATGCCCATTACCTCGCCATATTCATCCACTACCAATCCCATGCGCCGCTTCTTTTGCTGAAAATTCATCAGCAGGGTGGGCAGGGGGGTTGCCTCGGGTACGAAGTAGGGTTCGTTCAGGTGGGATGTGAGTGTGTCGGCAGTGAGCTTTTCCGGGCCGTCGCGCAGAATCTGCGCTGCGCGGCGCAGGTGCAGAATACCGACGACCTGATTGATGTCGCCGCGGTATACCGGCAGGCGGGTGAAGCTGCTTTCCGCCAGCTGCTGCAGGATATCTTCCGCCGAGTTGTCCAGGTCGACACCGACCACCTCGTTACGCGGGATCATGATGTCTTCCACGGTGGCCTGGTCCAGATCCAGTACGTTGAGCAGCATACCCTTGTGTTTGGTGGGCAGCAGTGCGCCGGATTCGAAGACGACGGAGCGCAGCTCTTCCGGGGCCAGATGCTCAGCTTCTGATTCTTTACCGGCCTCGACGCCTACAAGACGGGCCAGTGCATTGGATACACTGCCGACAAGCCATACGAAGGGGGAGAGGAGCCAGAGAAGGGGGCGCAGCACCAGGCTGGCGGGAAAGGCAATTTTTTCCGGGTGCAGTGCCGCGACGGTTTTCGGCGTCACCTCAGCGAAGACCAAAACGACCACGGTCAGGGCGGCGGTGGCGTACCAGACGCCGGCCTCGCCGTAGAGGCGCGTGAATACCGCGCCCGCGATCACAGAAGCCAGGATGTTCACCATGTTGTTGCCGATCAGAATGACGCCGATCAGCTTGTCCGGGCGAGCGAGTAGCTCCATGGCCCGTTTGGCACCGCGATGCCCGCTTTTGGCCTGATGGCGCAGGCGGTAGCGGTTCAGTGCCATCATGCTGGTTTCTGAGCTTGAAAAGAAGGCGGAAATTACTATCAGAAGGCCTATCAGTGCAAATAACAGGCCGGGCGGCAGGTCGTTCAAGGGGGAACTCTTTCTATTGAATCAGGGCGATATTGGATCAGATCTGCGCATGCCGCAAGTCGGTGGGCCTAGCCGCGAGGCAAAATGACTTCCAGTGCCAGTTTGCTACCGAAAAAAGCGAGCATCAGGACGGCGAATGCGGACAGGGTCCAGCGCACCGCAGTATTCCCGCGCCAGCCATTTTTCCAGTGTCCCCACAGAAGGATGCTGTACAGGATCCAGGCGAGGATCGAGAGGACGGTTTTGTGTACCAGGTGTTGGGCAAACAGGTCGTCCACAAACAGGGCACCGGTTACCAGCGAAGCGGTAAGCAGCAGTGTGCCAAACGCCACCAGGCCAAACAGCAGGCTTTCCATGGTCTGAAGTGGTGGCAACAGGCGGCTGATCCCCGAAGGACGGTGGTTGTGCAGTTGCTGGTTGAGCCAATAAAGATAGATGGCCTGCAGGGTAGCCAGGGTCAGCAGGGAGTATGCGGCAATGGAGAGCAGGGCATGAGCCGCAATACCTGGCGAAATCTGTTGTAGTGGTGTTGCGCCGCCCCAGGCATGCACAGCGGCAAGCTCAGATACGGCCGCCAGCGGGGCGATCACCAGAATAAGCAGTGTGAGCTTGTGCCTGTACGAAAGACATAGCAGGAGCAGGCCCACCGACCAGGTGACCAGTGACAGCATTGCCAGCAGGTCGAACCGAAAACCGTCTTGTGTCTGTAGCACGAACTTCAGGGATATCGCATGGGCGGCGATGGCGCAGGTGAACAGGGCCATCAGCAGGGGCTGCAGACTCGCGCGCGATTGGCGAGACAGGGTGATAGCCGCTACTACTGTAGTGGTCAGGTAGAGTGCAATTGCCGTCCAGTGGGCGAACGCCGCCATTGGGGTGATTCCGTCTTGCTGGTTCTTATATGTTCCGGGCGGGCAGTGTGTCACAGCGCGCCTGTGCTGGAAAGCCCGCCTGAGCTATACTGCCGCGTTTTTGGGGTACCGGCGGATCGCCGGGCCACCACGGCTATTACGATTTGAGAAGGTGATATGTTCGATAACCTGAGCGACCGTCTATCGTCGGCACTGAAAAAAGTTACAGGTAAGGCTCGCCTGACGGATGACAATATCCGCGACACCCTGCGGGAAGTGCGCAAGGCTCTGCTCGAAGCGGATGTGGCGCTGCCGGTGGTGAAGGCATTTGTGCAGCAGGTGCGCACGGCGGCAGTGGGCCAGAAAGTAAGCAAGGCGCTGAATCCGGGCCAGCAGTTCGTCAAAATCGTACAGGATGAGCTGGTGTCGGTCATGGGTGAGGCCGCCACGCCGCTGAATCTGGCGGTGAAGCCGCCAGCGGTCATCCTGATGGCCGGCTTGCAGGGTGCTGGTAAGACCACCAGTGTGGCGAAGCTCTCCAAGTACCTTCAGGAGCGCGAAAAGAAAAAGGTCATGGTGGTCAGTGCCGACGTTTATCGTCCTGCCGCGATCAAGCAGCTGGAAACCCTGGCTGGTGAGGTGGGTGCGCTGTTCCACCCCTCGGAGCCGGACCAGAAGCCGGTGGATATTGCCAAAGGTGCCGTGGAAGCGGCGCGCAAGCAGTTCGCCGATGTGCTGATCGTGGATACCGCCGGCCGCCTGCACATTGACGACCAGCTAATGGATGAGATTCGCGAGCTCCACAAGGTGCTGGACCCCGCAGAAACGCTGTTCGTGATTGACGCGATGATCGGTCAGGACGCGGTGAACACCGCCAGCGCCTTTAATGATGCGCTGCCGCTGACCGGTGTGGTGTTGACCAAGGCGGACGGTGATGCCCGCGGTGGTGCCGCGCTGTCTGTACGTCACGTGACTGGCAAGCCGATCAAGTTCATTGGTGTTGGCGAGAAGACCGATGCGCTGGAAACCTTCCACCCCGACCGGATCGCATCCCGAATCCTGGGGATGGGCGACATCCTCTCGTTGATCGAGCAGGCCGAGCAGACAATCGACAAGTCGAAGGCCGAAAAGCTGGTCAAGAAAGTCCAGAAGGGCAAGGGATTTGACCTTGAAGACCTGCGCGACCAGCTGCAGCAGATGCAGAACATGGGTGGCCTCGGCGCCCTGATGGACAAGATGCCCGGTATGGGCGGCCTCGCCCAGGCGGCGCAGCAAGCCGACATGGGCAAGGAATTTCGCCGTATGGATGCGCTGATCGGTTCCATGACGCCCGACGAGCGCCGCAATCCGGAGCTGCTGAACGGTTCCCGCAAGCGTCGTATCACTGCGGGTTCCGGCACCCAGATCCAGGACCTGAACCGCCTGCTCAAGCAGCACAAGCAGATGGGCAAGATGATGAAAAAGCTCAAGGGTGGGGGTATGGGTAAGCTGATGCGCGGCATGGGCGGCCTTCCCGGAATGGGCGGTGGTGCTGGTGGTATGGGCGGTGCCGGTGGGTTGCCGGGCGGCCTGCCGCCGGGATTCCGCAAGAAGTAACCTCCGGATTTGCGGGGCTTGTGGCGGCGTTATTCGCCGCTATACAAACCGTAAAGGGTGCATTAGAATACGCCGCCTTTCAGCCGGCCCGTGGCCGCTGGGTGTTGATTTAAAAGCAGATTTTGTCTTGGCTAACGTCTTGGCAAGGTCTGAAATACCGCCGTGAGGCGGGATATGCCGGTCGCAAAGGGTGACCGGTGAGTGTTGAAACTACAGGATAGCTACATGGTAACCATTCGTTTGGCTCGTGGCGGTGCAAAGAAGCGCCCGTTTTATCACCTGACTGTGACTGACAGCCGCAAATCCCGCGACGGTCGTTTCATTGAGCGTGTTGGCTTCTTCAACCCGGTAGCCCGTGGTCAGGAAGAGCGCCTGCGCATTGATCGTGACCGTGTTGAGTTCTGGGTAGGCCAGGGCGCACAGGTGTCTGATCGCGTCAGCAAGCTGCTGAAAGAATCTGCCTGATCTCTATCTGCCCACTAGTCTGTATTCCGGGGTATATCTGTGGCTGAGCATTCGGTAGTTGGTGAAGATCTGGTTACCGTCGGGCGTATCACCACAGTTTACGGGGTACGCGGCTGGGTGAAGGTGCATTCCTTTACCGAGCCGATGGACAACATCCTGCAGTTCTCGCGCTTGTGGCTAGAATCCACCGGCCCGAGCGGCAAGCAGGGGGCTGGGCAGTGGCAACCTCTTGATATCGATGCGGGCAAGCGCCACGGCAAAGGCCTGGTCGTACACATCAAAGGGGTGGACGACCGCGATCTCGCGGCGCAGTTCTGCCAGAGAGATATTGCAGTTGCCGGCAGTGAAATGCCGCAGCTGGAAGAAGGTGAATACTACTGGCATCAACTGCACGGGTTGCAGGTGGTCGGTCAGTTTGAAGGTCGCGAATTTCGCTTCGGTGAAGTGGTCCGGCTGATGGAAACGGGCGCCAATGATGTCATGGTTGTACGTGGCGGAGAGGATGGGCGCGAACGCCTGATTCCCTATCTGCCGGGTGAGTACATCACCAACGTAGACTTGGAAGCCGGCCAGATAACCGTCGATTGGGACCCCGAGTTCTGATGGCGGCAAAGCGCGTGGCCCTGGTAAGCATCTTTCCCGAGATGTTTGCCGCACTGACCGAATACGGAATCAGTGGGCGGGCTGTGAAGGATGGCCTGCTGGAAGTGCGCTGCTGGAATCCGCGGGATTTCACCAGCGACAGGCATCGCACCGTGGACGACCGCCCCTATGGTGGTGGGCCGGGAATGGTGATGCTTCCGGACCCTCTGACTCAGGCGCTGCGCGAAGCGCGCGCCTGGGCGGAAGAATCCGGCCCCGCCCGGTCTATCTATCTGTCCCCCCAGGGGCGTCAGCTGGATCAGGCCGGTGTGGAAAGCCTCTCCCACAGTGGCAACCTGGTTTTATTGGCCGGGCGCTATGAGGGAGTGGACGAGCGAGTGGTGGAGTCTTTGATCGACGAGGAATGGTCGATTGGGGATTACGTGCTCAGTGGCGGCGAGCTTGCCGCCATGGTGCTGGTGGACGCGGTAACGCGGTTGATACCGGGTGCTCTCGGGCATGATCAGTCGGCGGTGGAGGACTCCTTCGCCCAGGGGCTGCTTGATTGTCCGCACTATACACGCCCAGAAGATTATCAGGGTGTGCGGGTACCGGAAGTTTTACTCTCCGGGAACCATGAAAAGATACGCCGCTGGCGCCTCAAGCAGGCCTTGGGGCGCACGCAGCAGCGCCGGCCGGACCTTTTGGAAAAGCTGGAGCTGACCCCGGAGCAGGCGAAATTGCTGGAAGAGTTCCTGCAAGAGCCGCCGGCCGGGGGACAGAGTTAATATCGAATTCGCCGGGAGGCGGGAGTAATTCGGTGATCTAGCCGTGAGGCTACACAAAACCCTTTTGGAGAACTCCAAATGACCAACAAAATCATTCAGCAGCTGGAAACTGAACAGCTGAAAGCCGAACTGCCTGAATTTGCCCCGGGTGACACTATTGTCGTTCAGGTAAAGGTAAAAGAAGGTAACCGTGAGCGTCTGCAGGCGTTTGAAGGTGTTGTGATTGGCAAGCGTAACCGCGGCCTGAACTCCTCTTTCACCGTGCGCAAAATCTCCCACGGTGTTGGTGTAGAGCGTACCTTCCAGACTCACAGCCCGCTGGTAGATAGCATCGCCGTGAAGCGTCGTGGTGACGTTCGTCAGGCCAAGCTGTACTATCTGCGCAACCTGACTGGTAAGGCTGCTCGTATCAAGGAAAAACTCGGCTGAGTTTCTTCTTGTACATAAAAAAACCGGAGCTTGTCTCCGGTTTTTTTATGTCTGTAGCGCCCGTTTTCCGCTGCCCTTGTGATTTAATGCTGTGATGAATGTTTTCCGGGATGCTCCGCAACTGATTAACGCCTGGCTGGATATGCTGTGGGCTGAGCGCGGCGTGAGCGAGCATACCCGTGCCGCTTACGGGCGTGATCTGATTGCATTTTCCGCCTACTGCGAGGGTGTGGGCAAAGACCTCGGACAGGTCGCCCGGGAAGACATCCTTACTTATCTGGGGACACGCCACGCCGCGGGTCATTCTGCGCGATCCAGTGCCCGCGCACTGGCCGCGTTGCGGGGCTTTTATCGTCACTGCCTGCGCCAGCGGCTGATCGCGCATGACCCGGTCGCGCTGGTCGATAACCCGAAGATTCCCAGGCCTCTGCCCAAGTCCCTGTCGGAACGCGATGTCGAGGCGCTTCTGGACGCACCAGACACGGAAACCCCCATTGGGCTTCGAGATCGTGCCATGTTCGAGCTGCTCTACGCCTGTGGCCTCAGGGTCAGCGAGCTGGTGGAGCTCAGCATGTCCCAGCTTAATCTGCGTCAGGGAGTGGTGCGGGTATTCGGTAAGGGCAGCAAGGAGCGCCTGGTGCCCATGGGGCAGGCGGCCGAACAATGGCTGGACAGGTACCTGCACACGGCGAGGCCCCAGCTGCTGCCCATGGGAGAAAGTGATGCCTGTTTTCCCGGCCGCTCCGGGAATGCCATGACCCGCCAGACCTTCTGGTACCGGATCAAGCATTGGGCAAAGGTTGCAGGTATTGAGAAGCCGCTATCGCCGCACACGCTGCGTCACGCGTTCGCCACGCACCTGTTGAATCACGGGGCCGACCTCAGGGTCGTGCAGTTGTTGCTCGGGCACTCTGACCTGTCGACGACACAGATTTATACGGCAGTGGCGAGGGCCAGGTTGCAGGCCCTGCACGATGAACATCACCCGCGTGGGTGATCTGTCCGTGGTATTTGTGGTCTGCCTGTAGTAAAACGCGTCTGGGCCCCTCGATTGCGGGAGGTAGATGCCATACTGGGTTGAACCCATGACCGCAAATGCGGTCAATAAATGACGAATAATCTGGAGCGAACTGAACCATGACATTTCTTGCCAAGCCACTTTCTGCTCTTGTCGCTGTAGTCTCCCTATTGGTGGGGCAGGCTGCCGTCGCAGACGTGGATGAAGCTGTCGCCAAGCAGATAAAAGCCAAGCTGATTGCGGGGAATCCCCAGGCGACCTTTGGTGACGTACGCGAGAGCCCGATGCCGGGCTTGTATGAGGTGGACGTCAACGGTGGCAACGTACTGTTCGTATCCAGGGATGGCGGTCACTTTATCGCTGGTGATATGTTCGAGGTAGGTGCCCAGAAAGTGGTGAACCTGTCCGAGAAGCGCCGCGGGTTGCATCGTGCAGAAGTGATGGGCCAGCAAGACCTGAAGGATATGATCGTGTTTTCCCCCAAAGGAAAGCCCAAGGCCCATATCTATGTATTTACCGATGTGGACTGCGGCTATTGCCGCAAGTTACACGATGATGTTCCCAAGCTGAACAGCCTGGGCATCGAGGTGCGTTATCTGGCCTTTCCGCGTGCCGGCCTGAACTCCGTGGGGTACCGCAAGATAGCCACTGCCTGGTGTGCGGATGACCCCAACAAGACCCTGACGGATCTGAAGAACCGGAAAAATGTGCCGCTGAAAGTGTGCAAGAACAACCCGGTGGCGGCCCAGTACAAACTGGGTAACGAGGCGATCGACGTGCGCGGTACGCCCACTATTGTGATGGAAGATGGCACCGTGGTCCCCGGCTACCTGCCTCCGGATACCCTGGCCAAAGCGCTGGGAATCTGACCCCCCCCCAGGATGGGGTTAGAGCAGAAAAAGCCGGCAGTTGCCGGCTTTTTCTTTTTCGGGGTAGCACAAAGTGGGTTCTGCCGGCGATTGTTTGAGCGCTCTGCGCAATCTAATTGACAATTTCCCCCGGATCTCAGTATGGTTGTCGACCTTTTATTGATTTAAACGCCAGTTATTGCGCTGTGTTCCATAGAGTCATGCGCGGAGGGAAGTTGTGAGCGCATTTGCCGACGAAGCCACCAAGGTCTTAGAAAAACCCGAAACTGTGGGCGGACTGCCCGCGGTGCGTATCGGTATATGCGGTCTCGGGACCGTAGGTAGCGGTACAGTCAATGTTATGGCGCGCAACTGCGAGGAAATCGCCGCGCGCTGTGGTCGTCCCGTGGATATCGTGCAGGTGGGCGCCCGCCGGGACAATCCCGATTGCGATATGACCGCCCTCCATGTCACCCGTGAAATCTTCGATGTGGCCAACAACCCGGACGTGGACGTTCTGGTCGAACTGATCGGCGGTACTACCGTGGCCCGTGAGCTGGTGTTGACCGCGATCGCCAATGGCAAGCATGTGGTCACCGCCAACAAGGCACTGATTGCCGAGCATGGCAACGAGCTGTTTGCCGCGGCCGCTGACAAGGGTGTCACCATTGCTTATGAAGCCGCAGTGGCCGGCGGTATTCCCATCATCAAGTCCCTGCGAGAAGGCCTCGTTGGCAACCGTATCCAGTGGCTGGCAGGAATCATCAATGGCACCGGCAACTACATCCTGACGGAAATGCGTGAGAAAGGACGCAGTTTCGATGAGGCGCTGGCCCAGGCCCAGGCGCTGGGGTACGCGGAGGCGGATCCGACCTTTGATGTGGAAGGCATCGACGCGGCGCACAAGCTGGTGATCATGGCCTCCCTGGCCTTCGGCATGCCACTGGCCTTTGACAAGGTGTTTACCGAGGGCATCAGTGGCGTAGCCAGGGAAGATATCCAGTACGCCGACGAGCTTGGTTATCGCATCAAGCACCTGGGTATTGCACGGCGCACCAACGACGGCGTGGAACTGCGCGTACACCCGACCCTGATCCCGCAGCGTCGCCTGATCGCCAATGTGAACGGCGTGATGAACGCGGTACTGGTAAACGGCGACGCGGTTGGCCCGACCCTGTATTACGGGGCTGGCGCCGGTGCCGAGGCCACCGCCTCTGCGGTGATCGCCGATATTGTCGACGTGGCGCGCACCCTGAACGTCCGTCCGGACCAGCGGGTACCACTGGCCGGTGTGACCCAGGCCAGCCAGAGCAACCTGGATGATGTTTTGCCGATGTCCGAAGCCGAGACCAGCTATTACATGCGCATCTCCGCCTTCGACAAGCCGGGTGTTATGTCCCAGGTGGCAAAAATCTGCAGTGATCAGGGGATCAGCATCGAGGCGTTGATCCAGCACGAGCCTGCAGAAGACGAAGAGCTGGTGCCGGTGGTCCTGCTGACCAGTCGCGCCCGTGAAGCGCAGCTGCAGGAGGCGGTCAACCAGATCGAAGCGCTCGACAGTATCCAGGGCCCGGTGGTTCGCATTCGTGTAGAACCTCTCGGCTGATCCGGTTCGCCGGACATTGAATTTGAGGTGGGCATCGTGCCCACCTCTGTCCCCCTATCAAGAATTTTCCAAGCCAGTACCAACACCGTGAAATTTGTCAGCACCCGCGGCCGCGCGCCGTCTCTCAGCTTTGCCGATACCGTTCTCACTGGTCTCGCCAGTGATGGCGGCCTGTATGTACCCGAAAGTCTTCCCCGCTTCAGCCGCGATGAAATTGCGGAAATGGCAGGGCTCGACTACCGGGAACTGGCGTTTCGTATCATGTGGCCTTTCGTTTCCGAAGATCTGTCCGAGGACGAGATGCGCGGCATCATTGATCGCGCCTATGCCAACTTCCGTCACAAGGCCATTGCCCCCCTGGTGCAGACCGATCACAACGAATGGGTGATGGAGCTGTTTCAGGGGCCGACCCTCGCGTTCAAGGATTTTGCCCTGCAGTTTCTCGGGCAGCTGTTTGACCTGCTGTTGAAAAAGCGCGGTGAAAAAGTGGTGGTACTGGGAGCGACGTCGGGCGATACCGGTTCCGCGGCGATCGAGGGCTGCCGTCACTGTGAAAATATCGACATATTCATTCTGCATCCGCACAACCGGGTTTCGGAAGTTCAGCGCAAGCAGATGACCACGGTGCTGTCGGACAACGTCTATAACATCGCGCTGGAGGGCAATTTTGACGATTGCCAGAACATGGTCAAAGCCAGTTTTGCGGACCAGTCGTTCCTGCCGGATGGGCGCCGTCTGGTTGCAGTGAACTCCATCAACTGGGCGCGGATCATGGCCCAGATCGTTTATTACTTCCACGCCGCCCTGAGTCTGGGTGGCCCGCACCGCCCGGTGAATTTTTCCGTGCCCACGGGTAACTTCGGCGATATTTTTGCCGGCTACCTGGCCCGCGGAATGGGCTTGCCCATCAACCAGCTGGTGATTGCCACCAATTCCAACGATATCCTGCACCGCTGTATAAGCGCGAATGACCACTCGCCAAAACCGCTGGTGCACAGTCTGTCGCCGAGCATGGACATCATGGTTTCCAGCAACTTCGAACGCCTGCTGTTCGATCTCTACGATCGCAACGGCGAGGCCGTAGCGGACCTTCTGAGAGACCGCAGTGCATCGCTGAAGCTGGATGACGGCGCGCTGGACAAGGCGCGCACCCTGTTTTCTTCCGAGCGGGTCGGGGACGAGCGCACTGTGGAAGTGATTCGCGAGGTCTTTGAGTCAACCGGGTACCTGCTGGATCCTCATACCGCGATTGGTCTGGAGGCTGCGCGCTGTGCCCGCAAGTCCAGGGCGGAGCCGATGGTCTGTCTGGCCACGGCCCATCCGGCGAAATTCACTGAGGCGGTGGACAAGGCGCTGCCGGGTACCGAGGTGCCGCTGCCCCACCATATGCAGGACCTGCTGCAGCGGGAAGAGCGGATGCAAGTTCTGCAAAACGACCTTTCTGCGGTACACGATTTTATCTCCCGCGAATTGGGCTAAGCCCCGCTTGAGCCGCAGCCGGTCGACGGTAGAATGGCGTTTGGTCGGTTAACGCCGGCAACGTCAGGAGCCAACAGCAACCCTACAGCGACCGGATGCGATGAACGCGATTATTCGAAGACGGCCAGTGGACTTATCCTCTGGCCGTTTTACTTCCTCTACACCAGAAATTCTCCAGCGTGTACTGCTCGGGCGGGGCGTGGCCAGCGAAGATGCGCTGGACCACCAGTTGTCCCGATTGCACAGCCCTGCGTCGATGCGCGGTGTCGACGCGGCGGTAAACCTGCTGGTGGATGCCATACGCAACCAGCAGAAAATCCTGATTGTCGGTGACTTCGATGCGGATGGTGCCACCAGCAGTACCCTGTCGGTACTGGCGCTGGGTGCACTGGGTGCCGGGCCTGTGGATTTCCTGGTGCCGAATCGTTTCGAGTTCGGTTACGGCCTGACTCCGGAAATTGTGGAAGTGGCGGGCGAGTACAACCCGGCCCTGCTGATTACGGTGGACAACGGTATCAGCAGTATCGATGGTGTGGCAGCCGCTCGCGCAGCCGGACTCAAAGTCATTGTCACCGATCATCATCTTCCCGGCAGCGAGTTGCCGGAAGCGGATGCCATCGTCAATCCCAATCAACCCGACTGCGATTTTCCCAGTAAAAACCTCGCTGGCGTGGGAGTGATTTTTTATTTGCTGAGCCGCCTGAAAAGTGTGCTGCAGGGACAGGGCTGGTTCGAAGAAGCCGGTATCCCGGTGCCTAATATGGCGGAGTATCTGGACCTGGTCGCGCTGGGTACCGTCGCCGACCTGGTGCCACTGGACCAGAATAATCGGGTACTGGTGCATCAGGGTATCGCGCGGATTCGCGCTGGTCGCTGCCGCCCGGGTATTCAGGCACTGATGGATGTGGCGGGAAGAGACCGCGCACGGCTCTCCACCACGGATATCGGATTTATTCTCGGGCCGCGCATCAATGCCGCGGGTCGATTGGACGATATCGGTACCGGCATCCGCTGCCTGCTGACGCGGGACCCTGAGGAGGCCAGGGAGTTGGCTGCGGAGCTGGACGGTCTCAATCGCGACCGCAAGGCCATTGAGGCGGGGATGCAGCGAGAGGCCATGGCTGCCCTGGAAAAGCTGCAGCTGGCCGAAGAGAGCTTGCCCTGGAGCCTGTGCCTCTACGACGGCGCGTGGCACCAGGGTGTGGTTGGGATTCTTGCCAGCCGTATCAAGGAAAAGTTTCATCGCCCGGTGATCGCGTTTGCCGATGGCGACAACAATCTGATCAAGGGCTCCGCGCGTTCGATTCCGGGGCTGCATATCCGCGATGCCCTGAGCGATGTCGCAGCGGCCCATCCGGAGCTCATCAGTAAATTTGGTGGTCACGCCATGGCCGCGGGGCTCAGCCTGCCCGCGGAGAAGCTGCCGGCGTTTACCGACGCGTTTGAGTCAGCGGTACGCAAGCGGCTGACAGAATCCCAGCTACAGGCGGTTATCGACTCGGATGGAGAACTCGCGCCGGAAGAATTTTCTATGGAAACCGCGGCCCTGCTCAGGGCGTGTGCACCCTGGGGGCAGGCATTTCCGGAGCCGACATTTGATGGTGAGTTTCTGCTGCTGCAACAGCGGATTGTCGGGGAAAAACACCTGAAGATGGTGGTGGCGCCGGTAGCCGATCCGCAGCGGGCGTTGGATGCCATCGCCTTCAACGTGGATACGGAGTTGTGGCCGGCACAGGTGGATCGGGTTCGACTGGCGTTCAAGCTCGACATCAATGAATTTCGTGGGCGGCAATCGCTGCAGTTGATGGTCAGCCATTTATTACCCTCTGAATAATGGGGGCGAGGTGACACAATGAATCGCAAACAGATACAGGCAGAAGTGCTGTTGTTGCTGGCAGCGCTGTTCTGGGGGCTGGCGTTTGTGCCGCAAAAAATCGCGATGGCGGATATTGAGCCGCTGGCGTTCAATGCCTGGCGTTTTTTTCTGGGCGGGCTGATTTTGGTTCCGCTGGTGTACTGGCTGTCTTCCCGGCGCGACGTGCAGCCGGGCGAAGAGGGCGGCACACACGTGGAGCACAGCTGGCGCCGGTGCCTGAAGGGCGGCGCGGTGCTGGGCTTCTGGCTGTTTCTGGGGGCCGCATTGCAGCAGGCAAGCCTGTTGTATACCTCGGCCGGGCGTGCGGGCTTTATCACTGGCTTTTACCTGCTGCTGGTGCCGGTCATCGGGCTTTCCCTGGGCCATAAAACCAACCGCTGGACCTGGGTTGGTATCGCGCTGGCATTGCTCGGGCTCTACTGGCTGGCCGACTTCAGTGCGCAGGCACAGTTGATTGGTGACCTGATGGTGTTCGCCAGTGCCTTTGTGTTTGCGATTCAGGTGTTGAGCGCGGATTACCTAGTGCATCGTTACGATGCGCTGCGCCTTGCCGCGATCCAGTTTCTGGTTTGTGGCGCCTTGTCAGCCGTGGCTTCGTTGATCGTCGAGCAGCCGAGTGTACAGTCGGCGGTGGATGCGGCCTGGCCCATCGCCTATATGATGATCTTCTCCACGGCGATTGCATTTACTTTCCAGCTACTGGCGCAGCGTCACGCAGCACCGTCCCACGCCACCGTCATCATGAGCCTGGAAGCCGTATTTGCAGTGGTTGCCGGCTGGCTGTTCCTGAATGAGGTGTTGAGCTCTCGGGAGCTGATGGGTTGTGGGCTGATGCTGACGGGTATGCTGGTCAGCCACTACGGTAACCACACCGGCACTCACCACTGATTTTGCAAGCCTGCGATGGGCGAGCGCGTTGGGCCCCGTCGGCGTTGTGCCCCGTTCAGTGCCACATGGCGCTTGCTTACTTCAGAGGGCGCGGCCTATTCTGTGCGCGATTAAGCGCAAGTCCGTAACTCGGGATGCGGTATTGATTTCCGGCTGTTGGGGGAGCTGTTCTAGATGGGCCTGATTGACCTGTCCTTGCTGGCACTGTTTGTGCCGACATTCTTTTTTGTGTCCATCACGCCGGGCATGTGTATGACCCTCGCACTTACCATGGGGATGGCATTCGGTGTGCGCCGCACACTGTGGATGATGCTCGGCGAGCTGTGTGGTGTGGCACTGGTGGCGATTGCCGCCGTGGTGGGAATCGCGGGCTTTATGCTGAAGAACCCGGCAGCATTTCAGGTGTTCAAATATTGTGGGGCGCTGTATCTCGCCTACCTGGGGGTGCAGATGTGGCGAGCGAAAGGACGCATGGTCCTGGTGGAGCCATCCGCCGGCGAACAACCCGCCATCCCGGCAGTCTCCCTGATGATGCAAGGGTTTGTCACCGCGGTGGCAAACCCGAAAGGCTGGGCATTTTTCATTGCACTGTTGCCGCCGTTTATCAACCAGGAGAAGCCACTGCTTGCGCAGATGGCCGTGCTGCTGAGTATCATCCTGTTTCTGGAGTTTGTCTGCATGCTGATTTATGCCAGCGGCGGCCGTACGCTGAGCCGATTTCTGCTCAAGGGTGAAAATGTACGCCTGATGAACCGTGTCGCGGGCACGTTAATGCTGGGCGTGGGAGGATGGCTCGCGCTAAGCTGAAGCAGGTGGAACTTTGCCTGATTGCTCAGGCACGGAAAAATGACCAATAAGGAGATTTTTATGTGTCACGCCTGGTTAAGAGCGCTCTTCGCGGTGGCGTTAATTGCGTGCATCGGTGGATGTGACTCATCGCAAAAGCAATCGCCGGATGCGCAGTCTCCGGATAAGCCGGCTAGCGAACAGCAAACGGAGGTTACCCCCGATATGTCTGAACCGAAAACGGCAGATGCAGAGTCCAAGCCAGACATGGCAATGCCCGAGCAGCAGGATGCGCAAAGCCTGTGGGTGATGCAGCCCAGGGGCAATCGTCAGTGTGAAGGGGGAGGTAAAAGCCTCGAGGCCAGTGGCGCGGAGCTGGCGCAAAATGGTATCAAGGTACAGGAGTCCCGCTGTGGGGTGCGTACCGATCGTATGTACCCCAGCGTATGCGGTGGCGCGACCGGAGACCTGCTGATGCACAGAATTCCTGCCAGCTTCCTGGACGCCGCGCTGGAGCTGGGGTTTGACCCGGCCAAGATGGGCCAATACAAGTTTGTCGAGTGCCCGCAGATACAGCCCAGTGCTCCCAGGGACTACTGAGGCCTGAAAGGCTCGGGTCTGGGGGCAGGAAAAGCTGCAGCAGGTAGAACGCCAACTCGAGAGCCTGCAGACAATGCGTCAGAGTTTGCGGGGGCTGGCGGATACCTGCGCCGGTGATGACTCACCTAACTGCGGAATCCTCGACCATCTCGCCAGCGGGGATTAGGCCGCGGCTTGCTTCTGTTCAAAGTGCCGGTTCCCAACCCGCCAGAATACGTTTCCGTGAATATCTTTCCGCTTGTTCCTCTGTCAGCTGGCGTCGCTGATCATTCTGCGCTGCACCCGGCCCCCGGCTCTGGTACTCATAGAAGCGTGAATCCTGCGGTGTAAATACAGTACTTTTGGTGCCATCGCGACTGGTTCCGCGCATGGATGCCCAGCCATCGGTAGTGATGTGATCATCCAAATAGGAGTTGATAAACACTGCGGAACCGATGGCCTCCGGGTCTGCATAACGGCCATCCGGGAATGTGGTGGTGGGGTGCCATGGGCGACCCAGTGGCGAGGAATTTGCGGGTACTCCATCGGCTTTCAGCAGTTGGCAGTTGAGAAAAACAAGGCCGAATTCGTTAGCGATATTCGTGCTCGGTGCCGTCACATAGCCTACGTTTTCCCGTTCAGTGCCGCGCGGACGCGTCACGATATCGCTGTTCTCAAACAGTCCCTGACCCGCGCCGAAGATAAAATCCACATTACCTTCAATCACGCTGTCGACAAAGTAGCTGCGCCCGGACTGCAGAAACAGTGTGTCCTGGTATCCCAGCAGGCGCACATTACGAAACGCGGAACGGTCGCTGTTTAATCCGGTTTCCAGTGCCACTGCCTGCGTACCGTGCACCTTGTCCGGATGGCCCTTGGGCAGCGCATCCTGACTGAGGAAATCGAAGCTATTCTCGATAGTCAGGTTTTCCGCGCGAAAATCGGTGGCCTCGACGGTCAGGGTCGCAGTGGCAAAGGTGCCCATGGGCTCTCCGCCTTCCGGCGCCGGCTTACCGGCGTAATCCCCGTAGCTGATCACGGTTTTATCGCGGTCTGCACCAATCAGGTGAACATTCGGTTTGCTGATCAGCACCTTTTCCCGGTAGTGGCCCTCCGGCAGATAGATGACAAATGGGGCTTCCCCTTGCTCCGACGCTGCCGCCAGCGCCGCCGTAATGGTGGAATAGGTGTGCTCCGGTGATTGGCCTGGGGCGGTGCCGACAACCGCGTCAAACTCCTGCTGTTTTGGTGCTTCAGCACAGGCCGCGAGTGCGGACAGGACCAGTGCTACCAAGCTGGTGCGTCCTCCGGGCCGGGGCAGGTTGGAGGTTCCTGTCATGCGGGACCAGAAAGAAGGGGGGTTAACTACATTCATCGCCATGAAGCCAGCTCCGTTCAAAAATTGGCCTGATCGCTGTGTTTATTGGTCAGGCCATTCTAGCGCTGGCTTGGCTGGCGGCTCAAGGTAGGGCTTCATGGCTGTCATTCCAGCGAAAGCCACGATACATACAATAGACTCCGTCACTAGACCCCGTACCCGCCCTGTGCCCCTTATTTCTTGGGGCCGCCTGAGGTAGAATGCGCGCCCGATTTAACCTACAGAAGCCGACCTAGCTATGGAAATCAATCCGCTTCTCAACCAGCTGAAAGACCTCGCAGAGCGCACCGACGTTCTCAGGGGGTATCTTTGACTACGCTGGCAAGAAAGAACGCCTGACCGAAGTCGAACTGGAACTGGCCGAGCCCAGTGTCTGGGACGACCCTGACCGCGCCCAGGATCTGGGCCGTGAGCGCTCCTCCCTGGAAGCGGTGGTCAAAACTATCGATGACCTCGACAGCGGAATCAGCGACTGCCGCGAACTGCTCGACATGGCAGTGGAAGAGGACGATGAAGACTCCGTAGCCGAAGTGGCCAGCGAGCTCGAAGGCCTCCAGCAGCAGCTGGAAACCCTCGAGTTCCGCCGCATGTTCTCCGGGGAGACCGACCCCAACAACGCGTATCTGGACATCCAGGCCGGTTCCGGTGGCACCGAGGCCCAGGACTGGGCGGAGATGCTGCTGCGCATGTACCTGCGCTGGGGTGAAGCCCACGGCTTCAAAACCACCCTGGAAGAAGCATCTGCCGGCGAAGTTGCGGGTATCAAAAGTGCCACCATCCATTTCCAGGGCGAATACGCCTTTGGCTGGCTGCGCACCGAAACCGGCGTACACCGCCTGGTGCGGAAATCCCCGTTCGACTCCGGCAACCGCCGCCACACCTCGTTCACCTCTGTCTTCGTCTCCCCGGAGATTGACGACAATATCGAGATCGAAGTGGACAAATCCCAGGTGCGGGAAGATACCTACCGCGCCTCCGGCGCTGGCGGACAGCACGTCAACAAAACCGACTCGGCGGTGCGCTTGACCCATATCGAGTCCGGCATCGTCGTCGCCTGTCAGAGCGAACGCTCCCAGCACCAGAACCGCGACAAAGCGTGGAAAATGCTGCGGGCCAAACTCTACGAACAGGAAATGCAAAAACGCAACGCAGAAAAACAGGCGATGGAAGAAAGCAAATCCGACATCGGCTGGGGCAGCCAGATCCGCTCCTATGTACTGGACGACCAGCGCATCAAAGATCTGCGCACCAGTGTCCAGACCAGTAACTGCCAGGCAGTACTGGACGGGGACCTGGATCAGTTTATTGAGGCGAGCCTGAAGGCGGGCTTGTAAAGACAAGTCCCGGACTCCAATGGCTTACGAAGGGCCTTACTTCGAAGCGAAGGTGGAGTGCCGGGGAACCCTTTTCGAAAGCGTCGGCGACAGGGATGTCGCCGACGCAGCGTACAGGGACGTATTCACAGCGGTTTCGAAAAGGGTTACCCGGTGCTCCACCGCCAAGGTATCCGAACAGAGCTCCAATCAAGCTACGGGGCCGCACCACACCCAAAAGACATGTGATAGATCATGAGCAACACACCAACTCCGCAAGACGAAAACAAACTGATCGCCGAGCGCCGTGCCAAACTGAGCGCTATGCGCGAGAAGGGCAACGCCTTCCCGAACAGCTTCCGCCGCGAAAACCTCGCCGCCGACCTGCAGAAAGAGTTTGGTGAAAAAACCAAGGAAGAACTGGAAGGCGAAGGCAACACCGCCTGCGTCGCCGGCCGTATCCTCGCCAAACGCGGTCCGTTTATGGTCATCCAGGATGTCTCCGACCGCATCCAGCTGTACGCCGACAAAACCGCGCAGAAAGATATTAAAGAGCGTTGGGGCACCTGGGACATTGGCGATATCGTTGGTGTAAAAGGCACCTTGCACAAATCCGGCAAGGGCGACCTCTATGTCAACTGTGAAGAGTACAGCCTGCTTACCAAAGCCCTGCGTCCGCTGCCGGAAAAATTCCACGGCATCGCCGACCAGGAAATGCGCTACCGCCAGCGCTACGTCGATCTGATCGCCACGCCGGAATCCCGCGATGTATTCCGTATCCGCTCTGAAGTGATCAGCTATATCCGCAGCTACCTGAACAAAAACCACTTCATGGAAGTGGAAACCCCCATGCTGCAGGTTATCCCGGGCGGTGCGACAGCGCGTCCGTTCGTGACCCACCACAACGCACTCGACATCGATATGTACCTGCGTATCGCGCCCGAGCTGTACCTCAAGCGTCTGGTGGTGGGTGGCTTCGAGCGCGTCTACGAAATCAACCGCAACTTCCGCAACGAGGGCCTGTCCACCCGCCACAACCCCGAATTCACCATGCTCGAGTTCTACCAGGCGTACGCGGACTACAACGACCTAATGGATCTCACCGAGAACATGATCCGCGGCATCTGCACCGACGTACTGGGCAGCACCACCGTGCAGTACCAGGACAGCAGCTACGACTTCGCCAAGCCGTTCGATCGTATCAGCGTGTTTGACTCCATTCTCAAGTACAACCCGGAACTCAAGGCCTCCGACATCGATAATATCGAGAGCGCGAAAAAGGTTGCGGAAAATCTGGAAATCCCGCTCAAGGAAATCTGGGGCCTGGGTAAAATCCAGATCGAAATATTCGAGAAGACCGTTGAACATCGTCTGGACCAGCCGACCTTCATCACCGAATACCCGACCGAAGTGTCGCCGCTCGCCCGCCGCAACGACGATAACCCGTTCGTCACCGACCGCTTCGAGTTCTTTGTCGGCGGTCGCGAGATTGCCAACGGCTTTTCCGAGCTGAATGACGCAGAAGACCAGGCCGAGCGCTTCAAGGCGCAGGTGGCGGAGAAAGATGCCGGTGACGACGAAGCCATGCACTACGATGCCGACTATATCCGCGCACTGGAATATGGCCTGCCGCCCACCGCTGGTGAAGGTATCGGTATCGACCGTCTGGTAATGCTGCTGACCAACTCACCATCGATCCGCGACGTACTGCTGTTCCCGCACATGCGCCCGGAAGCGTCTGCGGAATAAATAAGGCGCAGGAAAAATAAAAAGGGCGGTGGCCTTCAGGTCACCGCCCTTTTTTTTGTGGGTATATTCAAGGGTGCTTAACCGCTCAGCCGCGTATGCCCAGTGGGCCGGCGGGAACGTAAATGGTTTCCGGTGCTGAGCTTCCCTTGCGCTGTATTTCCACCGCCACCGCGGTGCCCGGTTCCGCCTGGTACACCTGGGTGCGCAAATCCCCCATATGGAAAACCCGCTGGTTGTTGTAGCGGATGATTTTGTCACCGGGGCGTAGGCCTGCCTCGTACGCAGGGGCACTTTCCAGCAGGTCACCGATTTCCATTTCCGTGCGGCCGCCAAACGCCTCGAGATATTGCTCGAATTCGGTGTTGCTCAGCTCCTGTTCAAACACACGGCGGGGATTACTGTAGGCCTGCATTTTTTTCTGCAGCGCCTTGGCCTCGGCCGAACGCTTGTCTTTGAGGTGGTGGTATTCGTAGCTGAATTGCATCTGCTCGTACTGGATGCGCTCCTGCTTGTCGACGATATAAGCGGCGCGCTCCGGGCTGAAACCGGCATCGGTGAGTTGGCGGATCTGATTTTCCCTGACGCGCTCGAAGCGGTTTTGGTGGCGATCCCGGGGTGGGCGTGTGTGTACAGCCACTTCATCGTCGCTGACGCCGACGGCAACGTGCCGTGTCTCAGGCCCGTCAGACTCCGGGTCGAGTCTGCTGCTCAGCTCGTTTACCAGCTCCAGCAGCTGCCCCTGGATCCTCAGGGTCTCGTCCACGGTTTTCTCCAGCTGCTGAACCCGTGCCCCCAGACCTGCTGAGGCCCCGGTTTCGTCCGTATCGCTCGAGAATAGTGAATTCTGGATTGATTGCCCTGCAGGTGAGCCGGAACTGCTCCAGTGGGCGAAAGCCGCGCCCACCGCGAGGAGGGATATGGCCGCGAGCGAGAAGGCGTGCTTGCGCAAAATCATGGGGTCACCCAATTTTCCGGTAGTATCAAATTATAGAAGCACCAGATGGTTGGGAAGTTCATTCTTGATGGTGGTGGCGGGCGCCGCCTCTTCGAGTAGTTCGCCACATTTTTCTACACAATGTACGAAAGCTTCACCGGTTTTCCCTTTTTTCACCTCGCGGATAAAGTTTTCCACGATTTCCTGCCAGCGTTCGTTAGTAATATGTTCCGCCAGGCCGCGGTCTGCGAGAATCTCCACATAGTGTTCCGCCTGGGAGACAAAAATCAGCAGTCCCAGGCGATGCTTGGTACTGTGCAGCTCATGTTCAAGGAACTGTCGCCGGGCCAGGTTAGAGGCGCGCCAGAATCGCACTTTTTTGGGTACCAGTTTCATGGTCAGTGGGCGCCAGCGGAACACCACGGCCAGCACAATAAACAGAATCCACTGCAGCGTGAACGCCTGCTGGTATTCAATCCACCAGGGTAGAAATTGCATTAACGGTGCGATCAGCAGCGCCAGGAAGGCTGCCCACAGGGTGGATATATACAGATAGTTGTCGGATTGGCCCGCGAGCACAGTGACTACTTCGGCGTCGGTGCGGGACTCCACATCCTTGATGGTTTCGGTGAGCTTTCGTTTTTCGTCTGCATTCAGCATTGCCATTGTTGTGCTCCATATGCCTTGTCAGCCGCGGCTACCAGCCACCAGAGGCGCCGCCGCCACCGAAACCGCCCCCGCCGCCTCCGAAACCACCGCCAAAGCCACCGCCGCCGTAGCCTCCTCCGAAGCCGCCACCGCCGTAGTAACCACCGTAGCGCCCGCGGCGGTAGTTGCTACCGCCGCTGGGGGCGCCGAGTACCGAGGCGCCGAAAATCTGCAGCATGACAAACAGCAGGAAAACGCCGACGAGTAATGCCAGCCGCCGATCCTTGTTGGACTCGGTGGGCTCGGGAACGTACTCGTTTTTGACCGCGGCGATGATGGATTCGACACCGGCTGTTACCCCGCCGTCAAAGTTGCCGCTTTTAAATTGCGGCAGGATTTTGGTGTGAATGATATTGGCGGAGAGGGCATCTGTGAGTGCGCCCTCAAGCCCGTAGCCCACTTCGATCCGCACCTGGCGCTCATTCGGGGCCACAATCAGCAGTATGCCATTGTCCTTGCCTTTCTGGCCGATTTTCCAGTGCCGACCGAGCTGGTAGCCGTACTCCTCGATAGTAGTTCCCTGCAGGTCCGGGAGGGTGACCACCACGATCTGGTTGGAGGTTTCCTTTTCCTGCCGTTGCAGTATTTCGGTGAGCTGGTAGCGGGTTGTCTGGCTTAGCAGATTGGCGTTGTCCACCACGCGGCCGCTGAGGGACGGGAAGGTGACCTCGGCTACAGCGATCCCGGCCCACAGCAGGGCCGGGCAGAACAGTAGGAGTAGGGCGATCCGTCGGATCGTCATGCGGAGCCCCGTGGGTTACTGAAAGTCGACTTCAGGCGCTTTCTCGGCATCCTGACTGGTGGCCTCGAAAGTATCGCGAATGGGCATGTCACTGTAGAGGACACTGTGCCAGATACGTCCGGGGAAGGTACGTATTTCACGGTTGTAGCGTTCTACCGCGGCGATATAATCTCGGCGGGCCACACTGATGCGGTTTTCGGTGCCTTCCAGTTGAGACTGCAGCGCCAGAAAGTTCTGGTTGGCCTTGAGGTCCGGGTAGCGCTCAACGACCACCATCAGGCGGGATAGCGCGCTGCTCAGCTGTGATTGAGCTGCTTCGAACTGCTGCAGCTTGGCCGGATCATTGATGATCCCCGAGTCCACCTGCATGGAGCTTACCTTGGCGCGTGCCTCGGTGACCGCTTCCAGGGTTTCCCGCTCGTGAGAAGCGTAGGCTTTAACGGTCTTCACCAGATTGGGAATCAGATCCGCACGACGCTGATACTGGTTCTGTACCTGGGCCCAGGCGGCCTTAACATTTTCATCGTAGGTTGGGATATTGTTGATCCCGCAGCCACTCAGTCCAAATACCAGCAGCGATAGCAGCAGGACTTGCCAGAGACGGCGTTGGGTAAAATTCGGTTTGCCTGTGAGTGCAGAATTCATTCCATTCATCCATGTTGGTTCCGAACAAGACAATAATAGTCTCCAATTGGTCGGTATCCGGCAAGTTAGTCCTGCCAACGTAATCAGAGAGTAGTAATGGCATTAAAAGCGACGATATTCAAGGCCAGGCTCCAGATCACAGACATGGATCGGGATTATTACGCGGAACACCTGCTGACTCTGGCGCGTCACCCATCGGAAACCGATGAGCGAATGATGATTCGCCTGCTGGCCTTCGCGCACAACGCCAGCGAACAGCTCGAGTTTACCCGGGGGCTGTCCAGTGATGAAGAAGCGGACCTCTGGCAGCACAGCCTCAGCGGTGAAATTGAAACCTGGATTGAGGTAGGCGTACCGGCAGAAGACCGTATTCGCAAAGCCTGCGGACGGGCTCAGCGGGTGCTGGTTTATGCCTACGGACAGCGCGCAGCGCCGGTATGGTGGGAAAAAATGGAATCCGCCTGTGACCGCTTCGAAAATTTACAGGTTTTTTTCCTGGCTGCCGCTGACTGTGCACAATTGGCTGCGCTCGCGCAGCGGAATATGGACCTCAGCGTGACTATCCAGGACGGCCACCTTTGGTTGGCAGACGGCGATCAGAATGTGGAAGTCCTGCCACAACGTTGGAAATAAAATTCTCGTAATGCCCGCCGTAGTGCGGGGCAATGACCGGCCACAGGGTGGCAAGTAAAAATGGAGCAAGATAATGCCTTCTTTTGACATCGTTTCCGAGGTGGACAAGCATCAGCTTACCAATGCCGTGGATCAGGTGAACCGTACCATTACCAACCGCTTTGACTTCAAGGGCGTGGACGCCGAAGTGGAAATGTCTGAGTTCAGCCTGACCCTGCGCGCGGAATCGGATATGCAGGTAACTCAGATGGTGGATATGCTGCGCGCGGCACTGATCAAATGCGACATTGACCCACTGGCGATGGACGTGGGTGAGGAAGAACAATCCGGCAAGCAGGTCAAGGTTGCCGTCACCCTGAAAAATGGCCTCGACAAGGAGCTGTCCAAGAAGATTGTCAAAATCATCAAGGAAGAAAAGCTCAAGGTGCAGGCCTCGATCCAGGGCGACCAGGTCAGGGTCACTGGCAAGAAGCGCGATGACCTGCAGCAGGTTATGGCCATGTTGCGCGGCAAGGAGCTGGAGCAACCGCTGCAGTTTAATAATTTCCGCGATTAAGTCCGTTATCCAGTAACGCTGATCCACGTCAGCAGGGGATTTTGTGAAAAGGTATTCCAGAGTTGTCGGGCCGCTGTACGCCTGTTTGGCTGGATTGTTGGGAATGCTCGCGGCCAGCGGGCTGCGCGCTGAATCTGCAGTGCCGGTATTCCCCGCACAGTTGTTGCATGCCTGGTGGATCGATGGCAGTGAAGGGCTGGATTTGTCGGGCCTCAGCTTCTGCAATGGCGAGCTGCTCGCCGTCGCTGACAAGTCCTCCGAGCGTATATACCGACTCTCCCCCGAGCCGGGAAAGGATACAGTGCCGCTTGCCACCAAAGCGGAGTTTACTCGCCCTCCGTTACCGCACGATCAGCCGGTTTCCATCAAGGCGCGCGCCCTCCACTATGCGAGTACACCCCTGAGCATGGATTTCGAGGGGATAACCTGTGATGCCTCGGATATTTTTTTACTGAGCGAACGGCACAACCGTATCGTGAAGCTGGACCAGGCTGGTCGCCGAGGCCAGTGGATGCCGGCACGCTGGTCCGAGTCCGCGCGGGAACAGGGATTTCTGCAGCTGTTCAATGCGGAGAGTGAAGGTGTGGTCAAGGTGGGTGAGGATTTCTGGGTGGCGCTGGAGCGGGATCCCCGTGGCTTGTTAAAGCTGCAGCCGGGTGATGGAGTAGGGCAGCACTACTATCGGGTGCCGCCGGTGCCCGGGCTCGATTTTCGCGATCGCCCTGAAGACCTTACCGCACTGGCGTTTTACGACGGATCCCTGTTTACCCTCGAGCGCAATGCTTTCGCGGTATGCCGGCGCGCGATTGCAACCCTGGCTGCCGAATGGTGTGTGCAGTATCGGGGGATCGAGGAGGCTCCAGAGTACATCTATAGAAAGACCCATTTCGGTAAAGGTGAGGGGCTTGCCGTAAATGATCAGGGTATTTTTGTAGTGCTCGACAACAATAGCGTCACCCGGGTGGTGGCCCCTGAAGACAGTCGCGGTCTTTTGATGCAGCTGGCGTTCCCCGCGTACAAGGCCGAATAGTGGTTGTGTTTTGAGTCAGAGCAAACTGGACCTGTTGCTGAGAGAAGTGCGGGCATGTCGATTGTGCGAACCGCACCTGCCCCTCGGCCCAAAGCCTGTGCTGAGTGCAGCGCGATCCGCGCGCTTGCTGATTGTTGGGCAGGCACCAGGCACCCGGGTGCATGAAACGGGCATACCCTGGAATGATCCGTCGGGCGACCGCCTGAGGGACTGGCTACAGGTTGACCGCGATATTTTTTACGATGCGTCCCGCATAGCCATTGTCCCGATGGGATTCTGTTATCCGGGGCGTGGCAAGGGCGGTGACCTGCCGCCACGGCCCGAGTGCGCCCCCACATGGCACCAGCGGCTGCTGGATCATTTGCCAAATATCCAGCTGACATTGCTGATTGGGCAGTATGCCCAGCGCTACTATCTCCCGCACTGGTATGGCAGCATTACTGAGAATGTGCGCCATTACGCCGACGCGATTCCCAGTGGATACTTTCCGTTGCCGCACCCGAGTCCCCGCAATACTTTGTGGATCCAGCGCCGTCCCTGGTTTGATGAGAAAGTGGTGCCGGCGCTGCGTCAGCAAGTCCACAAGGTTCTGCAGGAGCCGGCCCACAGGTGATTGGACCGTTAAGCCTCGCCCGATTCGCCTGTATGCGGGGGGCGGGTCAAGATTTCGAGACCAAGAGAACATGCAAGCTTCCCTCCCGATGAAAATCCATCCCAGCTGGTATTCAGTGCTGGAGCCAGAATTCAATAAACGCTACATGTCGGAGTTGCGGGAGTTTCTGCAGCAGGAAAAGCAGTCCGGCAAGAATATATTCCCACCGGGTGGACAGATCTTTAACGCCTTTAATTCCACGCCTTTTGATCAGGTGAAAGTGGTGGTTCTGGGGCAGGATCCCTATCACGGGGCTGGTCAGGCCCACGGCCTGTGTTTTTCGGTAATGCCCGGGGTGCGCATCCCGCCCTCACTGAAGAATATCTATAAAGAACTGTATTCAGATCTGGGGATTGCGCCACCGGATCACGGTTGCCTGCAGCCCTGGGCGGAGCAGGGCGTGTTGCTGCTGAATGCCACTCTGACGGTAGAGGAAAGCAAGGCGGGAGCCCATCAGGGGCGTGGCTGGGAGCAGTTCACCGATGCCGCCATACACGCGCTGGCGGAACAGCGGCAGGGATTGGTGTTTATTCTGTGGGGAAGTTACGCGCAGAAGAAAGGCGGGTTTATCGATAGCCGCAAGCATCTTGTACTGCGGGGCCCGCACCCATCGCCGCTGTCTGCGCACCGGGGTTTTTTCGGAACGCGGCCGTTCTCTCAGGCGAATGCCTACCTGCAGGAACGTGGCGAAGCGCCGATCAACTGGGCCCTGCCACCTTCCGGCGAGCTGCGAAGGGTGGCCGTGGAAGTCTGACGCTCAAACCAGCGGGTCTGCGTCGGCATCGTAGGGCAGTTCCTGAAGCTCGAGAACGCGCCCGTCATCGAGTTGCAGGCTCTCGCCATCGGCAACTTTGCTCTTGGTGAGTACTGCCAGTAATTCGACCTCATTCCCGCTCTCACACGCCATCACCACATTGCCCACGCTGGAGCCGCCGGCGGGGGTGAATACTTCTGCTCCAGGCTCCGGCACCTCGCCGCCGTCGATACGGGCGCGGTACATGCGGCGCTTGGCGGCGCCCAGATATTGCATGCGCGCGACCACTTCCTGTCCGGTATAGCAGCCCTTCTTGAAGCTGACGCCTCCCAGCAGGTGCAGGTTGAGCATCTGCGGAATGAAACTCTCGCTGGTGGCCTTGTGGAGCAGGGGCAGGCCGGCTTCGATCAATTGCTGTAACCAGTGCGTGTAGCCGGCCGGCGCGGCGGGGCTTCCGCTCAGTTTCTGCCACAGGTCGGCAGACTGACTGGCGGGAACCTGAATCACCAGGTTGCGATCATTGACGCAGGCGGCCAGCGCACGGTGACCGTTGTGATCGAAGCTGCGAAGCTGGCCGGGGACAACGCTGCTAGCCGGCGTGTTGGACAGGTTCAGCAGCTGGCTGGAAACCGCGGCCGCATCACGGCCGCAAAGGCTGAGCCAGTGCTGGTCATCGCTGATATCGGTGAGTTCCGCTTTGAAGAATACGGCGTACTTTTTGAGCGCGGTCAGGGCAATGGTCACAAGGTCCCGCGGCAGCAGCAGTACAAATTCGCTCTGATCGAGTTTCAGGGCGTAAAAGGCACTGATCATGCGGCCTTTCGGATTGCAGTGGCTGCCAAGTGTCAGGTGTTCGTCGGGCAGGTTGACCAGGTCGCAGGTGAGCTGGCCCTGGAGGAATTTCTGGCTGTCCGGGCCGGAAACGGAAATCGCGCCCATGGGGGTGAGGTCGACCAGTGCCAGCTCGGAGTCGATGCTGGTATCAAACTCTGCGGCGCCGTTTTTCCACCGGGCGCCCTGATTGCTGAGAAATTCCTGCCACTGCTGTTGATCCATGCTGAACTCACTACTTTCGGCCACTGTTTTCGATGGTGCAGTATTTGGGGTTTTGCGGCGGGATTTCAACTACCGCTATACTGCGCGCAATTCGCAACCTGGGTTTGAGAAAGAAGTATGGATCGCAATCGCCTGTTTTGGGCCAGCCGTCGCGGCATGTTGGAGCTGGATCTGGTGCTGCTGCCGTTTCTGGAAAATGTTTACGAGACACTTTCCGAGGACGACAAGCAGCGGTATATCACTTTGCTGGATGAGCAGGACCAGGACCTGTTTGCCTGGTTCCTGCGCCGGGAAGACCCGGAAGATCCCGAGCTGAAAAAAATCGTGCAGATCATCCGTGACAACACCGGTTTGCAGGACTGATACGCGGCAAGGCACTGCCGCCCAGCCCGGGCGGTGTGCTGAGAGGGCATCGGTTCCTCACCCTGAGCGCAGTGCCCGGCTGGTTTGCGCTCTCTCACCTTCTCGCCTGCTGCAGGGTGTCGTCCTGCTGATGGCGATCCAATCCATTCTGTTGTTGAGCCTGTCCCGCCTTCCCTGGGCTATTGTGGTGCTGGCGGCACCGGTAATCCTGGCACTTACGCTGTGTGAATGGCGGCGCCTTGCGCATTCGGTCGGGCGATTGTCCACCTCCGAGCGGCGTTGGTACTGGCAGGAGGAAGGTGGCGCAAGGCGGGAGTTCCGGTTCTGTGGAGAGCTGACACTCTGGCGCTGGCTGATTGTGATCAACGGGCGAGATGTTACCGGTAGGCGTATGCGCCTGGTATTTTGCCGGGACGCCGCCGACGCCAGTGACTGGCGCCATTTGCTGGTAGCCCTGCGCTACTCCCGCTAATTCCCGCTTGAACCAGGCCCTGGGCTGGCGCTGCCTTTTTCTCAGTGGGTATCTGAGAGGTCGATAAACTGGCGCTGGTTGGCGAAGTTTTCCGGCACCAGGATGGTATCCATCGCCAGCTCACGCAGCCCCGGATAGTCGAGGGAGTAGTGCAGCCCCCGACTCTCCCGGCGATCCAGTGCGGAGCGAATGATCAATTCGGAAACAACCGCGAGATTGCGCAGCTCGATCAGGTCGCTGGTGATCTTGTAGTTGGCGTAAAACTCGCGAATCTCCTGCTGCAGCAGTTTCACCCGGTGTTCAGCCCGCAACAGGCGTTTGCGCGTGCGCACAATACCCACGAAATCCCACATAAAACGTCGCAACTCGTCCCAGTTGTGCGAGATCACCACGTCTTCATCCGAGTCGGTTACCCGCGAGGCGTCCCACGCCAGGGCGGGTTTGGGCGCGGTCACCTTGCTCAGGGTCGCGTCGATATGCAGGGCGGCCGAGCGTGCATAAACCACACATTCCAGCAAAGAATTGCTGGCCAGGCGGTTGGCGCCGTGCAGGCCGGTAAAGGTGGTTTCACCGATGGCGTACAGCTGGTCCAGGTCGGTGCGGCCGTGCTGGTCCACCATGACACCGCCGCAGGTATAGTGTGCCGCCGGGACTACCGGGATCGGCTCTTTGGTGATGTCGATGCCATACTCAAGGCATTTTCGATACACCGTCGGGAAGTGCTCGCGCACGAACTCCGGATCTTTGTGAGAAATGTCCAGGTAGACGCAATCGGCGCCCAGTCGTTTCATCTCATGGTCAATGGCGCGAGCGACGATATCCCGTGGCGCCAGTTCACCGCGTTTGTCGAAGCGCTGCATAAACCGCTCGCCATTCGGCAGTTTCAGCTGGGCACCTTCGCCTCTTAGCGCTTCGGTAATCAGCATGGACTTGGCTTTGGGGTGGTACAGGCAGGTCGGGTGGAATTGGTTGAACTCCATATTCGCCACCCGGCAACCGGCGCGCCAGGCCATGGCAATGCCATCGCCACTGGCGCCATCGGGGTTGCTGGTATAGAGGTAGGCTTTGGCGGCGCCACCGGTGGCGAGCACCACTGCGCGGCCCTGGAATACTTCCACTTCCTCGGTTTTTTTGTTGTAAACGTAACTGCCGGCACAGCGGAAGCGGCCGGTAGAGGCATCGGGCTGGCGGATCAGGTCGAGGGCAATATGGTGTTCGAAGCAATCGATGTTGGGGGTGTTGCGCACCTGCTCAATCAGGGTGCTGTGCACGGCGCGCCCGGTGGCATCGGCGCTGTGAATGATGCGGCGGTGGCTGTGCCCGCCCTCTTTGGTGAGGTGGTAATCGCCGTCATCCTCACGGGTGAAGTCCACGCCCTGGTTGATCAGCCAGTGAACGGCCTCGCGACTGCTTTCTACGGTAAAGCGCACGGCATCCGGGTGGCATAGTCCGGCTCCTGCATCTAATGTATCCGCTATATGCGCGTCCACGGAGTCAGTTTCGTCCAGAACACCGGCAATGCCGCCCTGGGCAAACCAGGTTGACCCGTCGCGCAGGCGTTGCTTGGAGAGCAGGGCTACCCGGTGGCGCGCTGCCAGGTGCAGTGCCAGAGTGAGGCCTGCGGCGCCACTGCCGATTACCAGTACGTCATACTGCTTCTTGTGATTGCTCTCGCTGATGGTCAAGGGTGCCTTCGCCTCTTGCTCGTAGAGTTTTATTCGTGATGAGGGGCGCGTAGTATACGCTATCTTCAAAAATTACCGGTTTGTCAGGAACTTATGACCAAATCTCGGTGTCTTGGACACAACAGAATAATCCTGGGTTCGCGGTCAATTTGTGCCGGGGCCGCAGTTGGGAGTAGGGGATGACAGGGCAACAGGCGTCACCGAGTGACCGCCAACTGGTGGAGCGTGTCCAGAAAGGGGACAAGCGCGCCTTTGACCTGCTGGTGCTCAAGTATCAGCACAAGATTATGGCTGTGGTCAGCCGTTACATTAACGATCATGCAGAAGTGAACGATGTGGTCCAGGAAGCCTTTATCAAGGCGTACCGGGCGCTGGGCAATTTCCGTGGGGAAAGTGCTTTTTATACCTGGATGTATCGCATCGCCATCAATACTGCAAAAAACTACCTGGTCTCGCGCAGCCGGCGGCCACCGTCTTCCGATGTGGACCTGGAGGATGCCGAATACTATTCCGGCGCCGACCTCCTGCGGGACAACGAAACACCCGAAAACCAGCTTTTCCGCGACCAGCTCGAAGCCACCGTGCACCGCGCGATTCGCGAGTTGCCAGAGGACCTGCGCTCGGCGGTCACTTTGCGGGAAATGGAGGGGCTCAGCTACGAGGAGATTGCCGAGGTCATGAGCTGCCCTGTGGGTACGGTGCGTTCGCGTATCTTCCGTGCACGGGAAGCCATCGACCGTGCAGTCCAGGCCGCTATGGCCGGGGAGCCGGAGCCGGCGGACGGGCGCGGCTGATCGTTGCTCCCTGAACAGAAAAAAACTGACTAACATTTAGTCAGTTTTGTTTTGTTGCGGGCCTTACTGGTAGCTTGTTGATCTAACGTGGCCGCGTGAACAGGACGACAGGCAAAAATATCGACGAATTCACACAATTTTTGCCCGCTGCGTAAAACTTTTCCGGTTTGGGCCGGTCTCAGAAACCAAGACACAGGGTGCGCTTGCCGCATTCATGGAATTGCACTGAAAGAGGGTTTGCCCGTATGTCCCACGGGAATCATCAACAGCGTTTGAATGAGTCGCTATCCGCATTGATGGATGGCGAGGCCTCCGAGCTGGAGATTCAGCGCCTGCTTAAAGAGAGCGATGCCTCCAGCAGTGGCATCCACGAGCGCTGGTCGCGCTATCAGCTGGCGGGTAATGTGCTGAGGGGCGAGAAAGTGGCTCCGGTCGATCTCGGCCTCGCCGCCAGGATCTCCGCGGCGATTGCGGATGAACCGGCCTTTGCCGAGCCTGCACAGCCGTCTGCGGCCAACGATACCGGCGACGCCGGGCGCAGTCGTTGGTGGCGGCCCTTATCACGCGGTGCAGTGGCGGCAACGGTAGCCTTCGCTGCGGTGCTGGGTGTACAGCAGATGCAGGCGCCGCAACCGGGTGGCGACCTGGTGGCTGAGGTAGAGCGTCCCACACAGCAACCGGTGCAGTCTGTCCCGCAGCCCAGTGGCTTCTATGTGCCTACGCCCACCCTGAACACGCGTGCGGTAAGTACCGCACCGCAATTGGTGCCAGAGCAGCGTATTGGCGCTCCGTCGCCGCAGGTGCAAGTGGTGCCCTCTCCTGAGCTGATGCGTCACCTCAACCGGGTTATGATTGAGCACTCCGAACAGGCGGCTCGTGTAGGAAGTCAGGGTATGGTGCCCTTTGCCCGCGCTACCTACGGTGAACGCGCGCCGGAGCAGCCAGAGTAGAACGGGACGGTGGCTGGCTGTTACCGGCCCATACGAATTCCTCCCCCCGCTGAAGTTAGCCTCCAATAAAGAATGATCATGGCGAAAGTTTTCCGTTTTTCCGCCCCTAAAGCCAACAGCTCGCTGTTGGCTTTTTTGCTGTTGGCGAATCCCCTGTCTCCGCTGGCGAATGCGCAGAGCGCGGCGGACCAGAAGGCTCCCGAGCCATCGGATGCCCGCAGTTCCTCCGTGCCTGTTCAACCGGAAAGTGATCCGCGGAGCGGCAATGAAACCGCACGCCCGAGTGCGGGCCTGGAGTTGCCCGCTACCGACGCCGAAACCCAGGCGCTGCTGGCCAAGTTGGCGGATGCGGTTGCCAACCTCGAATATCGCGGGCTGGTGACCTTCGAGCATGTGGGGGTTATGGAAACCCTGGAAGTGGTGCACGCGGTGCGCAATGGTGAGCAGGTGGAGCGGATTCGCTACCTTACGGGCGCGCCCAGAGAGCTGGTGAGTCGCGGGCACGACGCCCAGTGCCGGCGCGATGGCAGCCCCCTGTCACGGGCTGGGCTGTGGAGCAGCTCGGGCCTGGAAAATGTACAGAATATTTACCAATTCCTGATTCGCGGCGAAGAGCGTATCGCAGACCGGGAAGCGTTAGTGCTGGAGGCCCGCCCGCGAGATCCTCACCGCTTTGGAATGGTGATCAGCGTGGATAAGGAAACCGGTTTGCCGCTCAAGTCCATGCTGGTGGCGTCTGCCGGACGTATATTGGAGCGCTTCCAGTTTGTGGAGCTGGATCTGTCCCCGATCACGGACAGCGACCTGCAGGCGCAATCCAGTGAAGCCAGGCAGAGCGACGGTTCTGGCCACTGCGGCAGCCTGGTCAGTCGCTGGCGGCTGGGCTGGGCGCCGACGGGGTTCAAGCCGGTGGCTGCGCGGGAACTGGCGGATGGAGAAATGCTGGTGTTCAGTGATGGGCTCAGTGCCTTTACCGTGTTCGTGCAAAAACTCGGGCCGGCCATGAACTACCAGGGGCGTGCGGTGCGCGGCGCCACGGTCGCCTATATGGACCACCTTGAAGTGAGCGGTGAGCGCTATACCATTACCGTGGTGGGTGAGATACCCGACAAAACTGCCCAGCTGGTTGCCAAATCCGTGGCCACCAGGAATTGAAGCCGGTGAGTTTAACCTGATGATCGAAGAGCGCGGGCGGGTGGTTGCCCTGGAACAGAGCGAAGTCTGGGTGGAAACCGTGCAGCGCAGCGGCTGTCACGGTTGTGCCGCCAAGCCCGGTTGCGGCACCGGGTTATTGGGCGAATTCTGGGCCAAGGCCTCGCAGGTGCGTGTTGCCGTCCCGCCCGAGTCTCTCTCGCGGCTCAAGCTCCACGACACCGTGGTTATTGGTGTGGCAGAGAACACGCTCGCCAGCACTGCGCTGGTGGTGTATCTGGTTCCCCTGCTTATGCTGGTACTCGGTGCCCTGGCGGGAGATGCACTCCCGGGCGCGCTGTTCGCCGACAGTCTACAGGTAAAACAGGGTAGCGAGCTCGGGGCTGTGACTGGCGCGGTGATTGGCCTGGCGCTGGGCGCCTTGTTGGTGCGTTTATACAGTCATGCCAATCGCGACAACCCCGCTATGGCGCCAAAGTTTCTGCGTGTCGAGCAGGGTAAGCCCTGTACCATTCCTGCTGCCGAGCTTCCCTAGCGTAATTAACCAACCGGGGCGCGACTGCGGATTCCGCGGTATTGTTCCCTCGCTTGTCCGACCGCTTTTTCACTGCCCTGTATTTCGCTCTTTCTCCTCGTTTACTCTCGCCCCGCAACGCAGTTTTCCTCCCTGAATTGGCGCTTTCGCACGGTCGCCTTCAAATAACTTTCTACACTGATTGCTGACCCGCTGCGGCGGTGCAGCCGTTGTCGCCGACAAATTTCCATAAGGAGAACGCGGATGTTTGAAGGGCGTTGTTACGCCGAGAGCTGGCCCCTGCGCACGGCTTTCGTGATTTCTCGTGGGGTGCGTACTGAAGCTCGAGTGGTTGTGGCAGAGGTTTCCGCGGATGGCGTTACCGGTGCCGGGGAGTGCACACCTTATCCGCGTTATGGTGAAAGCATCGAATCGGTATTGGCGGAAATCACCTCAGTTCTGCCGGCTTTGCGCCAGGGGATGACCCGGGCACAATTGCAGGAAGTGATGCCGGCTGGCGCGGCGCGCAACGCAGTGGATTGTGCGCTGGAAGACTGGGAGCGCCGGGTATCCGGGCAATCGCATGATGGCCCGGCATGGCTGCCCACAGTGCAAACACTGGTAATTGACGAACCCGAGGAGATGGCTCAGGCGGCCCGCGCGGCGGCGGACACCGGGGTGTCGGTGCTCAAACTCAAGTTGAACCGGGAGCAGGTGCTGGAATGCGTGTCCGCAGTGCGCGGGGCGGCGCCGGAGTGCCAGTTGGTGATCGACGCCAACGAGTCCTGGGCGATCGACGGTTTGCCGGACTTGTGTGAAGAACTGGCGGTGCGGGGCGTGGCCATGCTCGAGCAGCCTCTGCCGACGGCGGAGGACAGCTTCCTGGGCAAGTTCCAGCACCCGCTACCCATCTGTGCGGACGAAAGCTGCCATACGCGCGCTGACCTGCCCAGGCTGAAGCCCCTTTACGATATGGTGAATATAAAGCTGGATAAGGCGGGCGGCATCCGTGAGGCACTGGCGCTCGCGGACGCGGCACGGACGCAGGGATTTGAGGTGATGCTCGGCTGTATGTTGTGCACCTCACGCGCGGTGCGCGCGGCCTGGCCTCTCGGCAAGTTGGCGCGGTTTGTAGACCTTGATGGCCCGACCTGGCTGGCAAAGGACCTCAATCCACTGCGTTTTGCAGACGGGCGGGTCTACTGGACCTGATGTTTTCGTGGGGCTCGCGGCGCATCATGGAATGTAGCGCAGCAACTGGGTGGTCACCTCCAGGTATTGCTCACTGGCGACATCCGCCGAGATGGGTGGGTACTCCAGGGTAATACACGGGTGTTGCTGCTCTGCACACCAGGTGCCGAAAGAGCCGGGAGTCTGGTAGCCAAGGTCGCTCACCAGGGGTAGTTCCATCCGCTCTGCCAGCCAGTGGCCCAGGGGGCTCTGGATTGGGTCTTCCACGCATGCCAGCGGCTCGTGGATCGACACCATCCACGCGGGCTCCAGCTCTTTCACCAGCCGGCACAGGGCCTGGGTTTCCGGTTCTGAGCCGGCGCGGTCACCGGTGGAAAGGTGCACATCGCGGCTTTCCGCGGCACTGTTCCAGCGGTATACGGTGCCACCGGCTTTCCAGTTGATGGTGGGGAAATTGCGGTTGAGGTCGACCCCGTGGGCGTTCGAGCGGGTACCCAGCTGGCAGCCATCCGGATTGACCGCAAGGATCACGTGATGTCGCAATTGCCCGGCCTGCAGCGAGCGCAGCGCGCACGACAGGGTGACCACCGCGGCCACTTCGTCACCGTGGGTGCCCGCCATGACGATACCGGTGTGCTCGTCCTGCACATCCGCGGGAAAGTAGAGTAATGGAGCGCCCATGACCGATTGCCCGTACTGAAGTCGATGGGCGTGAAATAGCCCACGCTCGGAGCGGGGGCGCAGTGTGGGGGTGGTAGTCTTCTGGTTGGGTTGTGTCATAGAGTCCTTAACACTGTTTTACACTGGGGTATGAGAACTTTTCCACGAAATCTCTAACTAACTGTTTGGTACTGGCCCACTGGAGCTATCCAGCGATACAGCCAGTAGATGAACCTGTCGCGGTCAAGGCTCACCGGATCACTGTGGGCAGCACCGCGCAGGCCCATTTTCGAACGTACTTTGTTGAATACTAGTAAATGCGCTTATCAGGGGTGACAAATATGGTTGCACGCTTTTCCCAGTTCTTGCTTGCATTTTGTTTTCTGGTTTCTGTGGCCGCCAACGCCCGCGGTTTCCCGGAGTTGACGGATCTCATCGAACAGAATTCTCCTGCGGTGGTGAAGATAAATACGGTGGAGCGCAGCCGCGTTGCTCGCAATGCCATGCCGCCGCAATATCAGCAGGAAATCCCGGACATTTTCCGCCACCTGCTGGAGCCGCGTCAGCCCCAGCAGCGGCCTGTGGCCAGTATGGGATCGGGATTCATCATTTCCAAAGACGGCTATATAGTCACGAACAATCATGTGGTGGATGGAGCCGACGAAGTTCGCGTCACCCTTACGGATCGCCGTGAGTACGAGGCCAAGGTGGTCGGGACCGACCCGCGCTCGGACCTCGCGCTGCTGAAAGTGGATGCCAGTGATCTGCCCACTGTGCGCTGGGGAGACTCTGAGACGATCAAGGTTGGCGAATGGGTGGTGGCGATTGGCTCGCCCTTTGGCCTCGATTATTCGGCCAGCGCTGGCATCGTGAGTGCCATGGGCCGCAGTATCCCCAACGAGAGCCGGGAGAACTACGTACCTTTTATCCAGACCGATGTTGCGATCAATCCGGGGAACTCCGGTGGCCCGCTGTTCAACCTGAATGGTGAGGTTGTGGGTATCAACTCCCAGATTTACACCCGCAGTGGCGGTTCCATCGGCCTCTCGTTCGCCATCCCGGCAAGCCTGGCCCAGGATGTGGTGGCGCAGCTGAAGGATAAGGGGCGCGTGGATCGCGGCTGGCTGGGCGTCGGCATTCAGGATGTGGATCGTAAGCTGGCCAAGGCGATGGGACTGGGTAAGCCCTCTGGTGCACTGGTTGGTCAGCTGGAGGCCGGGTCGCCAGCGGACAGTGCCGGCATCAAGGTCGGTGACATCATCACGCGTTTTGACGGTGAGAAAATCAATATGTCCGGCGACCTGCCGCATGTGGTGGGCCAGACTCGCCCGGGCTCCGAGGTTCCGGTCCTCCTGATGCGAGAGGGCAATGAGCGCAAGATAAAAGTCCGTGTCGGTGCACTGCCCGGTGATGACGATGGTCAGCAGGCCTCCAGTGCTCCGGCCAGCTCGGATGTCGGCGGCCGCCTGGGCCTGGTGGTGGATGATATTCCCGATGCCCTGAAGCAGCGCTTGGGCGTGGAAACCGGGGTGCTGGTCAAGCAGGTCGTGCCCGGCAAGGCGGGTGCCAATGCAGGCCTCCGCGGTGGCGATATTATCGCCCAGCTCGGGTTTGATCAGGTCGAGTCCCTCGCAGACTACGAGAAAATCGTCAAGAAATTGCCCAAAGGAGAGTTGTTGCCAATTCGGTTTTTCCGCGGGGGACAGCCGACGTTCCGCACGATCGAGATCGAAGAGAGCTGAAACCAGTGAATAGGCGGGCTCCCGCGGTCGTCCTACCGCTGTCGGGAGTCCAGTTATAGGCCCGGAGCCCTTGATCTATCGGGGCTCCGTGCAGATTGGATGCACTTTTCCTGCAACCTGTTAGACTTGCGCCCACAGCGCGGCCCGGTCCGCCTATTAACTCACTGATTTTTAAAAGGTTTTATCCTCGCAGTGGCCACTGATCTCTCCCATATCCGCAACTTTTCCATCATCGCTCACATCGACCACGGAAAATCCACTCTCGCCGACCGCTTTATCCAGGTTTGCGGCGGCCTGGCCGACCGTGAAATGGCGGCGCAGGTGCTCGATAGCATGGATATTGAGCGGGAGCGGGGCATCACCATCAAAGCCCAGAGCGTGACTCTGGACTACACCGCTCGCGATGGTAAAACTTACCAGCTCAACTTTATTGATACCCCTGGACACGTGGACTTCTCCTATGAAGTGTCGCGCTCACTGGCGGCCTGTGAAGGTGCGTTGCTGGTAGTTGATGCGGCCCAGGGGGTGGAAGCCCAGTCCGTCGCCAACTGCTACACCGCGATTGAGCAGGGGCTGGAAGTGATTCCAGTACTGAACAAGATGGATCTCCCCCAGGCTGAGCCGGAAAAGGTTGCCGAAGAGATCGAAGATATTATTGGTATCGATGCTACCGAGGCGACCCGCTGTAGTGCCAAGTCCGGCCTGGGCGTGGAAGAAGTCTTGGAGGACCTGGTTCGCCTGGTACCACCTCCGGAGGGGGATGTAGACGCACCGCTGCAAGCCTTGATCATCGATTCCTGGTTTGACAGTTACCTGGGGGTGGTGTCGCTGGTGCGGGTAGTGCAGGGGACGCTCAGAACCAAAGACAAGATCGTGACCAAGTCCCTCGGCCGCCCGCACGTAGTGGACAGTGTGGGTGTATTTACCCCGAAACGTAAGGAAACGGGCGTTCTCAGAGCCGGGGAGGTGGGCTTTGTGGTCGCGGGAATCAAGGATATTCACGGCGCACCAGTGGGCGATACCCTGACCCATGCCAAGGGCGCTGAAGCGGTGGAAATGCTGCCTGGTTTCCAGAAGGTGAAGCCACAGGTCTATGCCGGCCTGTTCCCGGTCAGTTCCGACGACTACGAAGCGTTCCGCGATGCACTGGACAAGCTGTCCCTCAATGACGCATCCCTGTTCTACGAACCGGAAACCTCCGATGCCCTCGGCTTCGGTTTTCGCTGTGGCTTTTTGGGCATGTTGCACATGGAGATCATCCAGGAGCGCCTGGAGCGCGAGTACGATCTGGACCTGATCACCACTGCGCCTACCGTAGTGTACGAAGTGCAATTGACCAATGGCGACCTGCTCAATATGGACAACCCCTCGCGTATGCCTGACCTGGGTATGATCGAGGAAATGCGCGAGCCCATCGTGGAAGCGAATATCCTGGTTCCGCAGGAATATCTGGGGAACGTGATCACCCTGTGTGTCGAGAAGCGCGGAGTTCAAAAAGACATGCAGTATGTGGGGGGGCAGGTCTCGCTGCGCTATGAACTTCCCATGAGCGAAGTGGTGATGGATTTCTTCGACCGCCTGAAGTCTGTGAGCCGCGGGTTTGCGTCACTGGATTACAACTTTGTGCGTTTTGACCCGGCAAAACTGGTGCGTCTTGATATCCTGATCAACGGTGAGCGGGTTGATGCCCTGGCGGTGATCCTGCACCGGGACAATGCCCAGCAGCGCGGTCGTGCGCTCGCCGAGAAGATGAAAGAGCTTATTCCGCGACAGATGTTCGATGTGGCCATCCAGGCTGCGATCGGTGGCCAGGTTATTGCCCGGACCACGGTAAAAGCACTGCGCAAAAACGTAACCGCGAAGTGTTACGGTGGCGACGTGACCCGTAAGAAAAAGCTCCTTGAGAAGCAGAAAGCCGGTAAGCGCCGGATGAAGCAGCTCGGCAAGGTTGAAGTGCCTCAGGACGCCTTCCTGGCGGTGCTGAAAGTAGACAGCTGAGTCCGATTCGCCGGAACCTTTATTTGGCCCTGGTCGAGTGACCGGGGCCCTGGAAACAAACGAAAAGAACCAGTCAGAAAGAGACTTTTGAATGGATATCAATTTTCCCCTTATTTTGCTGTTGCTGGTGGTGGTAACAGGGGTTATCTGGCTTGTCGACGCGCTGTTCCTGGCTCGTGGCCGTAGAACCCGTGCCGCCAAAGGCCAGCAGGAGCAGGAACCGGTGGTGGTGGAGTACGCCAAGTCTTTCTTTCCGGTGCTGGCGATCGTATTCGTGCTGCGCTCTTTCCTGGTAGAGCCTTTCCAGATTCCGTCTGCATCCATGGACCCCACCCTGCAGGTAGGGGATTTTATCCTGGTGAACAAGTACGCCTACGGGCTGCGCCTCCCGGTTTCACGTACCAAAGTACTGAGCATTGGTGAGCCCAAGCGCGGGGATGTGATGGTGTTCTTCCCGCCTCACGCCAACGATACCTACTACATCAAGCGGGTGATCGGCCTCCCTGGGGACCAGATCCGGGTGGTCAACAACCAGCTGTTTATCAACGGCAAGCCCGCGCCGCAGGAACTGATCCAGGCGCTGCCTCCGGGCAATCCACAGAAGGAATTTCTGTGGGAAGAGATTGATGGCCGCCGTCACCTGATGGCCAAGCAGGTCCGGCCGAGCACATACGGCAATGTGCGCACCCTGGTGGTTCCCGAGGGGCACTATTTCATGATGGGGGACAATCGGGACAACAGCCTCGACAGCCGTAAGTGGGGCTTCGTACCGGAGAAAGACATTGTCGGCAAGGCCTTTGCAATCTGGATGCATTGGGACAAACTAGTGAGCCTGCCCAGCTTTGACCGGGTAGGTGGCATCGAGTAGGACTCGGTGTGCATCGCCACTTTGACAACCAGGGACCGGTTTTAAAAAAACGATAAAACGGTACTACGCAATGGCTTTACAACAACATTCGCAGCTACGGTCACTGGCGGCTCAGCGGGGCATGAGTTACTGGGGCTGGCTGTTTGTGATTGCAGTGTTCGGCTTCGGATTGACCGTCGTGTCGAAAATGGGTCCGGCCTACATCGATGCGCACTTTGTGGAGGAGGGGTTGCTGACCCTTTCCAAGCAGGGTGGTGTCCGCGACATGAGCAATACAGAGATCAAGCGTGAGCTGGATCGGTTCTTTACCATCAACAATGTGCGTGGCGAGCCCGTACAGTCGGTAAAAATTATCCGCGGTGCCGATAGCACCCTGGTAAGCATCAACTACGAGCTGCGTCAGCCCCTGTTCCACAATGTGGACGTGGTGATGAAGTTTGATAAACAACTGAATACTGCCAAGCCCGAGCTCTGCTGTGAGCCGCTGGTGGACCTTGAGCAGTTTCGCAAGCGAGACGATTACTGACCGGTGACAGACCTCCACCTGCAACGACTCAGCAACCGCCTGGGGTATCAATTCGCCCGGGCGGACCTGCTCACCCTGGCTCTGACCCACCGCTCACACGGCAGCCTCAACAACGAGCGGCTGGAATTTCTCGGCGATTCCATTCTTGGGTTCACCATCAGTGCCGCCCTGTATGAAAAGTTTCCCGATGGCCGTGAAGGGCAGATGAGTCGGCTGCGCGCGCAGCTGGTAAGTGGGGAGACGCTGGCCAAACTGGCGCGGGAGCTGGAGCTGGGTGAATGTCTGCGCCTTGGCGAAGGTGAAATGAAAAGCGGTGGACGCCGTCGCGCCTCGATACTCGCCGACGCAGTGGAAGCCATCATTGGCGCCATATACCTGGATGCCGGCCTCGAAGCAGCGCGCGCGCGTGTGTTGGCCTGGTTTGCCTCCCGTCTGCAGAGCCTGTCTCTGGAAACAGCCAAGGATCCAAAAACCCGCCTTCAGGAGTGGCTACAGGCCCGCCAGAAGCCTTTGCCCGACTACCAGGTGGTGGAGGTTGGTGGCGAAGAGCACTCCCAGCAATTTGTAGTGGAATGCCGCGTGGACGGACTGAAAACACCGGTTCGCGGCACCGCCAGTAACCGGCGGGCGGCGGAAAAGGCCGCTGCTATGGAAGCCTACGCTCGACTGACCGGGCAGGGCTGACTCTATAATCTGCATCAGTATCAAATGCCCATTTTCAGGCAAGCCGAATGGCGGCCTGTGCGCAGGCCGAAAAGGCCCGGAGAATTCCCTTGAGTGACTCAAATACCTCGCCCACCCGCTGTGGATACGTGGCCATTGTCGGCCGGCCGAATGTGGGCAAATCTACCTTGCTGAACCACCTTCTGGGGCAGAAGATCTGTATTACTTCCCGCAAACCACAGACCACCCGCCACAATATGCTTGGCATCAAAACCGACGGCGCAAACCAGATTATTTTTGTAGATACCCCTGGTCTGCACGCGGGGGAAGAGAAGGCTATCAACCGTTATATGAATCGCGCGGCCATCAGCTCCACCCGCGATGTGGATGTAGTGGTTTTTGTGGTAGAGCGCGCGCGCTGGACCGAGGGCGATGAACTGGTTGCTCAGAAGCTGCGGGGCCTCAAATGCCCGCTGATCATTGCGATCAACAAAGTGGATCAGCTGGACGACAAGAACGCACTGCTGCCGCAGTTGCAGGCGCTCGCCGAGCGATTCCCTGAGGCCGAGATCGTGCCAGTGTCCGCACTACGCGATTCCAACCTCGAATCACTGGAGAATGTGATTGTCGAGCGGCTGCCGGAAGGTATGCACTTCTACGAAGAAGATCAGATCACCGACCGCAGCTCGCGCTTTCTCGCTGCGGAAATCGTGCGTGAAAAAGTGATGCGTCAATTGGGCGCAGAGATTCCCTATGCGGTAACCGTGGAAGTCGAGGAGTTTGCGCATGAGGGTAAGGTGCTGCATATCAGTGCCGCCATCCTGGTGGAGCGCAATGGGCAGAAGCGCATCCTGATTGGCACCAAGGGCGAGCGGATCAAACAGATTGGCCAGCAGGCACGGCTGGATATGGAGCGGCTTTTCGACAGTAAGGTCATGCTCAACTTGTGGGTCAAAGTGAAGTCCGGCTGGTCCGATGACGAGCGCGCACTGCGCAGCCTCGGATACGTCGACAAGCGCTAGTCGGACACTGATCGATCGTGCAGCAGCTGCCCCCGCAACCGGCGTTTATCCTGCACTCCCGGCCATTTCGCGACTCCAGCCTGATTCTGGAGCTGTTTACCCCGGACTATGGACGCATCGCCTGCATTGCCAAGGGCGCGCGTCGAGACAAGCAGCGTCGCCAGCGTGCGCTGCAACCATTCTCACCCTTGCTGGTAACCCTGCTCGGGCGGCACGACCTGAAAACCCTCGGACCTCTGGAAAGCGCGGGCCAGCCAATGTGGCTCAAGGGCCGGGCTGTTTATGCGGGTCTATATGCCAACGAACTCCTGGTGCGCTTGCTACCGGAGGGAGAAAGCCTGCTATCTGTATTTGCCGGTTACCAGGAATTGCTGCATGCGTTGGCAGACGTCTCTGGTGAGCACAACGCTGAGCTGGAGCTGCCTCTGCGCCGGTTTGAATTAAATCTGCTGCAGTCTTTGGGGAGTTGCCCTGAATTGGGCTTCAGCCCGATTGTAAACGAGCCTATCCGCTCTGAGATCGCTTATCGCCTGACCCTGGAAGATGGCTTTGTACCGGTGGTAACGGGGCCCGAACGCTCGCCGAGGGTTGACGAGTTTTACGGCGAGCAGCTGTTGGCGATGGCGCAGTTACTGGATGAGCAGGGTGGCAGCGAAGTTCCGGCTGGGGAGATTGGTGGGGCGGCGCTTTCCGCGGCCAAGCGCCTTTCCCGCCTGTTGCTACAGCCGCTACTGGGCAACCGGCCCCTCAAAAGCCGGGAGCTGTTTCGCCAGGTATACAGCAGTGGCTAAGTGACGCTTCAAGTTACCGGGTTGATGGCCGCTCAGCGGTGCGGCGCGGTCTCTGGTTCCAGGCCAAACAGCATTTCGAGATCCTGGTCCGCGGCCCAGTCGCGCAGGCTGCGGATTTCCTTTCTAACCCGTTCATACGCACTTTCGAAAGCTGCGCTATCGGCTCTGGCTTCTACCTCCTCCTGAATCGGCCGCAATAGCTCCTGCAATTGCTCCGTGGCTGCCCGCAGGCGCGGAACCCCGCAGTAACAACAACCGCCGTGAAGGCGGTGCACGCGCTCGAACAGTCCCTGGCAGTCACCCTCCTGGTACATGCGTGAGAGCTCCTGCTCATCCTCGTGCAAGCCTTTCAGCAACATGCGCAGCAGGTCGCGGGCGAGGTTTGGGTCCTGATTGGCGAGACTGAGGCTCTCGCCGATATCCACAAGCCGTGGCCCGGCCAGTGTTACCAACTGCTCCGGCTCAGAAGGTGTGTAGACCTCCATCCAGCGCTTCACGGTATGCGTGAGCTGGGTTTCGCTGACCGGCTTGCTCAGGTAATCATCCAGCCCGGCGCTGAGCAGGCGGGATTTTTCCTCTGTGCCCACATGCGCGGTCAGGGCAATAATCGGGGTGCGGTGTCCGGTTTCCTCGTCGCGAATTTTTCCAGTCGTGGCGATACCGTCCATGCCGGGCATCTGGATATCCATGAAAATCATATCGAAGTGCTGGTCCCGCCACAGTTCCAGAGCTTCCTCGCCACTGGACGCCACCACAACTTCGATATTCTGTGCGCGTAGCAATTCGCTCATCAGCAGGCGGTTGGCCTCGTAGTCGTCGACGGCGAGCACTCGCGGCTTGGCTGGCCACGGCAGGCTGGGGACACTACCGGAAGGTGGCCGGGACTGGGCCTGGTGGGGTAAAGCCCGTTTCAGCGCGCGCAGCAGGCCATCGCGGCTCACCGGCTTGCCGAGAAACGCAAGAACCCGGGTGCGCAGGGTGTCGTAACAGCGGCGCAAATCCACCGGCGACCCCTGGATTATTACCCGGCACTGAAAATTGTCGACCAGTTGCTGCACAGTACTGATAAAGGTATCAAAGTCTCCACCGGCGACGGCTGTATCAATGATCAGCGCATCGGGCATGGCATCGTGCCGCCACATTTGCTCGATCGCAGGTACCAGGTATTCCCCATCGCTGTGCTCCAGCGGCTCCGCTTGCCAGTGGGCTAGCTGCTGACCAATCTGCTGGCGTGTCATCGGGTTGGGGTCCACAAGCAGCAGGCGACACCCGGGGAACTGCTCGCGGGTGACGGCGGTGCGGTTGCGGTCGAGGGCCAGTGGCAGCTGCACCCAGTAAGAGCATCCCCCCTGATCGTTGTCCTCAATGGTCAATTCGCCATTCATTGACTGGACCAGACTGCGGGCAATACCCAGTCCCATACCGTTGTTGGTCATCTGCTGGGGCGGGTTACTACTGAGTAGCTGCTTGAGCTCGCGGCGCCCCTGGTCATCGCAACGCGCGCCGTTATCGACAATGCCGATCCGTACCATAAGCTCGGATTCCTTGCCGCTTTGTACCGTAATCCGCACCGGGATACTGCCGTTTTCTGAACAGCGGATAGCGGTACTGACCAGGTTGGTAAAGATCTGCTTGATACGCAGCGGGTCGCCAATCTGGGAGGGCGGCAACTGCGGGTCCACAAAAGGTACCAGTTCGAGATTATGCTCATAGCCGTAAGGCGCCAGGATCTGCAGTGTTTCTTCCAGAACCTGCCCAAGGTTCATTGGGCTATGATCCAGCACCAGGTTGCCGGACTCGATGCGTGAAAAATCGAGAATATCGTTGATGGTGGTAAGTAGGCTTTCCGAGGAGCGCAGGATGGTTTGCAGGTAATCTTGCTGCAATTGGTCAACCTCGGTTTTCAGCAGGAGGTTGGTAAAGCCGATAATACCGTTCAGAGGCGTGCGGATTTCATGGCTGGTATTCGCCAGGAACGTGGATTTTACCCGGCTATTCTCCAGGGCCTTTTTACGTGCCAGCTCCAGTTCAATATTCTGTTCTTCCATCGAGTCCAGTGACTGGCGCAGGTCTTCCATCGACTGGTGCAGGCCTTCCTGATAGTCGCGATGGTACTCCGCCAGGTTGTCGGCCATCAGGTTGATTTCTTCCGACAGTTGCGCGAGCTCCACGTTATTGGAGCTCGGGGTGCGGGTGTTGAACTTTCCCTGGCCAATAGCACGCAGGGAGTCTTTGTAGCGCTCCAGACTGTGGGACGCGCGTTCGGACAATGCCACTGCCCACACCAGGGCAATAAGTGCGCACACAATCAGCCCCACCAGTCCCACCAGAGCCACCTGATAGGTTCCTACCAGGAAGTAGGGGCGGTGCAATTCGATGGTCAGCCAGCAGTTGGTGTCCTCGCCGCGCAGAGGATGCAGTACCTGCAGGCTCTTCAGGTCTTCGTATATGTGGGCCTGCTTGCCTTTGAGTTGCTCTGCGGTAAAAGCGGTGCGAGGGCGGGGGCCCACGCTGGAAATCAACTTGAACTCTTCCTTGCCCTGGGCATCGCGGTCTGCCCGGTACAGTTGCACTGAGCGGATCATGTCTCGCTCCAGCATCAACGCCATCAGGCTTTTATCGAGCCAGCGGATGCGGTCTTCGAAAGAGTAGTCATCACTGAGGTGAATCAGCTCTACCAGTTGCTCGGCACTCGCACGGCCGTGACTAAGCAACAGGTCACGGCGATCGGTCATCTGTTGCAGGGTAAAAAGGAGGCACAGAAGAACGGCCAGGATCAACGCCGGTGACATGGTGTACCGGAACAGAATGGCCCGCAGCGACATTCTGCGGCGGAAACCAGTGCGCTTACCGCGGTGCTGGCTGGCCGATGGCGCTTCCGCGGGGGGGCTCGAGTTTGATTGGGGGGCGTGGGCCATGGCACCTGCCAGTGTTGTGTTATTTTTGTCCGATTCTACCCCTGCTGGCCACAGATACCACCCCAAGATATCGGGTTTTTGCGCTGATTGTGCCGCTGGCCCGGGTGACGGATTCGCAGCTTCGCCGGTGCGGGGGTAGAATGTGCGCCCGCCTATCCCATGAACAGTCCGACGGGCCCGATGTTGACTATGGAATATCCAACGATTGCCGATTGTGTAGGCAATACGCCCCTGGTGCGATTGCAGCGCCTGCAGGGCGATACCTCCAATACCATCCTGCTCAAGCTGGAGGGCAACAACCCCGCGGGTTCAGTGAAGGATCGCCCGGCACTTTCCATGATCAATCGCGCGGAAGGCCGCGGCCAGATCCGTCCCGGCGACACATTGATTGAGGCTACCAGCGGAAATACAGGCATCGCGCTGGCGATGGCGGCAGCCATCAAGGGCTATCGGATGATCCTGATCATGCCCGAAAGCGCGACCGAAGAGCGCAAGGCGGCCATGACGGCTTACGGTGCTGAACTGATCCTTGTGTCTGCCGAGTCAGGAATGGAGGGGGCGCGCGATCTGGCATTGCAAATGCAGGAAGAGGGGCAGGGCCTGGTGCTGGATCAGTTCGCCAACCTGGACAACCCGACGGCGCATATCGAGACCACCGGGCCAGAAATCTGGCGGCAGACCGGCGGGTTAGTCACGCATTTCGTGTCCTCCATGGGTACCACGGGTACCATCATGGGTTGTGGTCGTTATCTGAAGCAGCAGAACCCGGATATCCAGATCATCGGCCTGCAGCCCACCGAGGGTTCTGCGATCCCCGGGATCCGCCGCTGGCCCGAGGCTTACCTGCCCAAAATTTTTGTGCCGGAAGAGGTGGACCGCGTAATGGATATCAGCCAGCAGGAGGCTGAAGAAATGACCCGCCGTCTGGCGCGGGAAGAGGGCATCTTCTGCGGCGTATCGTCCGGTGGCGCCGTGGCCGGTGCTTTAAAAATATCCGCACAGGTACAGAACGCCACCATCGTCGCCATTATCTGCGACCGTGGCGACCGCTACCTGTCATCGGGGTTGTTTCACACCGAACAGCCGACCTAGGTTGCGCGGTGTAAGTGGACTAAACCGAATTTCCAATCATTCTGACCGTGAGTTAATACATTGGTACAAGTCAGAAAAAATTATCCGCGACTGGCCGACGGCACCCTGGATCGGGAGGCTTGGCTGCGCCATATTCAGGCGATGGCGAAACTGGACGGGGGCACACTGGTTACCCTGCGTAAAGCCGTCGAGATCAGCGAGGAAGCGGAACGTAAGGCCATCGATGCCGAGAATATCTGGGTCGAGGGTACCAGCAGTTTTCTCACCGGCCTTGAAATGGTCGAGATTCTTGCGGATTTGCAGATTGATGGTGAAGCATTGTGCGCCGCCATGCTCTACCGCGCCGTACGCGAAAAGCGCCTGTCCCTGAAAACCGTCTCGGAGGAGATGGGGGAAACCATCGCCAAGCTGATTCGCGGTGTATTGCAGATGGCGGTCATCCGTAATCGCAGTGCGGATACCGGCGAGGAAAACCAGAGTGGTGCGGTCGAGGAGCACTCGGAAAATATTCGCCGGATGCTGGTGGCACTGGTCGACGATGTGCGTGTTGCACTGATCAAGCTGGCGGAGCGCACCTGCGCCATTCGCGCGGCAAAAAAAGCGGACGAGGCCAAGCGCCGCCGGGTAGCGAGAGAGGTGGCCGACGTCTACGCGCCACTGGCGCACCGGCTGGGTATTGGTCACATAAAGTGGGAGCTTGAGGATCTGGCATTCCGCTATCTCGAGCCCGATGACTACATGCAGATTGCCCGTCTGCTGGATGAAAAACGCCTGGCCAGGCAGGACTATATCGACGATGTCCTGAGCCTGTTGCGCAGCGAATTGTCGAAAGCGGAAATCGAAGGGGAAGTGTTCGGCCGCGCAAAGCACATCTACAGTATCTGGCGAAAGATGCGCCGTAAAAACATTGGCTTTTCCCAAGTCTACGATATCCGCGCGGTGCGCATTCTCGTGCCTACGGTACGGGACTGTTATGCGGTTCTGGGGATCGTGCACAATCTCTGGCGCAACATCCCCAACGAGTTCGACGATTACATCGCCTCACCGAAAGATAACGGGTATCGCTCCCTGCACACCGCGGTAATCGGCCCGGAGCGCAAAGTACTCGAGGTCCAGATTCGCACCTTCGCCATGCATGAAGAAGCGGAGTATGGCGTATGTGCGCACTGGCGTTATAAAGGCACGGACAAAAAGTCCGGGCAACTCGAAGGCCAGGACGGCTACGAGCAGAAAATCTCCTGGCTGCGCCAGGTACTCGACTGGCACGAGGAAGTCGGTGGCAACCCTTTGCAGGAAGACCTGCAGGCCAGCGACGTGGACACCCGCATTTACGTGTTTACGCCGGATGGTCATGTGGTCGACCTGCCCCGAGGTGCGACCCCGCTGGATTTCGCCTACAGAATTCACACCGAGATCGGCCACCGTTGTCGCGGCGCCAAGGTCGACGGTCGTATCGTGCCGCTCAACCACGAACTACAGACAGCCAACCAGGTGGAAATTCTTACGGGCAAGCGGGAAGCGCCCAGTCGCGACTGGATTTCCCGCAGCATGGGATACATCACCACCTCCCGAGCCCGGGCCAAGGTCATTCACTGGTTCAAACAGCAGGCGCGAGACCAGAATGTGGCGGAAGGGCGTACCATTCTCGACGGTGAGTTCAAGCAACTGGCGCTGGTGGATTTTGATTTTGAAAAGCTCGCGAAAAAGCTCAACATGCACTCTCTCGAGGACCTCTATGCGGCAGTAGGGGCGGGCGATATCGGCGTGGGGCAGGTTTTGAATGCGGCGCAGCGGATGGTGAAAGTGGAGCGGGGGGAGCCTGTGCTCTCGCTCACCGCTCCGGTTGCCCGCGACGGGCAGGCGGACGTGTATATCGATGGGGTGGGGAACCTGCTCACCCAGATCGCGCGGTGCTGTAGCCCGGTCCCCGGGGACGACATCATGGGCTATATCACCCAGGGCCGTGGTGTCTCCATCCACCGGAAAGATTGTGCGAATATGCTGCGGATGCAGTCCGAAGAACCGGAGCGGATCCTGCAGGTGGAATGGGCGGAGAAACCCTCCGATGTATACGCGGTGGAGATCATGGTGGAGGCCTATGACCGCCACGGCCTACTGCGGGACGTGACCACCATGCTGGACAGTCAGCGCATCAATATCACCGCGATGCAGACATATTCCAACAAGCACAAGCACACGGTCGACATGGTTATTACCGCTGAGATTCACAACTTTGAGGAACTCAGCCATGTTTTACACCGTATCAACCAGTTGCCCAACGTGGCGTCTGCCAAGCGGCGTATTCTTCACTGAATCGGTCATTGAACGGTCATCATGAAAGAAAGTTACACCATAGAGGATCTGCAATATTTGATGTCCCGGCTGCGCAGCCCCGATGGAGGCTGCCCCTGGGATCTCAAGCAGACCTATGCCTCGGTTGTCCCGTCTACCATTGAGGAGGCGTACGAGGTTGCTGAGGCCATCGAACGGGAAGACTTTGAGCACCTGCATGAGGAGCTTGGCGACTTGCTGTTCCAGGTTATTTTCTATGCCCAGCTGGGGCGGGAAGACGGGCGTTTTGACTTTTCCCGCATCGTCGACACTCTGGTGCGCAAGCTGGTGAGGCGTCATCCCCATGTATTCCCGTCGGGTGACCTGCACGGGGAGTTTCCCGGGGAGGAGGGGAACCGTCCCATTGATGAGCAGCAGATCAAGGCCAAATGGGAGGCGATAAAGGCTGAGGAGCGTCTGGCCAAAGGCGAAAAAGGTACCCTGGACGGAGTGGTCGTGGGGCTGCCAGCGCTGACACGGGCCGCTAAACTGCAAAAGCGTGCGTCGCAGGTGGGCTTTGACTGGCCGGAAATCGACGGGGTACTGGCCAAGGTCGAGGAGGAAATCCACGAGCTGAGAGAGGCCATTGCATCCGGAAGCCGCGACCATGCACGGGAAGAGCTGGGTGACCTGCTATTTTCATGCGTAAATGTGGCGCGACACCTCAAGGAGGACCCGGAGGCGGCGTTGCGCCAGTGCAACAGGAAGTTCGAGCAGCGTTTTGGGGCGGTAGAGGCTGCCCTGAAAGCACGCGATCAACAGCCCTCAGACGTCACATTAGAGGAGCTGGATCGGCTTTGGGAGCAGTCAAAGGGCTAGCGGCACTGCCCAAACTGAAGCGAACCTCTTTAATTGGTCGAAATTTCGCAGGTTTTTGTAAAAAAATTACCAAATTCGGCCAGACCACATGCGCACTTGTTCTGTCTTGGGGCAGAGTGTAAGGTAGCGCTCTTTTTACGAGGAGCAACGCTGCGCCTCGGCATGATCTGGAGATTATCTGTTTATGCGAATCATACTTCTGGGCGCTCCGGGCGCAGGCAAGGGTACCCAGGCCCAGTTCATCACCGAGAAGTTTGGAATTCCTCAGATTTCTACCGGAGATATGCTCCGCGCTGCGGTAAAAGCGGGCACCCCGCTGGGTCTGCAGGCCAAAGACATCATGGCGGCGGGCAAACTGGTTTCCGATGACCTGATCATTGCGCTGGTAAAAGAGCGCATCGCCGAACCGGACTGCGCCAACGGCTTCCTGTTTGACGGCTTCCCGCGCACCATTCCCCAGGCTCAGGCCATGCTGGACGCTCAAGTGTCCATCGATCATGTGCTGGAAATTGCGGTGGACGACGAAGAAATCGTAAAACGCCTGTCCGGTCGTCGGGTGCATGAGGGCTCAGGTCGCGTTTACCACCTGGTCTATAACCCGCCCAAGAATGAAGGCTTGGACGACGTTACTGGTGAAGCGCTGGTACAGCGCGCTGACGACAGCGAAGAGACCGTACGGAATCGCCTGTCCGTCTACCACGAGCAGACCGAGCCGCTGGTGGGCTTTTACCGCGAGCTGCAGCAGCGCGAGCCCGAATCCGCGCCCAAGTACAGCAAGGTCGAGGGCGTGGGCTCCATGGATGATATCCGTAAGAAGGTGCTCGAGGCGTTGAGCTGATTGCTCGGCTTGCTCGCACTCTTCCAAGAAAGGCTCCTTCGGGAGCCTTTTTTTCGTTCGGGCTTCTGTCTTTTCAGTATGCGGCAGGCTATAGGCCCTATAGAAAGCCCGCTAAATACATTTGCGCTGGTTTCTGAAATACTCCCGTCCCATTGTTCTCTTCAACCTTCACAACTCTTCAACCTGTAACCATTGGAGTGCGAACGAATATGGCTCACGCGATCATTCTGATGAATCTGGGGACTCCTGCAGAGCCGACTCCTGGCGCTGTGCGGGCGTTTCTCCGGGAGTTTTTATCGGATACCCGGGTGGTGGAAATTCCGAAGCCGGTCTGGCAGCTGATACTCAACCTGTTTATTTTACCGCTGAGGCCCAAGCGGATAGCACCTGCCTACCAGGAGATCTGGAATCATGGGCTGGATGGAGAGGCTGTAACTGGCTCGCCGATCGTGTATTACACCCGGCGCCAGGTGGATTTACTGCAGGAGCGGCTTCAGGCAGGGGCAGGAGAGATCGGAGTGGAAGGTGAGGCCGGGCAAGATGGCGGCCCCTTGGTCGCTTATGCCATGACCTACGGAACCCCCAACCTTTCTGAGACGGTCGCGCGGCTGCAGGAGGAAGGAGCAACCGGGTTTACTGTGTTGCCACTTTACCCACAGTATTCGGCGACGACCACTGGCGCAATTTACGATCAGGTGGCGAGGATAATCCGAAAATCGCGCAACGTACCCGACATTTCCGTGGTGCACGACTACTGGAAACACCCACGCTACATTGAAGCCTTGGCAAACACTGTTCGCGAGCACTGGGATAAACACGGTGCAGCGGAAAAGCTGATGATGTCTTTCCACGGAATACCCAAGGCGAACACGCGCAAGGGCGACCCCTATTACGAGCACTGTTGTGGTACTGCAGAGCGGCTGGCCGCGGCTCTGGGGCTTCCCCGGGAAAAGTGGGAAATCACTTTCCAGTCGCGTTTCGGCAAGGCGGAGTGGCTTCAGCCCTACACGGATAAAACCCTGGTTGAGTGGGGGCGCAGCGGGGTTTCGAGCGTCGACGTGATCTGTCCGGCGTTTTCCGCCGATTGCCTGGAAACACTGGAAGAAATAGCGGTAGAGAATCGCGCTAACTTTATCGATGCCGGTGGCCGTGAGTATCGGTATATTCCTGCGTTGAATGCACGTGAAGACCATATTGCGATGATCGAAGCCATTGTCCGGGAGCGAATTCCCGGAACAAAGGCCGGATAATTTCTGAGAGGTTTTTTCTCTCAAACGCCCATTTTTCTTAAAAAAACCTCCGCACATACAAAAAAACCGAATTTTTTTGAGAAATTCGGTTTTTTTTGCCCCTTTTTTCTTGCAAACCCCCCTTTTTTTATTAACTTTGATACAGCCGTGTCATTTTGAATGGCTGGGCTGCTCTCGATCCTCCAGTTTTACGAGCACCTTCTCGGGGAATTGATCGCATCCAGTGCTCCAGTTTGTGAAACCAAATTTTGCAGCTGGGCGCCGGAGAAGATGTTCCTTTAATGCTTTTGACGAAAGTCCGGAAAAGGTCTCGGGTAGGGGCATCGGGGAAAGGCTTCTTAATTTATTTGCAGAAGTGCTTTCTCCGGATGGTGAATCGGGAGCTGTTGCAATTCCCGGCAGCAGCGTAATACGGGGTTTTCCCGCAGTTGCTGGTCGGCACACATATCTGTGTTCAAAGTGACTTCTTTTACAGAGAAAGAGGAGACAAGGGATGGCACGAGTCGCAAAGAAAAAGGCCAAGGCAAAACGCGTAGCCAAAGCCAAACCGGCCGCCAAGGCCACCAGCACATCACCAGTGGTGGCGAAGGCGCAAAAGGCGGTAGATTCTGCCGCGAAAGCACTGGATGCCCAGCTGGATCGGGTTGGCAAGGCGCGGGCTCGGGTTCAGAAAACCGGTTCTGCCCCTGCCAAGGAGTCGCTAGCCGCAGCAAATGCCAAATTACGTGAGCAGCGTTTAAAGGTAGCGGAAGCCAAGGTGGCGCTGGCCAAGGCCAGTGCGATGGATTCTGTGCGTCAGGCTGAAGAGTCCGCAAAGAAATCTGTTTCCGAAATGGCCGAAAAGCTCTCTGCGAAGGCGGATAAAGAGCTTGCGAAGGCGTTGAAGGCGTTCGAGAGTCGCTGGAAGAAGGCTCGCGCCAAGGCCGATGCTAAAAAGGTCAAGGCGGCAGAGAAGAAAGCAACCGCCAAGGTGAAGGCCGCGGCGAAGAAAGCGGCTGCAAAGGCCAAGGCGCTTGAGAAAAAAGCGGCGGCCAAGGCCAAAGCAGAAGCCAAAAAGGCGGCCAAGGCTGCCAGCAAGAAAAAGGCCGTAAAGAAGTCCGCGGCGAAAAAGACGGCCAAGAAGACACCGGGTCGTCCGAAAAAGGCCTCAGCGAAAAAGGCTGCGGCCAAAAAAGCGGCAACCCAAAAGGTAAAGTCTGCGCCCAAGAAGTCTGCCCGCCGGGGGCGCCCGCCAAAGGCTGCTGCCAAGAAAGCTGGAGCTCGTCGCGGCCGACCATCGAAGAAGTCCTGATCACGAGGTCTCTCGCCGCTCCTGCCCCGCGCAGGTCACCCAAGCCCTGGCCATTGGCCGGGGCTTTTGCGTTTCGGCCTCCTTCCGGTAGAGAGAGCACGGATATGGTCAGGGGCGGCCCCCCCGAGCTGCCCGGTTGCGTTTGTCGCTGGGCGTGCCACAATTCGCCCCTGACACGGGGCTCTCCCCCGCATCTGTTGGCCCTGGCGGCCTGAATTCCTACTCGGCTTACTTTATTACGGGCTTCTAGCATTGAAACTTCTGGCTGTTGACACCACTTCCGGCGCCTGTTCTGTTGCCTTGTACCAGGAAAGTCATCACAACGGCCGCAAGGATTGCCAGGTTATTGAGCAGTTTGTACGGGCTGAGCGGGATCACACCCGCCGCCTGTTGCCCATGGTGGAGTCCGTACTGGCGCAGGCCCAGTGCAGCCTGGCCGAGGTGGATGCCCTTGCGGTCAGTCAGGGGCCGGGATCTTTTACTGGCCTGCGTATTGCTATCAGCTGCGTTCAAGGCCTGGCTTTTGCAATAGACAAGCCGGTGGTGCCGGTATCGAGCCTTGCGGCCATGGCCTGTGGCGCGGTGCGCACGAACCCCGATTGGACCGATGCACCGATACTGCCGGCGCTGGATGCACGGATGCAGGAGGTTTACTGGGGGCTGTATTCCTCTGAGCGCCCTGGTCAGGCGTTGTTACCGGATGCGGTTGCAGGGCCGGAACAGGTGATTTCCGCTCTGGAAGAGGGGGGCTTTCTTCCCGCTGAAGGTGGCGAGTGCCCGTTTTACGCTGCCGGCCCCGGCTGGCAGTACCCTCAGCTGGCCGCTCTGGCTCCACGGAGCATATGGACCGAGGCGGCAATTCATGCTCAGGATATCGCTGTATTGGCGGCGGACCGGTGGAACAACGGGGAGTTTCTTGCCGCGCAAGACCTGGAGCCGGCTTATCTGCGGAACGAGGTAACCTGGAAAAAACGTGAGCGTATCCGTAACCGCTGACGCCAGAGTAATCCTCCAATAACAATTACCGTACGGCGCAGGGCTGTGGCCGGCCGGATAAGTAGTAACACGTATGGAAACTTTTCAGATCATTTTTCTTGCCCTGATCCAGGGCGTTACCGAATTCCTTCCCATTTCCAGCTCTGCGCATCTGATTTTACCCAATCAGGTACTCGGGTGGCCGGACCAGGGGCTTGCATTCGATGTGGCCGTGCATTTCGGCTCGCTGATCGCGGTGCTGGTGTATTTTCGCAAGGATGTCTGGCATTTGATCGTCGACGGACTGGGCGGTTTCAAAACCGGCAACTTCAGTGATGAGGGCCGCCTCGCCTGGTTGATTGTCCTGGCAACGATACCCGCCGGGCTGGCGGGGCTCGCATTCAAGGATTTTATTGAAACACACCTGCGTTCATCTGCCGTGATTGCGGCCACCACGATAGTGTTTGGCGCACTGCTCTGGTGGGCGGATGTCCGCGGTGAAAGAAAGCACGACCTGGGCAAGCTCAACTGGAAAAAGGCACTGATGATCGGTGCGGCCCAGGCTATTGCGCTGATTCCCGGCACTTCGCGCTCGGGGATTACCATGACTGCGGGTCTGATGCTGGGGATGAAGCGGGAAGCGGCCGCGCGCTTTTCTTTTCTCATGTCGATCCCCGTGATTGCCCTGAGCGCGCTATTGCTGACTCTTGAACTGCTGGAAACCGGATCGGTGCCCTGGGGTAGTATTTTCTCCGGCGTTGTCCTTTCGGGAATCAGCGCCTATTTATGTATCCATTTTTTCCTGCAATTTATCAGCCGCATTGGCATGGCTCCCTTTGCCATTTACCGTTTTTTACTGGGTGGCGCATTGATCTGGCTGCTGCTCGCCAACTGATCTGCTCGGCGTTACTGTAATCAGGGAATGAAAAGGCAGTCATCGCGTGCGGCTGAATAGACATCCTGAACAGGTATTTTTATGACAACCACAGTGGCATTTATCGGGCTCGGTGTAATGGGTTTCCCCATGGCCGGGTATCTATCCAAGGCCGGTTATCGCGTGCGGGTATATAACCGCACCGGCAGCCGGGCCAGTGAGTGGCTGGAGTCCTATAGCGGCGAAGCCTTCGCAACCCCTGAGAAGGCGGCCAGGGGAGCTGATTTTGTCTTTGCCTGCGTCGGAAATGACGATGACCTGCGTCAGGTTACCTGTGGCCAGAATGGGGCTTTCCGGGGAATGTCCGACGGAAGCCTGTTTATAGACCACACCACCGCTTCGGCGGATGTGGCCCGCGAGCTGGCCGCCGAAGCACAGAAGAAAGGAATCGGTTTTTTGGATGCTCCGGTGTCCGGCGGACAGGCCGGGGCGGAAAATGGGGCCCTCACAATTATGGTAGGCGGCGAAAACGCCGATTTTGAACGGGCGGTTCCGCTGATGGACTGCTATGCGCGTGCCGTTAACCTGCTTGGACCGGTGGGCAGTGGCCAGTTGTGCAAAATGGTGAACCAGATTTGTATCGCGGGACTGGTGCAAGGGCTGTCCGAAGGTCTGCACTTTGCGCGTGCGGCGGGGCTGGACCCGGAACAGGTGGTAGACGTGATTTCAAAGGGTGCGGCACAAAGCTGGCAGATGGAAAACCGTTACAAGACCATGCTGGCGGGCGAATACGAACACGGCTTTGCGGTTGACTGGATGCGCAAGGACCTGGGCATTGTGCTCGATGAAGCCCAGCGCAACGGCGCATTGCTGCCGGTGACGGCCCTGGTGGATCAGTTTTATAGTGAAGTACAGGCGCTCGGTGGCGGACGTTGGGATACTTCCAGCCTGTTTGCGCGGCTGACCAATCTGCGGGATTTCAGCTGACCCCCGACACTCCATAGCTCCCCGGCCATCCGGCCGGGAGTAACTCCACCCCTTTCTTTATCGTGCAGGTAATTCGGTGAAAGTGCTTCTGCTTTCCGCGTACGATGCCGACAGCCACAAACGCTGGCGGCGCGGTCTGGTGGCCGCGATTCCCGAGTGGCAATGGACCACACTTGGTCTGCCGCCCCGTTACTTCAGCTGGCGCGTACGCGGCAATAGTCTCAGTTGGGGACGTGGGGAGGCACTTGCGACCCTGCGCCAGCCCTGGGACCTGCTTGTCACTACTTCCATGACGGATCTCGCGTCCCTGCGCGGACTTGTTCCGGAGCTGGGGCGGGTACCCACCGTGGTGTATTTCCATGAAAACCAGTTCGATTACCCGCGCAGCGAGGAAGCGGTGCAATCGGTCGAGCCCCAGTTGCTGAATATCTATACTGCGCTGTGCGGAGACCTGCTGCTGTTCAACTCCGAATACAACCGCAGTACCTTGCTGGAGGGAGCCGAAGGTCTGCTGCACAAACTGCCAGACCAGGTTCCCAGGGGTATTTGCCGCGAAATCGCGGACAAATCCCGCATATTGCCGGTCCCACTGGAAGCGACCGCGTTTGCGGGGGCGGGCAGAGCGATAGATGGGAGTACACAGCGGCCAACGTTTGCGTGGAATCATCGCTGGGAGTACGGCTTTGATGGGGTACCTTCTGAAGACACCTTGATCATTAGCTGGGCCGCAAGGTGGGAGTACGACAAGGGGGCTGACAAGCTGCTTCAGATACTCGAAGGGCTGAAAAGAAAGCAGGTCAAGTTCCTGCTGAACATGATAGGGCAGTCCTTCCGCAATAGCCCAAGTGAGTTCGCTACGATCAAGCGAAGGTTTGCCGATCACTTGCTGGTTGTTGGCTATGTGGAGAGCGCAGAGCTTTACCGGGAGACTTTGAGGCATAGCCATGTGGTACTTTCAACGGCAATCCATGAGTTTCAGGGGTTGTCGGTCATGGAGGCTGTAGCGCTCGGCTGCTGTCCGGTTGTTCCCGACGGTCTCGCCTATCCCGAGTACTACCGGAAAGAACACCGTTACAGCGGCGTTTCTGGTGCGGTGGACCGGTTGAAAAAGTTGGCTGGTTATTTGGCCGAGGGAAAGGCGCTTCCCAGGATTGATATGAACGAGTACTCGTGGGAGGAGCTCGGTGTCGAATACAGGAAAGCCCTGACTGAGATAGTCAACGTAAGCTAGCCTATGTCTTTTTCTGCAGGGTTGTGGCGGTGAAGGGCGTCCAGGTCTCCTGTATGCATGGGTTGGTCAAGCCGGAATGCGTTCCCTTTATTGACAATTCACTGAATCGTCGGGACTATTTGAGTACTGTGCAAGAATTGCCCGCATGTTGAGTTACCCAAGCGGTGCCTATCTGCGTAGCACCTCGCGCCCCAGCCAGCCGGAATGGAAAATCATGAATAAATGGACATTATTAGCGGTATCGGCACTATTCACTGCATCGGCTTCAAATGTGCTGGCGTATCCAAAGCAGATCGCTTTCCTGAATCATCTATTTGCGGTAGTGGGTAGTGAGACCGTAAACGCGATCGAGCAGTACAGTTATTTACCCGGGTTCATTGATTGCGAGAAGAAGTCGGTAACAGTAGGTGGGGAGAAGAGCTGGGCGGGCCGTTAACTAGGTGGCAGGTCAACTTATATCGAGCGCTTTGGCACGGGGGAATTTGCCCCGAGCGTGCAACCTGATGCGGGAAACGGGTATCATTCAACTTCGATTTGCCGCTCGACACCAGTCAAAGAACGGAACCCGTAGAATAGAATTCACCAGGATTTATCAGGATCTATGAGCAAGCAGCGCGTACTTACCGGCATTACCACGACCGGAACCCCCCACCTTGGCAACTATGTGGGTGCCATTCGCCCGGCCATTGCCGCCAGCCAGGAAGAAAATAACCAGTCGTTTTATTTTCTGGCGGATTATCACGCACTGATCAAATGTCAGGACCCGGAGCAGGTTCACCAGTCCACGCTGGAAATCGCGGCCACCTGGCTGGCGCTCGGCCTGAATACGGACAATGTGGTCTTCTACCGCCAGTCCGATATCGTTGAAATTCCGGAGTTGACCTGGTTGCTCACCTGCCAGACCGCCAAGGGGCTGATGAACCGCGCACACGCCTACAAGGCGGCGGTGGATGCCAACCGTGACGACGGTCAGGACTCGGATTTCGGGATCACCATGGGGCTGTACAGCTACCCGATCCTGATGGCTGCCGATATCCTGATGTTCAATGCCAACAAGGTGCCGGTAGGCAAGGACCAGATTCAGCATATTGAGATGGCCCGTGATATCGCCGCGCGTTTCAATCACCACTATGGCGAGCACTTCGTGCTGCCCGAGGCGGTGGTGGACGAGCACGTTTCCGTGTTGCAGGGCCTCGATGGCCGGAAGATGAGCAAGAGCTACGGAAATACCATTCCACTGTTCCTGCCGGAAAAGAAGCTGAAAAAGCACATCAACAAGATCAAGACCAATCTGCTGGAGCCGGGTGAGCCGAAAGATCCGGACACTTCCACGGTATTCCAGATCTGGCAGGCATTCTCCACGCCCGAGCAGACTGCGGAGATGCGCAAGGCGTTTGAGGACGGCATCGCCTGGGGGGAAGCCAAAAAGCAGTTGTTCGAACTGATCAATGGTCAGATCGGCGAAGCGCGTGAACGTTACGAGGAGCTTCTGGCGAATCCGGCACAGATTGAAGTAGAGCTGGAAAAGGGTGCTGAGAAGGCGCGCGCCTACTCTCGTCCTTTCCTGGCCAAACTGCGCGAGTCGGTCGGTATCCGCAAGATTGGCTGACGCTCTCATAAGCCCCGAACATCTGTAACTGAGCCCACGCATTCGTGGGCTCAGTTGTTTCCGTCACCGGGTTATTCCGGTCCAGGTTTGTTTGGTGGCTTGTTGTCTCGCGGTGGCTCCGGGTCTTTTCGTTCTTTTTGCTGATTATCGACGGCCTTCCGGCGTGGGTGTGGCCGCTGCTCTGCGCGATCCTCCAGTCCCGCCGGCCAGCCCTCTCTCTGTACTCCCCGCTCACCATCGGATTCATCGGTCTGGTCGTGGAACAGGTGCACCTGCGTTTCAAACGGCATGTCGATACCCGCTTCATCAAGCGCCTCTTTTACCGCCTGAATCACCTGGGCGCGTACGTGGGTAACGTCCGTCTGGGTGCTGCTGGTCCACCAGCGGGCGCGTATAGCCACCCAGCTGGCGGCCAGATCCCACGGCAGTGCCTCCGGGCCGGGGTCTGACAGCACACCCTTGACACTGGCGGCTGCGCTGCGGATAACCTCGCAGGCCTCCTCGATGTTGTCACTGTAACCGATGCCGATTTCGTAATCGCTGCGACGCTTGGCGTGGGCCGTTTTAACCAGAACCGCGTTGGTGTATATGTCACTGTTGGGCATGACCACACGCTGGCCATCGTAGGTGTCAATTAGTGTCGCGCGGGTTTCTATGCGGTGTACGGTTCCCTCGTAATCGGCAACTTTTATCTGATCTCCGATTTCAAAGGGCTGTCGCAACAAAAGCAGCAGGCCCGCCAGCCAGTTTTGCAGAATATCCTTGAACGCAAACCCGATCGCGACGGACCCCACACCCAGCCCCGCGATCAGGTCGCCGGGTTTTAGGCTCGGCATGACGATGGTGGCGGCGAGGAGAAACCCCACCAGTACCACCCCCCATTTGACCAGGCTACCCAGTACTTCACCCAGGTTGCCGCGCGAACGACGCTCGAGGTGTCTCTGGATCACAAAGCGGAAAATACTGCCGAGCAGAAACGCGACAAGTAGCATCACCAGAGCCACCGTGAAATTGGGGAGCAACCTGATGGCGCCGTCCACCCAGCTATCGACCTGGTCGATGGCCGCACTGTAGTCTGCCGAAATGGCATCTGCCTTGTCTGTTGTGTTCGTCTGGTTTTGTGTGTCCTGCATCATGACATGACGTTTCCGCCGGAAAGGGGGTTATCCCGGATTGCGCAGCCGGATATCCAGTGCGAAATCGGCGCTCTCCCCCTTCTGCGCGGCATTGCGCATCAGATAGATCAGCACCCGGTAGGTGCCGTCGCGGGGGAGGGTGACGGAAAAACGCGAGTGCTGGCCGTGACCTTTGTACAGCGCCCGCGGGGCCGCCGGCGCAGTAATACGATAGCCGGCGCTGGTGTTGCTACTGTGCACGTCCAGTTCCAGTGATTGACCGGTCTTGGCATCGATAAGGTACTCAATGGCCTGATACCCATTGATGGTGGCGGTAATGCGGGCGCTGTGGGAACGGGACGCGGCGTCGTTCTCGGGCGTCGGGCTTTCTTCACGGAGTTGCACCCTCCGCTGCTGAGCATCCAGGCCGGTGAGGTTCTGGGTGGCCTGGACTTTGTTGGAAACCGCGAGGTGTTGCGTTGCAGCCAGAACGGGGTGGTGTGTATTTTCATCGGGGGCGGCGGTGACCGGCGCAGAGAACAGAAGCGGCAGCAACAGAGGGGAGAGCAGCGAAAAAGCGAGCCGATGGGATGTCTGCACTGGGAGCCCTGAAAAATGGTGGAACAGGGCAGCCAGTATAGTTTCCGGGGCGGCGGATCAGTCGTCGGCGGCCTGCGTCTTTGCTCGCTGGAAGCGGCCGTGCTGGAGGTAGTGGATGACCTGCTTGATGACCTTGCGGTCTTTCATCATGAAAACGTGGGTCACCGGCAATTCGAGGTGGTCGTTCATTCCGTCCAGGCGGGTGCGTTCCACTGTGACCTTGCCGTCATCCTTGCCGGGCAGCAGGCGAGAGAGAATCGGGTTGATACTTTTAGTGCCGGCGATGATACCCACATCAAAGCTCGCGGCGCCCAACTTGTTCGGTACACTCATTTTTCCGGAACCCAGCTGCAGGCCCGCATCACCAAACATAAAGTGAAAGCCGGGGAAACTTCCCAACTGGTCGACCACCTCACTGCCCTGGTTGGGCGGGCCCAGCATGACTACCCGCCCCAGGTTTTCCACGTGCACCCGGCTCAGGTACTGGCGAACCAGAATGCCGCCCATGGAGTGCGTGACGAAATGCACCTGATACGGTTGCTCGCTACGGTCACTGGCTTGCGCGGCACAGGCGTCGAGCGCTGGCGCGATGGCATGACCGGCGAGCTTTTCGATGGGAAATTCCGTGGATGGGTAATCGACATTGATCGCGATAAACCCGGCGTCTCCGGCCGCTTGCTCCAGCTTATTCATCGAACTGTCGGATTTGGCCAGCCCGTGCAGCAGAATCACGCAGTCTTCCGCATAGGAAGTTGGGGCAACCAGGGCGAGCAGGCCGAAAACGAGTACCGCGGCGGTATTGGCAACAGGGCTTAATGGTCGGGTGCGTCGGAAGGCCATAGGATAGATTGATCGGCAGCTAGTGATATGTCCCGATTCTAACCGCATCAGCCGCCATAAATCACGGCGTCAGGGATCAGCTAGTATTCTTGGGCCCCGTTACGGCTTGACCCGGGGCCGCTGGTTTTTCCGCTGTCGATATCTACCCGTAGCTTGAAGTCTGCGGACTCGTTTCGCCGTGCGGCGCTGCGCATCATATACACCTGAATCGTATAGGTGCCGCCGTCCGGCAAAGTGGTGGCAAAGCGGTCACCATTGATTGAGCCGATAAATAGGGCCGCGTCCCCGGGGCCGCGGCCCGGAGGGTAAACATTAAAGTAAGTAGCGGTATGACTGGTGGAGAGTTTCACCACCATATGCTGGCCGGCCTTGGCGCTGACCTTGTAATTCACCGACTTGTAGCCGGTGATACTGCCGGTGACGGAGGCTCCCGTTGTTCCCTTGGCGAAGCGCAGGGTTTCGTTGCGGGACTCATCGCCCCGGGCAACACTGCTGAGTAAGGCGACGATGAGACAACCCAGAAAAGTAGTTACGTACGCGCGCTGCATAAAACCCCCTGCGGCTAGCATGGCCAGATAAACTGCCAGATTGCAATTTAGTGTAGTTCAGCGCCAGAGTCCGGGAGGTTAACTCCCCCTGATGGTGACCGGGCCGTCAAGCCCTATCAACTGGCTGCTGGCTGTTCTGGAGCGCTTCCACAAACCTTTTGGGGTCGTTCGGTGTCACCACGATGGTCTGGGCGGGCAGGCGGATAACGACCGTGCGCGCAAGGTCTGTGGCGAAGGCGCGGTAGCGCCCCAGCTTCTGGTTGCGAAACAGCCCGATGAAGCCGAACAGGCCGCCGTTACCGAAAATGCGGATTGACCCGGACGTGGCTTCCGGATCATGCGACACAGACTCCATGGCTGCCAGGGAAACGCGCGTGCGCCAGCCAGGCCGAACAACGAAAAGGTCGCTTCCCTGCAGGCGATAGCCGCGCACCGCACACAGGGCGCATAGCAGGAATATGGCCGGCGACAGGCCGATACCCACCTGATACATCAGCGGCGGCTGTTCCGGCGCCTTCGCCAGCAGGGCACCGCTGATCCCGAACATAATCACGCCGCACAACAGGGTGATCAGCGCGAGCTGTCGGCTCCAGGGAGCGGAGAATTCTACGGGCGCGGTGTTTGACGTCGATGAAGCTGGCATGAAGGGAGTCCGTCAGGGTCTAAAGTCATTGGAAAGATTGTAATCATTGCTTGCGGCGGTAGCTAATTACGCCTCCCGGCAAAGGCGCTGGATTGCTATACTCCGCCCGCCTCAAGCAGCACCCTTTGTTCTGGAGAAATTCATGTCAGAAGCACTTTGCGATATCGGTTTTATTGGCGCGGGCGTCATGGGGAAAAACCTGATTCTCAACCTCGTCGACAACGGATACCGCGTGTGTGCGTTTGACCTTGATCACGGCCGCCTTGAGGCCTTGATCGAACAGGATGCCAGCGAACGTGGCGATCAGCCGCCACGGGTGGAAGTATGCAACTCCTACACGGAGTTACTGACGCGGGTGAAAGCGCCACACCTGGTGATTCTCTCTGTGCCCGCGGGTGCGCCGGTGGATGACGTATGCAACAAATTGCTGGATGCCGGGCTACAGGCAGATGATATCGTGATCGACACCGGCAACAGCCTGTGGACCGATTCCGTCGAGCGTTGCAAGCGCTACGAAGGCAAGCTGATTTTCTTCACGACCGCAGTATCCGGTGGTGAAGTAGGAGCGCGCTTCGGTCCCTCGTTGATGCCCAGCGGCGATCGTTACGCCTGGGCGCGAATCGAGCCCGTGTGGCATGCAATCGCCGCCAAGGTCGACCCCGCCACAGGTCAGCCCATCGAACGCTTCGAGCCGGGCAACCCGGTGAAAGAAGGTGAGCCCTGCGCAGCCTATATTGGGCCCATCGGTTCCGGCCACTTTGTAAAAATGGTGCACAACGGCATCGAATATGCCGACATGCAGATGATCTGTGAAGTGTACGATGTGATGCGCAGCGCCCTGGAAATGACCCCTCAGGAAATTGCCGGTGTTTTCCGGGAATGGAACAAGGGCGTACTGAACAGCTACCTGATCGATATCAGTGCCGAAGTGCTGGACACCGAGGACTCGGAAACTGGCAAGCCGCTGGTGGATGTGATTCTCGATCGCGCCGGGCAGAAAGGCACCGGTCTCTGGACCGCGGTTGGCGCTCTGCAGGTAGGGTGCCCGGCACCGAGTATTGCCGAAGCGGTGTTCGCCCGCTCCCTCTCCACGCGCAAAGTCCTGCGCACCCGAGCGGCCAGGAAACTGGCGGGACCTGATGTGGCGCCAGTACCACAGGAAAAGCGCGACGAGGTGATTGCCCAGCTGCACGATGCCCTGTATTGCGCAAAAATCTGCGTTTATGCGCAGGGCTTTGATTTGATGAAGCTCGCTGCCAGGGAGCAGGGGTGGGAGCTGAATTTTTCCGAAATTGCCAGAATCTGGCGGGCCGGCTGTATTATTCGTGCGGTATTCCTGCAATCTATCAGCGATGCATACGAGCGGGATACCAAACTCTCCAACCTGCTGCTGGATGATTTTTTCATCGAGCAGATTGCCAGCCATCAGGGTAACTGGCGGCGAGCAGTGGCGGATGCCACCATCGGCGGTATTCCGGTGCCGGCGATGTCGTCCGCACTCAGTTATTACGACGCCTTCCGCCGCGAGTCCCTGCCGGCGAACCTGTTGCAGGCGCAGCGGGATTTCTTCGGCGCGCATACCTTTTCACGGGTGGATCGCCCGGAGCAGGAAAAATATCACGTGCTGTGGGGAGAGGCGGGAAGGCCGGTTAAAAAAATCTGACCCCTAAGCCACAGTATGCACGGTTGATCAATCCAGTGTGTTTGCCTCAAAACGAAGCTGAGCTTCACTCCTAAGGGCACTGAGAAAACGATTGAATTGATCAATCTCTTCAACCGGGATATACCGGCTGGGTATCTCCAGAGTTGAGACCACTTCCAGATAGCTCGGGGCTGATTGGTGGATTTTCCGGTAGAGCGTACCGTACTTGTGCTGTAGGTCCAGTGTTTGCCCCGGAAAGGTCAGTGACCAGAGTTTTCCCAGGTCAAACTGAAAGCTGGACTCTACAGTGAGCCCTGGAAACTGGTAGCCGTAGTGGTTGTTGTCGATAACAAGGCTGTCGATCTCGTCCATCATCCAAGTATCGTACTCGGTGTAGGCCAGATGCGCTTGCGGGTCCAGCAGCGGGTCATATTGGACTTCGGACTTTATTACCAGGTCGGGTGCTATCTGGTCTATATCGGTAAAGGAAAACTGCGGTTCAACGTCAGAACCGTAGGCTTCCTGGTACTGCTCCTGTGCCCATTCGAGCCGTTCTTCAGGTGACCTGGAAGCCAGTATCGAGCGTATGGAGCCCGCGTACTCACCAGAGTATTTTCTGGTGGTTTTTTCCATTTGCCCGCCTTTCTGGTCAAACACAATTTCCGTGTTGGCATGCAGCCGCCAACGATATTTGTTCAGTGGAAGTGTCATCGGCTGAGGGTCAGAGTTGATCGGTAGTGCGGCACTACCCTGAATCCAGGCGGAGAGTACGTTCCAGTCGGTGTCCGTATCGGTGGCATCAATACAGAAGTTCGCTTCCGTTTCATCGTTGCAGACTATTACGTGGTCGAAATAACTCGTTGTCGGCAGCGATAAATTACTCAGGCTTTTGCGTTCGGTGGCAACCAGCACCGGAAATGGATTCAGATCCAGCTTTTGCAGTAGCTCGATCAGCAGGGCTGATTTGTCTTTACAGTCTCCATATCGGTTATGCAGTGTTTCATGGATGTTGTGAGGCGTAATGGCATTTCCCTGTCCGGACATTGAGTTGTAGCGGATTTCCCGGGTGACAAATCGATGTATTGAAGAGATCTTTGCATTCAGAGTAGGTTTGTCTTCGGTGAGCTCTTTAAAGAGCTTGTCGACCTCTGTTGAGGATACCCGGGCGCTGTCGAATTTGTCTTGCATCAACGTGGCAATGTCTGCCCAACGTAATTCCCCTTCGGTAACTACTAGCTGGTTGATCACATCCCTCCAGTAAACGGTTTCGTCTCGCTTGAGTGCGGGTATCTGTTTTGCGCTGCATGTGATGGTCGCCGTTTCGGTACTGCAACCTAATGCATCGCTCTCGTTCTGGTATTGCAAGTTAATACCCGGAGCACTGGTTATCTGCACGTGATAGTTCTGATACTCAAATGTGCCTCTTGGGTAGAAAATTCTTGACCAGGGGGCTTCTAACTGTGCCTTGTCGGTGATGATTTCGTAATCGAGAAAGCCAAGGCCACCAGTGGAAAGGCCGGGTATAGGGATTACCGCAATTTTGGTGTCGCTAAATGTGTTGTATTCATTCGACTCGACGACCTGAACATTCGCTGGATCAAAAATTTGGATGTTTCCGTCTGGGGCGATGGATCCCGCCGAGTGAATGGTGACGCGCTCGTTGCCCTGGTTGAAATAGATAAGTTCGTTGCCGCGGTTTTCTATTTCACTGGATGTTGCGTAGTAGGTCACCGCTTGGATTCTGGACTTAACCTCGGTTTTACCAACGTGAATGTCCGCGCGAAAACCGGCCAGTGTGTACCGTTCTGGAAGTTCACCCCGGAGATATTCTTTTGAGAAATCCATCAGCGCTTGATTTGTTTCTCCCGTCCATCTGACCTTCTCTATAGGGGATTGAACGGCAGATACATGGGGACTTGCTGACAGCAAGATCATTGACAAGAGCGCTGACATGAGCAATTTGGTGGCTTCGATCGGTTTCATAGCGGAAGAAATCCTTTCTCGGTTTCCTGGTAGTCACCCTCAGCGTGATTGAAGTCTGCTTTGGCTGCGACGAGCTGTCCGTAGAGTTCGTAAACCCCTTCATCCGTTTGTATGGACCTACTGGTAACCAGGACTTTGTTACCGAGCAGTGTTCCGCGACATTCGAGGGAGGACACAATGCTACTGCCGTTACTGTTGTCAGTAGCAAGGAACTCTCGGTTTTCCATACAGGTCGTTTGCGAGAACTCCTCGGAAGCCTCATCAGTGCGGTATGCGGAAACCTGATTCAGCGAGGTTTCTTTTCCGTGGTGGAAAACCACAAAGTAGGCGTTAGTGTTTGCGCCCTCCAGTTCGAGGAGTGCTGTCCCGTCCGAGTGTGAACCAATTTCTACTCGCGACCAGTGGTCCCCCTGGACTTTTACCCTAAATGGGTGTCCCTCTTGCTTGGTGATAGCTCCGTGTTTTAGCGCCTCTAGCTGATTGCCACCAAACATCTGCGTATAAAACAATAAGATGCACAGCAATACGGTTGCGACCGGCAGGCAAAGAACAGTCAGAATCCATTCTGCGGGGTTGTAACGGCGGGAGAGTGTTGAGCCTTGAGATAGACGCTTCCAGTACGCGGTACGGATACGGTTTACTCGCCTGTGTAAAACAGAGAAAAGAACGGTACCGAGAAAAAATACGGCGACAAACCACCGGTCCGAATCAGGAACTTTATCGGAGACGTTGATGAGCAAGGTAACTACCCACATCCCAAGCATCCAGAGCTTACGCCACTGTCCCCAAGGCTGCGAGAGCTCACAGCGAGACTCTGCATTTTCTAGCAGGCGCATCAGGCGAGGGTACGCAAAAAACTGAGCCAGCAGGAAATACGGAGTGAGAATCCACCACGCGGGTGAAACCTTCTCGTGGTTAATGGTGCGGAAGTCTTTCACCACGCGGTAGAGGTAGTAAGAGAAGTAAAGTCCAAACGTGGCGATAAATAATACAACCTCCCACCCTAGGCTCCTCGGTTTGGCGACGTTTTGTGGGTCGACGTTGCTGCGGTCAGAGTGCGCTTGGTCACCGATTCCTGTGGTCGGGCTAACGTCGGAGCTGGTTGCGAATTGACCATCTGGAGTAGAAGTGGAGGCGTGAATAGACATGGACAGTCTTCCTTCCCTGATTGTTATTCTTTATTGGTCCAGAGTATCTCAAACCTGTGCCAATTTTGCGATTCGAGGGCTGAGACGGACCGCAGGTGGGTGGGGTTGTAGGTTAGGAAAGGAGGCGTTCTAGCGGAGGCAATATCGTTGGTGGACACCGCTCAGTCTGAGTGCAGGCCGACTATGAATAAGCCCTGCAGGATGGATGCGAAAAGGGATTCCAGTGGGGCAAAATGTGATGCTGCATGTGGCCAAATTGGAAAACTGTTGTGACTGCCCGAGCCAGCCTGGTTTCGTGGAAATGTAAAACCTGTCAGGGAAACCTGCCGGTCACAAAGCTCGGCAGGCCCTCACAGGTTTCTGCGGTTGTCTAGACAACCTCCTCTACTTCCTTTGCCAGTTGCTGCTCGCTGTCAGCGCGGGAAGCGCGTGCAACGATTTCGTCGACACTGGCGGTGTCCGTGTTCAGCCCGCCAAAGGCGGCCAGCAGGTCCTTGAGCAGCGCGGATATTTCGAGGGTCATCACCGAGAATTCAATGTCGAATCGCTGGGCGGCGTTGTCCGCATCTGTGTTGTCGGCTTTCTCAGTGACGGCATCGCTGAACTTCAGGCGTTTGATAGACAGCTGGTCGTCCACCATCAGTTCGACACCGTCGCGCCACACCAGGCCGAGCTTGTGCACTTGCATGCCGGCCAGCAGGTGGTTGTGGATCTCTTCGGCACACAGGTCCTGGTTTTTACAGCGGATTACGCTTCCGGATTCCTGCGGGTCGCGCAGCTCACACTCGTGGCCAAACTCGAAATTCGCCGGGGCTTCCGGCGCGGTGAGCCAGTGGGTCATGGACTGCTGGGGGATGTTCTTCGCCGCAAGCGGCACTACGGAGAGGCTGCTGATGGCCTCGCGCAGGTTTTCCAGCAGTTCTTCTGCGGCCTTTGCGGAGGAGGCATTGACCACAATCCAGCCGTCTTTGGGGTCGATGTAGGCAAACTGCAGGCGCGATCGGGCGAAAGCCTTGGGCCGCATTTCCAGCAATACCTCGTCTTTGAGGTTCTGCCGCTCCTTGCGCCCCACACTGCGGGCTTCCTTCTCCGCGATGGCAAGCGCCATTTCCTCGACCTTCTCATTGACGACCGCTGCAGGAATAACCTTCTCCTGCTTCTTCGCGCACACCATCAGGTAGCCGTTGGCGGCGTGTACCAGCTCACTACCGTGGCGTCCCAGCGGAGGTACCCATCCGTAGCGGGCCATATCCTGACTTCCACAGGGAGTGAACGTGTCGGACTCGAGCAGCTCGTTCAATTTTTCAGCAGAGAGAGCGAATTCGCGTGTAAGGCGGTAGACGCGCAGATTCTTAAACCACATACAGCAGGCCAATCGTCGGTTTGAAATTTTGGCCGCGCATTATGCGATGTATGCGATGTGGGAGCCAGTCAAAGTCGGGACCGGTCATTCCCTGACAGTATCGTATGATGCGCAGTACTGGTTATTAATTGTTCAGCGACAGGCTGCCTTTCTGGTTTTGTGCGTAGACGGTGTAGGGCAGGGCGACGGTATCGGTCGCCGCTGAAAATACGCTGTCGACCAGATAAACACCAATCACGGGAAGGAAGTAAACGGAACTGCCATTGGAGTTCAGTTTGCACATATTGTAGGCAACCCCGCTGTATACGCGCGGTACGCTGACGCAGCCAGAATTCTGTCGCTTCAGGTTGCTGGCGATCTCCGCATCCGAGTTGCTCAATGTGGTAACCGTGCCGCAGCCCGGCAGAAGAGCGAGTGACAGAAAAGCGAGAAAATACTTCATGGGAGTTCCTTATTGCTTGTGTTCAAAAAGGTCCCGGATTTCTACCGGGCGGGTAAACAGGTGTGCAGGACCGTGCTCGGTGAGTTCTTCCCTGGACCCGTAGCCCCACAATACCCCGGCACTGGGGAGTGCGTTTTTTGCGGCGGCAGACAGGTCGAAATGGCGATCGCCAATCATCAGGGAGCGGCGAGAAATAGTCCTGTCTGCCAGTAGTCCCTGCAGCTGCTGCCACTTGGCAATTCCCACATCGCCGCCACTTACAAATTCGAAATAATGGAGGAGACTGAACCGCTCGAGGATACGTTTTGCAAAATCGGCGCGCTTGGATGTGCACACGCCAAGACGAACGCCATCGGTCTGGCTGAGGTGTTCGAGGGTATCCGCTATACCCGGGTAAAGGGAGTTTTCCGCATAGCCAGTTTCTGAGTAGCGTTCCCGATATTTATCCACCAGCGAGCGGATACGTTTGCTGTCTTTTGAACCGGTCAGGTTACCCATGGTTACTTCGAGGGGAGGACCAATATAGGTGGTCAATTCGCTTGCCGGGCGCGCGGGATAGTCATGGGAAACAAGGGCATGATTCATGGAGTTCACAAACCCCTCAGCGGGATCGCTCAGGGTGCCATCCAGGTCGAACAGTAACCATTCATAGTCGGGCATAAGCTTCCTTTTGTTATTGCCTGTTCCAGGTAAAATACGTGTTGCCTTTACGGAACCTTACTGGCAGAGCGTTGCAAAACCGCCCTTCGTCACCGTGAGCAGGTCTTGCGAGGAGAGCTCAATTTCCAGGCCACGTCGGCCGGCGCTCACGAAAATGGTTTCATAGGACCGTGCGGAATCGTCCAGGAAGGTCGGAAGCAACCTTTTCTGGCCTAGAGGGCTTACACCGCCGAGTACATATCCCGTAGACCGCTGGACATCCTGTTTGTCTGCCATTTCCGCCTTTTTGGCTCCCGCAGCCCCCGCTATTCGCTTCATGCTCAGTTGGGAGTTTACCGGGATAATGCCAACTGCGAGTGCTTTCCCATCGAGGTTGACCACCAAAGTCTTGAAGACTTGCGCAGGATCTACTTGCAGTTTTGTCGCAGCTTCAAGCCCATAGGACTCCGCGGCCGGGTCGTGGGCATATTCGTGAATGCTGTGGCGAATGTTGGCCTTCCTGGCCGTGTTGATAGCGGGGGTCATACTCTGTGCCCGTCAGTTTTTTCCTATTTTGTCTGTAATTACCCATGAATACAAAATGTGTCGATCATGGGTTTGCAATGCTATTCCTTTGGGAGGTTCCCAAACCGGAGCGGATTCACTCCGGGTTTTCAGGTATGTTTACTGTGGGGCGGAAGCGGGCACTAAAATTGATACCCAAGATGCACTCCGATAAAAGTCCCATTCCTGACGTAGCTTCTTACGTTATCTTTACGGTATTGCTTTCCTACATTGGCGCCGGCCAAAAAGCCTGATTGACTGGCGCCGCTGAAATAATACGTATAGTTACCGAACAGCGCCGCCTCGTATCCGTCCTTTCTCCTGGTGGCCTCGTCCAGTCCAAAGTACCCCGCGGGATAGTAAACGTTACCCCCCTCCACGGTGCGGCCTCTCAGGGCAAACCCGAATCCATGCTTTTCATTCAGGGCCCGTTCCCAGCCAAGTGTCACGCCGACATCCGAATCGTCAATATGTGCGAGGCCAGCCCCCGCGTAAAAAATGTCGTCATTCACTTTTACCGAGTATTTGAGGCCTGCGAAACCGCCATATGGTGTACCCAGGCCGATAGCGAACTTTGAATCGCTGTTGGCCATGGCGAGGCCGGGGAAAAGAGCAATAAGCAGGTATAGGGCTTTCATGTAGGGGGGTCCTTAAAGTTGTTATCGAGCTTATAGGACCGCCGCCAGGAATATTAAGTTCCAATGAATAGCTTCATTGAGGAACGCTATTGCTGTCCGGGTGGCTTGCGCAAGTGCCGTTTCCGCTTATTTGCCTGCATTAGGTCGGAGCAAAAAGCCCGGTGCTATGGGCCGGGCTGGTGGTTTTGACGAACCTTTGGGGGATCAGCGCGGAGGAACCGCTTCAACGGCCTTCAGGACATACGCCCAGAAATTACCCCCATTTTCGCTATGTGCCCGCTTTCCCCGCGAGTGGGCCCGGCGGATGGTGGTTGCCTGCACGATTATGTTGCGGGGTCTACCTGCGGGCTTTGCTCAATCACAAACTGGTGTGTTTCACTGCCCGCTTGGATTTCGACCACAATATTGCGCTTGCCGTCAGCGGGTAGCGATGCGATATCCAGAGCGATAAAGCCCCCTTGAATCTCCCCCGGGGGTAGTTCCTGCGTAGGAAATATATGTCGATGCTTAGGAGTAGTTCGGCGATAGTTTATTTCGCGTACCACTCGGGAAAAAGGATTGTCATCGATCAGCACCAGCTGGCCGCTAGCATTGCGGGCAATCTTCCCGAAGCCCAGCGCTATGGGAACCTGTATGCTCGCGTCGTTGTGTTTTATCAATAGCTCGTCGATACAGTCGCGACTGTCGTATGGCGTACATTCCTCAATGCCGTTGAGGGCCAGATACGGGTGGTTGACGATAGAGCCCTTGTAGTACTCGTTTACGCTGAGGATCTTGCGGCGTGTATGCTCCTTACGCCAGTGGTTGAAATCTCTCTGGGAAAGAGAGTGTAGCGACTGGCCGGCAGAGGCCTGCAGTGTTAGTTCCGCCTGCAGCTCTGCGCGGGCAGAGACATTAGTGTGTCCTATCGAAAAAGAGGAAGTGGTGCCGTTGTATACCCACAGTCGCAGAAATATCACGTTATCCCGGGATCTGTAGGTGCTCTGGTCAACGGCCAGCGCCACGAGGCTGTCACCTTCGGAGAATACGGTTGGCTGCCCGTAAACCTGTTTGACAGTTTGGTCTGGCTCCACCATCGAGCGATTAGAATAGGTGGTTTCATTGACGCAGCCGTAAAGGCCGAGCGTGCAGGCAAGAAAGAGTCTCTGGAGCACCAATCTTATTGTTTTCATACCGTCACTTTTTTGACAGTGGAACTAGGTGAGACTAGAGAGTGTAGCGTGAAATTTTTCGATGATGGCCAACACTGCTGGCTTTAGGCGGGCATCTCGACATTTTAGTTTGTGGTCGACCTTGGGGGAGGGGGAGACTGGGTGCAAAGCACGCTCGGCCTCAACTGCCGACTACTACGGGCTACCAGGAGAGCAGCCCGTGCTCCGGGTCAGGGTAAATACAATAGCCCGGCGCTGACGCCGGGCTTGATAGTAGCAGGTTAAGCGCACGACAGCTCACCGCTGCGGAATTGCCTCAACGACCTTCAGGAAATACGCCCAGAAGTTGCCCACGCTTTCGATATGCACCCGCTCTTCCGGCGAGTGGGCGCGGCGGATGGTGGGGCCGAAGGAGACCATATCCCAGTGCGGATAGGGTTTTGCCAGCAGACCGCACTCGAGTCCCGCGTGAATCACTTTGACTTCCGGCTCTTTGCCTTCCATTTCCTTGTAGACCGCTTTCATCAGCGCCAGCAGCGGCGATTGCATATTCGGTGTCCAGCCTGGATAGGCGTTGTCCAGTGACGTCTCGGCACCAGCGAGCTCGAAGGCGGCGGCAACATTGAGGCCGTGCTGGTCGCGGGCGCTATCGGAAAGGCTGCGCACCAGACACTGGACACGGACGCGGCTCTGGCCGTCCTCACTTTCGGTGACTACGCGGGCCAGGTTGTTGGAGGTCTCGGCGATACCTTCCAGTGCGGTGCTCATGCGCTCAACGCCGCTGGGGCAGGAGCGCAGGGCGAGGATCAACTTGCGCTGACTTGCGCTGTCCATCACCGTATCCGGCGTCTCGCACTCTTCTATTGTGATATCCAGTTTGGCTTCAGTATCCAGCTCGGCCTTGATCACGGCAGTTTCCTGCAGGGTGATTTCCATAAGCCGTGCGGCCTTGTCCGCGGGCACGGTAACCACACTGAAGGATTCGCGCGGAATGGCGTTGCGCAGGCTGCCACCGTCGAGGCTGCCAATACGCAACCCGGCGATTTCTGTCAGTGCTGCGTCGATAATACGGTTGGCAACCTTGTTGGCATTGCCACGACCTTTGTCGATATCGAGCCCGGAGTGGCCACCACGCAGGCCGCGCACGCTCAGTTTGAACGCTTTGTAGCCGGCGGGTAGCGGCTCGGCGGTGTAGGGCAGACTAACGTTCACATCAACGCCGCCGGCACAGCCCACATAGAGTTCACCTTCATCTTCGGTATCCAGGTTCAGCAGCAGCTCCGCCTCGAAGTGGCCCGGCTGCAGGTTCTTGGCACCGGTCATGCCGGCTTCTTCGTCGATGGTAAGCAGGGCTTCCAGCGCTGGGTGGGGAATATCTGTTGATTCAAGCAATGCCAGGATGGCGGCAACACCGATGCCGTTGTCGGCACCGAGAGTAGTCCCCTCGGCAGTGACCCATTCACCGTCGATGTAGGGCTTGATAGAGTCGGTCAGAAAGTTGTGTTCGGTGTCGGCATTTTTCTGCGGCACCATGTCCACATGGCTCTGCATCGCCAGGACCTTGCGATCTTCCATACCCGGTGTGGCGGGTTTCTTGATAATGATATTGCCGATCTGATCCAGCTTTACTTCAAGACCGCGGGCTTTGGCGAAGTCCAGGATGTAAGCGACGACCTTGTCTTCATGCTTGGAAGGACGGGGGATCTCGCACAGTTTGGCGAAGTGTTTCCAGAGTGGGGTCGGGTTCAGTTCGGCAATGGTCGACATGGAAATTCCTTAATCTTGACCGGGGATGGGTGAATCCGGGTGGGCCGGTGACGGCCGCGGAGCTTTTGGCTCCGCGGCTGGAAGTTTAGTCTGGTGTCGCGACGAGGAGCAGCGTGTGGCTGCCAATTATTCGGTGCTAGTGGTGCTGCTAGTGGTGCTGGATGGAGCCAGTTCGAAGGCGATGCGGCGTTTGTCGGTATCTACCGCGGCCACTTTTACCTGTACCTGCTGCTCCAGCTGGAAGGTTTCTTCGCCGCGGGTGATGCGCAGACGCTTGCCGTCGAAATCGAACGGGTTCTTCTTGTTGTTGAAGCGCACGAATCCATTGATGCCGAAATCATCCAGGCGCACACCAATACCGGCGCCGTTGACCAGGGTGATGGCACCGGGGAAGGTCTCACCAGTTTTGCCTTCAAGGAACTGGCAGAACAACCACTGTTGCAGTGCGCGGTCGGCCTGGCGCCCGGTGCTAACATTCTGCTGCAGGGCTTCACCCTGTTCTTCGTCGAGGGTTGGCTGTGCCTCGCCCTGCTGGGCGGCGCGCAGGACCCGGTGGTTGTGCAGGTCGTTAAACTTCCGAATCGGGGAGGTCACGGTCGCATAGTGCGCGAGGCCCAGACCCAGGTGTGGTGCCGCATTGTTGCTCAGCTCCCCCGGGCGCAGCATACGCTTGAGGACGGCCAGTACGTTGTGCATTTCCGTATCGCTGTGGGATTCGAGTTCTTTTACCAGCTTGAGGTAAACGTCGAGCTGGTGCAGATCCTGCTCCGCGTACTCCGGGAGAACCTCTTTCAGCAGAGTGCGGATTTCCGCCATGCGCTCGTCGCGGAAACCCAGGTGAATAGAGAAACAGCCACCACCGAGCTCGGCAAGTTTTTTACCCGCGCTGATGTTCGCGGCCAGCATGGCTTCTTCGACCACGCGCTGGGCAGCAGTGCGCTGCTGCTTCTCGATACGCTCGATCTTGCGCTGGTCGTTGAGAATCAGTTCGTAGTCCGGACGGTCCTCCATCACCAGTGAGTGGCCGGCACGGTACTCCGCACGCGCCTTGCTCAACGCATCCAGGCGGCGCAGGTTCTCGTGCTGGTCCGTAGGTGCGGCGTTGTCGTCACCATCGATAAATTGTGCGACCTGTGCATAGCTCAGCTTGTGCCGGGAGCGGATAGCGGCGAACTCGTAGTCGAACCCGTTAAGGGCACCGTCTTTGCCCACCTCTATATGCATGACCAGCACGGGGCGCAGCTCACCGGCGATCAGGGAAAAGCTGTTCTCACACAGGTTTGCCGGCAGCATGGGCAACGTTTCGCCGGCCAGATATACGCTGTTGGCACGCGCGCGCGCTTCCTTGTCCAGTGGCGAGCCGGCGTCGATCAGGCTGGAAGGGTCGGCCACCGCGATATGCAGGGTCCAGCCGTTGTCGGATTCCGTGACCGCGAGGGCGTCGTCCATATCTCTGGTGGATTCTGCGTCAATGGTGACAAAGCCGAGATCGGACAGGTCTTTACGCTCAGCGCAAAGTGCCTCCAGTTGTGCCGGGATTGACTCCGCTTGCTCGAGCGCGGCTTTGCCAAACTGGTTGGGCAGCCGGTATTGAGCGACCACAAACGCGTGCTCGATACCCGCGCTGTCCGGTTTGCCGATCACGGTCTCCACTTTCGCCTGGGATTTGCCGTCCTTGAACGGGTGGCGGGTTACCGTGCAGGCAATGAACTCGCCCGGTTGCGCTTTGCCGCGGGCTTTGGGTGGCAGGAAGATCCAGCGCGACAGGCCGTGCTCGCTGGGCTGGATAAAGTGGCCCTGGCCACGCTGAACATACTGGCCGACCAGATATTTGAGGTCTGATTCGATCAACTGGTCCAGCTCTGCGGATATCTTGCCTTTATCCTCTTCGGTCAGGCTCACCCGCACCCGGTCTCCGGGAAACACCCGGTCCATCTCCGAAGGCGGCAAAAACGCCTCGCGTCCGTCGTCCAGCACCACAAACCCGAACTTTCCGCTACTGCCACGGACGCGACCCTCGGCGAATTCCTTGGTGGAGCGGATATCAGTTTTCAGCTGGGACAGCTGCTTCAGGGCGTCGGAATTGAGCATGGACAGTTCTCTGTAACTCGGGGGTGGGTCTGTTAGGGCGCGGATTCTACCAGACAGGCGGTGACAGGCCAGCGGAGCCGTGTCAGTAGATCGCTTAGTCTTGGGGAAACCCGTTCCGGCTGGCGGGCCCTGCTGCGCTGGGTAAAGAGTGACCACTGCGCCGATTCGGTTATTGGGCGTAAGAACATCCTAAAATTAATAAAATATTGGGATGGTTTTGGTAGTATGCGTTCATTTGGTGCAAAGAATGCAATGTTCCTAAGTAGTCAGTAGCTATATTCTTAGGAACCTACAATAAAGCACGGTTGCGGACAGAGCTGACACAATTGGCCAAGTCTGGCGCCGACGTAAAACCGGCCTCCGGAGAGGATTTTTATGAGTATTTTTTCCCATCCTGCCTACGATAACCACGAGGAAGTCGCCTTTTATCACGACGCCAAAAGCGGCCTGAAGGCAATCATCGCGGTACACAATACCAATCTCGGGCCGGCACTGGGCGGCTGTCGTATGTGGCCCTACGCCGACGACTCCGAAGCGCTCAACGACGTACTGCGTCTCTCCCGCGGCATGACCTACAAGTCCGCAATGGCCGGCCTGAAACTGGGTGGTGGCAAGTCCGTCATTATTGGTGATCCGCGCAAAGAGAAAACGCCCGAACTGCTGCGCGCCATGGGTGACTTCCTGAACACCCTGGGTGGCCGTTACATCACGGCGGAAGATTCCGGCACCAGTGTCGCGGACATGAAAATCATCGCCGAGCGCAGCAAATTTGTGTCCGGTGTGATTTCCGGCCAGGAGCACGGCGGCGACCCGTCCCCATCCACCGCCTACGGTGTATTTGTTGGCCTGAAAGCGGCGGTGGCTCACCGCTGGGGCCGCACCGACCTGAATGGCCTGAAAGTATCCATCCAGGGTGTCGGTAATGTGGGCTTCCGTCTGGGCAAGTTGCTGAAAGATGCGGGTGCGGAACTGTTTGTGACCGATATCTTCCAGGACAACGTGGATCGCGCGGTCAACGAGCTGGGCGCAACGGCCGTTAGCGCCGATGAAATTTTCGACCTCGATGTGGACCTGTTCGCGCCATGTGCTCTGGGCGCCATCCTGAATGACGACACCATCGGCCGCCTGAAAGTAGGCGCCATTGCCGGTGCTTCCAACAATCAGCTGGCGGAAGAGCGCCACGCGCAGGTGCTGAAGGACAAGGGCATCCTCTACGCGCCGGATTACGTGATCAATGCCGGCGGTATTATCGATGTGTACTACCAGCAGCTGGGGCTCGAGAAGGGCGAATACGATGCCGAGCAAGTGAAGGCTCACATCGAAACCATTGGCACCACCATGCAGGAAGTTTTCCAGCGCGCGGATGAGTCCGGTGAAACCACTGCCCATGTTGCAGATCGTATCGCTGAAGAACGCTTTGGGCATAAAGACGCTCTGAGCAACACCGATTCTGCAGCGGCCTGAAAGGGTAACTGAAGAATATGAAAGCGGGCCCTAACGGCCTGAGCATTTCCCTCTGACGAAGTCATCGTCTCTCTGTGAAGTATATTTCGGGCGCCACGGCGCCCGTTTTTTTTGCCTACACTTTGCAGCATTGTTCGGACGCAAATCAGGATAAGTGACAATGGAAATGCGACGTGTCTGGGCCCCGGTCGGCCTGTCTGTCTTGTTGACACTGGGAGCTCTAGCGGGATGTGAGAGGAGTCAGGAGCCCTCAGAAAAGCACGACAATGTGCACAAGGCACTGCGCGCCGATAAGGAAGCGGCTGCCAGCAGCAAGGCTGCGGCGAGCGGCAAAGATGAGTCCTTTGTCCAGCCACCAGAAATCGAGCTGCCGTACCATAAAGAAAAGTTAAAGAATGGGCTTACGGTGATCGTGCACGAGGACCCGAAGGCGCCGGTGGTCGCTATCAACATCTGGTACAAGGTGGGTTCCAAAGACGAAACGCGCGGCAAGACCGGTTTTGCCCACCTGTTTGAACACCTGATGTTCAATGGCTCGGAAAATTTCCCGGGCGAATATTTCGAGCCATTCCAGCGCTCTGGTGCCACCGACATGAATGGCACCACCAATAACGATCGAACCAATTATTTTGAAACGGTGCCCGTAGGCGCACTGGATATGGCGCTGTGGATGGAATCTGACAGGATGGGGCATTTCAAGGGCGCGATCAGCCAGGAAAAGCTCGACGAGCAGCGCGGCGTGGTCAAGAACGAGAAACGCCAGGGGGAGAATCGTCCTTACGGCCGGGCGTTTGACGTTCTTGCCACCAATACGTTTCCCTCGGACCATCCGTACTCGTGGACCACTATCGGCTCTATGGAGGACCTGGATCAGGCCAGCCTCGAGGACGTAAAACAGTGGTTTTCAGATTACTACCAGCCCGCCAATGCCATTCTCGTCATCGCCGGGGATATCACGGTAAAAGACGCGATGAAAAAAGCGCGTGAGTACTTTGGTGATATCCCCAGCACTTCGGTGCCACCGGAGTTAAAAAACTGGGAGCTTCCATCCCAAGTCAACAAACGCCTGGAGATGACCGATCAGGTCCCGCAGACACGGATTTATTATGTGTGGAATGTGCCTGCGATTGGCAGCGAGGAGGAAAATGCCCTGGATTTGATGACTTCGCTACTGGCCAATCGTAAAAATTCTTTGCTCTACCGCCGTCTGGTGCGCGACGAGCAGGTGGCAACCAGTGTGAGTGCCTTTTATTACGGCCGGCAGTTGGCCGGGCAGATTATGGTGATGGTGGATGTCAAGCCAGGGCAGTCAGTGGAAAAGGTGGAAGAGCTGCTGGATAAAGAGTTGCGTGAGTTTGCCCGCTCAGGGGTAAGCGTGGATGAGTTGCGTCGTATCAAGCAGAGTGAGTTTGCCAGCCTGGTAAAAGGGCTGGAAAAAATTGGTGGCTTTGGTGGTAAGACCGACATCCTGGCGCGCTCGGAATTTTACTACGGGGATCCGGCCGCACTGATCAAGGGTATTGAGGATTACGCCAAGGTTTCCGCGTCGGATGTGCAGGACGTCGCGCAGGAATGGCTCAAGCCCGAGCATTTTACCCTGATCATCAGCCCCAAAGACAAATACGCGGTGAGTGGTGAGGATGTCGACCGGAGCAAATTGCCCGCGGTGGACAAGACGGTTGAGCTTGAGCTGCCGGAGCAGCAGACCTTTACGCTCGACAATGGCCTCAAGGTGGTGCTCGCGGAGCGTCATGATACGCCGGTGGTATTCATGAACCTGCAATACCGCAGTGGTGCATCCGCCGATAAAGATAAGCCCGGCTTGGCAGGGGTCGTCGCGAGCATGTTGAGTGAAGGGGCTGGCAATTATGACAGCCTGGAATTCAGCGCCCGTCTGGAGGAGCTGGGTGCGAGTATCGGTGCCGGCAGCGGGCTGGATTACAATTCGCTGAGTTTCAGCGCCCTGAAGACCCAGCTCGAGCCCTCGCTGGAGTTGTTTCGCGATGTGATTTCCAGCCCGCTGTTTCAGGAAGATGACCTGGCACGGGTAAAATCCAACTGGCTCGACTCCATTGCCCAAGAAAAGGCACAGCCCCAAGGGCTTGCCATGCGCGAATTACCGCCACTGCTCTTCGGTAAGGACCATCCCTACGGTGCGCCACTGACCGGTTCTGGCACCCCCGAAGCGATCGAGTCCATTACGCGTGAGGATCTGGTGACATTCCACAAAACCTGGTTGCGTCCGGACAATGCGCAGTTGACGGTGGTGGGCGATGTCACCAGGGAAGAGATCGAAAAGTTGCTCAACGATACCCTGGGAGAATGGCGCACACCGCGTGACGATCTGCCAACACTGGATATCCCGACGGTAGAGCGCCCGCAGAAAGCGCGTGTTTTCCTGCTGGATCGGCCTGGCGCGCAGCAGAGCTATATCATGGCCGGACTCGTGATGCCGCCTTGGAAGCCGGACGGCGCAGAGGCGTTTGATGCAATGGCGTCTGCGATAGCGGGCAAGTTTACCTCGCGTCTCAATATGAATTTGCGTGAGGACAAACACTGGTCTTACGGTGCCCGTGCGGTATCGATGGATACGGAGTCCCAGCGTCCTTACATTGTTTTTGCCCCGGTGCAGACCGACCAAACGGCGCCGGCCATGCGCGAGATGTTGAAAGAATTTCGGGAGTATCTCGGTAAACGCCCGATAAAAGAGACGGAGTTGAAAGACTACCAGGATGACGAGGTGCTGAAACAGAGCGCTCGCTTCCAGACCAAGGTGCAGTTGTTGTCGAGCATTGCCTGGCAGGTGGAGAAGGGGCTTTCGCCCGACTATATCGCTGAGTACCCGCAGCGGGTCAGTGCACTGACCACGGAGCAGGTTGAGGCGGCAGCCAAGGAATACCTTGCTCCGGACCAGTTCACCTGGGTCGTGGTGGGGGATCTGAGCAAGATCCAGAAAGGTATTGAGGAGCTGGGAATCGGTCCGGTAGAAGTGTTGCCCTCGACGGAATAGGTTGGCCATTCCCTGAAAAAGCCCGGTGTGCAAGCAACCGGGCTTTTTTTATGGCCACTGAATACGGTAAATTGGATGGCTTTGGCGCATCTAAGTACGCTCGACACAGCGCCGATCAATAACTAACAACCAATAAACACTAACCGGGGCGGATACCGACAAGCCCGGAAACTGGATACATCATGATCATACCCCGAAGAATACAGTGGAGCGTAAAGCGTGTTTTTTGCAGCGTGCTGGGCCTTGGCCTGATGGCGCTGGCATCAATCGCCCAGGCGGAGAATATCGCCGTGCACGCCGGCTGGCTGTTCGACAGTGAAAATGGTCGCCTGCTGGAGAAGCGCACCGTACATATCGTGGATGGCCGGGTGGAGGCCGTCGAGCGGGGCTTCACCCAGCGTCAGGGTGAGCGTGTCATTGATCTCAGCGGCTTTTCGGTACTGCCGGGCCTTATGGATATGCACACCCACCTGTCCTACGAGTTTGGCCCGCGTACATACAGTGAGGCTTTCACCTGGAACCCCGCGGATTACACCTTGCGTGCCGTCAACACCGCCGAGCGTACCCTGATGGCTGGATTTACCACGGTGCGGGACCTGGGAGACAGCGACAATGTAACCATCAGTCTGCGCAATGCGATCAAACGTGGGGATGTCGTTGGTCCTCGCGTGTTTACCGCGGGCAAGTCGATCGCCACGACCGGAGGCCACGCAGATCCCTCCAACGGCTACCGCCAGGATCTGATGGGGAGCCCGGGGCCGGCAGAGGGCGTGGTAAACGGCGTGGCCAGCGCTCGCCAGGCGGTCCGCCAGCGCTATAAAGATGGCGCTGACCTGATCAAGATTACCGCCACAGGTGGTGTCCTCAGCGTTGCCAAGAGCGGCCAAAACCCCCAGTTTATGCAAGACGAGGTGGAAGCGATTGTAGCGACGGCAAAGGACTACGGCTTTACCGTGGCGGTACATGCGCATGGCAAAGAAGGGATGGAGCGCGCGATCCGGGCCGGAGTGGATTCCGTTGAGCATGGCACCTACATGGACGACGAAACCATGGAGATGATGATCGACCACGGCACCTGGTATGTGCCGACGATGCTGGCGGGGGATTGGGTAACCCAGAAGTCCGCTGTCGATGGTTTCTTTCCGGACATGGTGCGCACCAAGGCGGCAAAAATTGGTCCGCTGATCCGGGATACGTTTAATCGCGCCCACAAGAAGGGTGTGAAAATCGCCTTTGGTACCGATACCGGCGTCAGTCGCCATGGAGAGAACGCCAAGGAATTCGCCCTGATGGTAGAGGGGGGCATGAGCCCGGCCGATGCCATTCGCTCGGCAACCTGGAATGCCGCCCAGCTTCTCAATGCCCAGGATGAGCTGGGTAGCATCGCGCCGGGCAAGCATGCCGATCTGGTGGGTGTAATAGGCAACCCGCTGGAAGACATCACCACCCTTGAGAGGGTACGGTTTGTTATGAAAGGCGGCACTGTTTACAAACAGCCCGAGTAAGATAAAAAATCCCGGCTATTGCCGGGATTTTTTATGCATCAGTAAAGCCTCGGGACTATTTTTCGAGCTCAAACACCAGCTCCATATTGACCGAAACACTGCTCTCTCCGGGAGCCACGGGCGTGCTGGCACTGTCTTTGGCCGCAGCCATTTCCATGCGCACCATCGGGCGCGGCATGCCACCCTGACTGCCTTCAGAAATACTCACGATTCTGTGCACCTTGGTGCCGAGTGCGTTTGCGTAGGATTCTGCGCGCGCCTGGGCCTGTTCCAGCGCCTTTTCCCGGGCCTCGGCCATGAGCGGTTCCGGCTCGGCGATGGAAAAACTGGGACCGTGTATCTGATTCGCGCCCGCGGCGGCCAGCGCATCAATAATGGAACTGAGCTCATCCAGCTTGCGCACGGTAACGCTGACCGTGTTGCGTGCCTGATAGCCGACGATTTCGCGCTCGCGATTGGGTTGATAATCATAGCGCGGGTTCAGGCTGATACCGCTGGTCTGTACATCCTTGTCGTCAATACCAGCCTTTTTGATCGCCTTCATCAAGGTTTCCATCTGCTCGGCGTTGGCCTGCATGGCTGCATTACTGCTGTCCGCTTCAGTGACTACACCGGTGGACAGGCTCGCGATATCCGGCGCCTGGCTGGCTTCCCCATGTGCGGAAATGGAAATCAGTGTGCCGGTGGTGCCGCTTGTAGTGCCGCTAGTGGTGTCGTTGCCGCAGCCGCTAGTGAAAGCGACCAGTCCGGCCAACAGGCCCGCGGAAAACAGTTTCAGGGTTCTTTGCATGGCGAATCCTTAATATTGCCAGTGGTACATCGTTGTAACGGCGCCTATTGTGGCGCCGCGAAGATGAATATCCGATGAACGCGCGCCGCTATTTGAACAATCGTGTGAAGGTCTCGTCTTCGGGGTGGTAGAGGGCAAAGCCGAGCCGTAACAGTTGTTGTCTGCGATCGCAGAGTACATTTTTTTCTCGCAGCTCCGCCTGCAGTTTTTCAGCGTTTTCCGAACTGCCGCAGCGAAAGGTGAAGAAATGTCCGTGGCCATTTTCCAGATCGTGAGCGATCAGGTTGCCGCGATTCAGCAAGGGGTGATGTGCGGCATCCATGGCTTCCAGGAAGCGTCGCTGATTTTGTTGAACATAACCGTGAATGGATTCCACGGTAATACCTTCTTGCGCATACAGTTCGAGCACGGCGAGCGCTTTATAAAGCGGCGAGTAATCCATGGTGGCGCCGGCAAAGCGCAACCAGTCGTTGCCAAAACCGACGCCCTCGGCACGGTTTTCGAGCTCCGCCATTTCCGCAAACCAGCCGGTATTGAGCGGACGCAACTGGCAGCCCCGGGGGATGGACATAAAACACATGCCCTCACCCGCGCCCAGGTATTTGTAGGCGCCGGCGGTATAGAACACCTTGTCGGCGATGGCGCTGAGGTCGGTAGGGCGGGCGAAAAAAGCGTGGTAGCCATCGATCACCATCTGGGTGCTGTCCGGCTTGCGCGCGGCAAGCTCCAGCAGGCCAGGGAAGGCCACGCCGGAATCGAAGAAGACCTGGCTGGCGTAGGCGAGCTGGTAGCTTCCGCTTTGCAGTTCCTGTGCAAATCGTTGCGGCAGGGTGGCAAAAGGCTCTGTGGGTATGCGTACCACCTCGACGGTGGGCAGTTCTTCCAGACGCAACAGCTGCCGGGAAAAGCTGTAGAATTCGCCATCGGTGGTCAGAATGCGCAGGGGCTGGCTCAGGTCAAAAGCACTGAGCAGGCGGTACACGAGTTCATGGGTATTCGGCGCCAGGGCGACCTGGGCCGGGTCCGGCAGCTTCAGTGTGCTTGCGATGCCGCGCTGGAAGGCGGGTATCTTCTCGCCGAAAATCTTTTCCCACTTGCTGTCGGCCATATCGGCGGCGTCCTGCCAGTAGGCATTGACCGCGTCGAGGGTCACATCGGGCCAGTAGTGGTGGGAGTGGCACGCCATGTGCAGAACCGGCAGGTCGCATCCGGGTGAGGCTGCCTTTTGGGCGCCCTGTAAAAATTGTCGATAGTATTTTTGGTACATTTCGCTCTGGTAACTTTTGTGGAGGTGACTAAAGTAGTCACCCAATTGACGTACCGGGATTGTAATCCCCTGAAGGAGGCGTTGCAGTGGAATATTTGCACACTATGGTGCGTGTCACCGATCTTGAGAAGTCACTGGAATTTTATTGCGACAAGCTGGGCCTGTATGAGGTCAGCCGCAATGATTATGAAAAAGGGCGCTTTACCCTGGTATTCCTTGCTGCGCCGGGGGACTCCGACACCGCGAACAGCGACAAGCGTCCGTGTCTGGAGCTCACCTACAACTGGGATCCGGAAACCTATACCGGGGGTCGCAATTTTGGCCACCTGGCGTATCGCGTGGACAATATCTACGAGACCTGCCAGCGCCTGATGGACATGGGAGTGACCATCAATCGCCCGCCCCGGGATGGCCATATGGCGTTTGTGCGCTCGCCGGACAACATCTCCATCGAGCTGTTACAGAAGGGGGGGTCGCTGGCGCCGCAGGAGCCCTGGGCCTCCATGGACAATACCGGCGAATGGTAAAGACACAACAATAAGCGGTCTGTGAGTAGTAGGAAGATGGCGAAAGCGAAGCAGTATAAGAATTGTGTGGTGTTGGCCGGCGCCAGCGCCGCACGCCGGGTCCGGCAGGAAGGTTTGCACCAGGAAATGGTCTCCACGTTAGTGGGCGCTTCCGGCGGTCCCAAGTGGCTGTCTATCAGCCAGCTGGACCGGGTGCTGATTGGCGAGTTTTTTCGCGATCGCCGCGCGCCCATTGCCACGCTGGGTTCGTCGATTGGCAGCTTTCGCAACATGTGTTACGCCACTGCCAATCCCTTGTCTTCCCTGGAAAAGCTGGAATTCGGCTACGTCAATCAGACCTATGCCAGCGAGCGGCCCACCCCCGCTGAGATCACTGCGACCGGCGAGAATATTCTGCTGGAGGTGCTGGGCGGGCAGGGCGCCGCCGAAGTAGCGGCCAATCCGGTGTGGCACAGCCATTTTGTCACCGTGCGCGGGCGCGGTCCCCTGGCCAGTGAACGGAAATCGGTTCTCGCGCCGGCACTGCTGGCCTCGGCGCTGGCTAACGCGGTGAGTCGCCGTACCCTGCGGGCATTCTGGGATCGGGTGGTGTTTCACTCCGGGCAGGCCCCGACAGTGGCATTTCGTAACCTCTCCACGGTCAATACCCCGCTTAGTGCGGAGAATGTCTGCCCGGCGGTGCTGGCTTCGGGCTCGATCCCGCTGGTGATGGCCGGTGTACCCACGCCGGCTGGTGCACCCCCGGGCAACTATCGGGACGGCGGGATCACCGACTACCACTTCGATCTGGGCTTTGAGCACCCGCAGGGGCTGGTGCTCTATCCGCACTTTTTCCCCTACATGGTGCCGGGCTGGTTCGACAAGAGCTTCCGCTGGCGCTGGGTGCGCGGCGGTGCCATGGACAATGTGATTCTGGTGGCTCCATCTCCGGAGTGGGTCTCCCGCTTGCCCTTCGCCAAGATCCCCGACAGGGACGATTTTGTGAAGCTTTCCACCGAGGAGCGACTCAAGTACTGGAATGCCGTAACCGAGGCCGGAAAGCAGGTAGCGGAGGATTTCTTTGAAATGTGGCAAACTGGCGCCATTGCCGACGAGTTGATCGAGGTCGGCAGTGACCAGTCGCCGCACAAGCTGGCACTGGCAATGTCCGCATAGCGACAACCCGCAAGCCTGCTTACGGGTTGGAGGCTGGGTGGATTTTGTACGATTACCGACCCAAGCCACGAGGCCAGCCAGTGAGAGACGCCGAGTTTACCGAGCCGCAGGAAGAGTTCCGCACCACCCAGGAGCGGGTGTACTACCAGGTGCGTGACGCCATCCTGCGCGGCCAGTTCCTGCCTGGCATGGCCATCACCATCCGCGGCCTGGCCGCAGAGCTGGACTGCAGTCCAATGCCGGTGCGGGAGGCGTTGCGCCGGCTGACGTCGGAGCGCGCATTGGAGCTCTCCGATACACGCCGGGTTACCGTGCCCACTCTGACGCGGGAAAAACTGGATGAAATCTGTGCTGCCCGGGTGGCACTGGAATGCCAGGCTGCAGCTCAGGCGCTGCCCTTTGTCGGTGAGGAGGAGATGGGAGCGCTGCGGGCACTGGACGACCGGGTTACTTTCGCCCTCGAGAAAAAAGACATCCAGGAATACGTCACCGCCAACCTGGAGTTTCATTTCACCCTCTATCGGCTGGGTCATCCCCATATCATCCTGTCACTGATCGAGAGCCTGTGGCTGCAGACTGCGCCGCTTCAGCATCTGGTGTTTCAGCGCTTCGGCGTACAAGAGCTGCCTGACCGCCACCAGGATCTGATCGACGCTATCGCCAGCAATGACGAACAGCGTGTGCGTACCGCGATCCGCCAGGATATTGAAGAAGGCCTGGGTTCCATTTCTGCCGAAGAGTTGCTTTCCGTCTAAAAGCTATTGGCAATCTGAAAGTTGTTGAAAACCTGATGTTCAGTTATCTCCATATTGTTTTACACCTTCTTGTTCCTCTTGCCATCGCCTGGTTCTTCTTTCGCGATGAATGGAAAAAAGCGGCGCTGTTTATGCTGGCGGCAAACCTGGTCGATCTGGATCATTTGCTGGCATCGCCGATCTACGACCCGGACCGTTGCAGCATCAACCACCACCCCCTGCATACAATGTTTCCGATTTCCTTTTACGGCGCCATGATGTTCCTGCCGTGGAAGCCAGTGCGCTGGCTGGGTATTGGTTTGGTTGCACATATGCTTCTGGATGCGATCGACTGCGGCATCTGATTTGCAATCGGATGCCCGTGTAAACTGTCCCATTTTTTCCAAAACTTGACTGTTTTTTCCCATCGGTCGTTGATTCAATGTTTGCGGTGGATCCCTTGAGTAATCTTGTGTGGCAAAAAATAACGATGCTGCAAGGAGCTACCCATGGGAACCAGATACTTGTCCGTTTTATTATTTTCTCTGTTTGGTGTTGGATTTTTCAGCCACGGGGCACAGGCCTGCGTCTCGGCGGAAAGCGAATCCAACGACGCCGAATCCGATGCTGACGGCCCTGTCTGTTCAGGGCAGATCGTAGCGGGCAAGATTGCCAATCGCCGGGATCAGGATTGGTACTACTTCAATATCGACACCCCTTCCGATCTCGACATTACCCTCAACCATTCCAGTGGAGACGACTTCGACTGGCACCTGTACGACGTGTCGCAACGTCTCTACAGCGCAGAAACCGGCAACCGCCCCGAGTCCGCCAGTGTCAGTGTCGGAGGAAGCGGCCTGTATACCCTGAAGGTGACCCGCCACAGCGGACGTGGAGACTACACCCTGAGCGTGGACGGTATTCCTACGGATACCGGTGGCAGCAGTAGCGGAGGAAGCAGCGGCGGCAGTAGCGGTGGTGGCGGCGACTGTGAGCTGGGTACGCGTCCCGCAAAACCCGGTGGCTTGACCCGCTATATTTCCGGCAGTGAAGCGGATGTTTGCGTAAACCAGTCTGGTGGGGGGCTGCTGGTGATGGGCGGTGGCAGCGATGTGGACGCGGCCTTTACCCGGCGCGTGGAGCCGCTGATCGATGGCGGTGACGTGGTGGTGCTGCGTACCAGCGGCAGCGACGGCTACAACGACTACCTGCTGGGTCTGCTGAACGCCGATTCCGTGGAAACCCTGATTGTGGATCGACCACAGCACGCCAACGACGCCTATGTCGAATGGGCGGTGCGTTCCGCGGAGTTTGTGTGGATTGCCGGTGGTGATCAATCCGATTACCTGAACCAGTGGCAGGGCACGGCACTGCAACAGGCCCTGGATGCTGTGCTCGCCCGCGGTGGTGTGCTGGGTGGCACCTCAGCCGGCGCTGCAGTGCAGTCAGAGTACATTTATGATCCGGATGGTGTACTCGGTGCCTATTCCTCCGAAGCGGTGACCGACCTGTGTCACGAATACATCAACATCTCCACGGGCTTCCTGAGCACCGCGACCATGCAGAGCGTGATCGTGGATACCCACTTTGCCGAGCGTGACCGTATGGGCAGGTTAATGGCGTTCATGGCGGGTCTGCCCGCGGGGATTCAGGGGGTCGGGGTAGATGAAGCGACATCCATCTTCTTTACGCCGGACGGCAACGGGGTCGTGGATGGCAGTGGCAGTGTCTACGTTTTGCTGGAGGATGGGCAGACCAGTCGCACCCAGGCCCAGTGCGGTCAGCCGGTAGTATATGAGGATGTATTGCGCTACAAACTGGACGAATTCGATCAGTTCAATATTCTGACGGGTTCCACCAGTGTCACGCCGAAGCGAATCGGCATTGATGGACGCTCGGGTAATTTTTATATCAATCAGCCTTACCAGTAACCGTCCCTGTTGCCTCCCTAGCAACATAGGACCTGTTCAAATGGCATGGCCGGGGAGGGATTTCTCCTCCGGCCGTGCTATTCAGATAAACGTTTCTTTATGCTTGCGCAAAAGATCCGGGCTGAAGTTGCTGCGCAATGCGCAGATTATTCGGTTGTCGCAGGGATTTTTACACGAATTAAATCTGATAACAGAATTGCTTTACAGCATTTTTGCAGCGTGATAAAAAATAGAGAGTGGTTTGCTAGTAAACTCCTATTGGGTATTCGGGCGTTAGCAGTCAGCCACCGTCAGAAATACAGCGCAACGTACTTGATAAACAGTGCAGGGCATACAGAGCAAAATGAACAATATTGCTGCCATTGAGCGCTGCTCCTCCAACTACTATCTCAGCGAGTGGTTTGACGAGTAGCTTTCCCGCCTCGGTTTAACCGGGGGCTCCGCCTTGGTCGCGGGCGCAGGGAAGCTATGAGTCGGAATCTTCCGTTCTTAGATTTACCCCCCTAAATTATTTGCCAGCTATGTGCGAGTCCGCTTGCGCGCTGCCGGGTATCCGGGTTGCTGTGCATTGCCGCCGGTTTTCTCCCTGAAACAATTTCAGCCAGCTTTGGTGGGCGTGCTCCTGTGCCCGTCACACCAGGAAAATACGCAGATCCCAGAGATCCACTAGAGACAGGAAACGTTTCCTGAAGGGTATAAAAATGGATAACAAAGACAAACTGAGCAAATCTCCGCTGAGTAAGGCTATTCAACTGGCACTAGGCTGCTCGCTGATGAGCGGTAGCGCACTGGCGATTGCGCAGAAACCTGCACCCGCGGAATCCACCGTGGAAGAAGTAGTAGTGACGGGCACCCATATCAAAGGCCTGGATACAGAAGGCGCGGTGCAGGTGGTGCAGATCAACCGTGACGATATCGAAGCGTCCGGGGCAACTTCCCCCATTGAAATCCTGCAACAGTTGTCCCAGACCGGCGGCGGCAGCGGCACCTTCTCTACCGCTACCTCCGGTGCACTCTCCAGCAGCACTCCGGTGGGGGCGGCCGGTGTATCCCTGCGCGGCCTTGGTGCCAGCTCTACTCTGGTACTGGTGAACGGTCGCCGTGTATCCGTGAGCTCCTTCGCCAAGGGCCAGGAATCCTTCGTCGACGTAAACTCCATTCCGCTCTCTGCCATTGAGCGGGTTGAAGTGCTGCCCAGCGGCGCCGCCGCTACCTATGGTGCGGATGCGGTTGCGGGTGTGGTGAACTTTGTACTGCGTGACGACTTTGATGGCAGTGAAATTTCACTGACCCACGGCAACTCCACTGCCGGCACCGATGAAGGTAAATACAACCTGAACTGGGTTTGGGGCCGGGAAGGCGAACGCAGCCACACCATGGTGGTGGTCGACCTGTTCTCGCGCAATGCCATGTACGATCGTGACCGCGAGTTGACCGCGAATTCCGTACGTCCGAGCCAGCAGGGTGTTTATCCGAGTTTCAATGATTTCGGCTGGATGTGGTACGACCAGACTGAAGATCCCGCCTCTGGTGGTTGCCCGGAAGACCAGTTTGGTTTCGGCGAGTTCGGTGAGTATTGCGAGTTCAATACCAATGCAGTGGCTGCGACACAGGATGAATACGAGAGTGCGAATGTAGTAGCCACATTCAATTACGATCTTTCCGACAATCTGGAGTGGTTTAACACTCTGATGCTGCAAGCCAGCAAGTCTAGCGGTACTTCTTCTCCAGCGAACTTCTCTCGTGCACCGTTCGATCCGGAAAGCCCCTACTGGCCGGAAGCCCTGAAAGCAGACATGATCGAAGAAGGCGGGGTCGATGACTTCAGTGACTTCTATGGTTGGCCTGTTCTCGCATACGGCAAGTTTCCAGATGCGCGTGCAGTAGAGGTGGAAAATGAATCCATGCGTTTGGTGTCTGGCCTTCGCGGTGAAGTTTCCGACTGGAACTGGGAAGTGGCTGCGAATCTGGGGCGCAGTGAATCCGAGCAGCGCGGAGTTTCCGGGCTGTACAAGGCGGATGCTTTCTACAATGCAAGTGTTGGTAATCTGTGTACCGATGGTTCCGTTGTAGATCGCTGGGAAGTGGATTTTGTACGTCCCGGTGCGGGCTTTGGTGCGGGAGAAACCTGTGAAGATTTGGGGAAAACTACGGCTTGGTACAACCCATTCGGTGGCCAGGTTGATCAGATGGCTGAAGTGGCGCAGTTGATCCGCACCGACGCAAAGCGCGGTGGTACATCCAGTCTGTACGCCATTGACGGTAATATTTCCGGGAGCTGGCTCGAGTTGCCGGCGGGCGCGATTCAGGTAGCCTTTGGTGGTGAGTTCCGCCGCGAATCCGTCAAGGACACACCGTCTGGCGATGCGGTTTCCACCACCCTGAATCCCGAGCCGATCCTTGGCTTCAGCTCCACTTCTGCCGATGCCGCACGCAACCAGTGGGCGGTCTACATGGAGCAGATGATTCCGTTGGCTGCCAACACCGAACTGCAGTTTGCATTGCGTTACGACCACTACGATAGCTTTGGTGGCGATGCCAACCCGAAGGTTGCTTTGCGCCATGCATTTAATGACGCAATTATTTTTCGCAGTAACTGGTCCACCTCCTTCCGTGCACCGTCGCTTGCGCAAACTGGTGCGGGCACTCTGTTGTCCAGTTATCGCACGGATTGCAGCGTTACCCCAGAGGCTTGCGACGGAGATCCTGAGAGCTCCGGTCTGTCACTGTTCTCGGAGGACGTTAGCAATGACGATCTGCAGCCGGAAACTGCAACCACCTGGGGTGCCGGTTTCCTGCTGAAACCGTTTGATGACACCGAGATTACCGTCGACTACTGGAATATCGAGCACGAAAACCTGATCGGTATTGAAGAAGACGACTTCATCCTGCGTGCGTTCAATGGCGAGTTCCCAATAGTGGGCCTGGGAGAACTGCCGACTGGCCAGCCTGGCCTGGAGGTAGATCGTGGTTTTGTAGTGGATGCGCACTTCCAGCTGTCCAACCTCGGTTGGCAGAAGACCAATGGTGTGGATGTGGCGTTTACCCAGTATTTTGACACTGAAAACTGGGGCAGCTTCCGCTTTACCCTGGACGGTACTTACCTGAATGAATTCGACAAGCTGCCGTCCGACGCACTGGGTATTGTGAAAGAAGCCGGTAATTACACCTATCCGCGCTGGTTGGCCAACAGCTCCCTGCGCTGGCGTTACGAGGACTGGTCCTCCACCCTGAGTGCCCGTTACACGCACAGCTATATGGATGACCCTGACGCACGCGTTTTGAATGCGGTGTTCGCGGAAGGCAATGAGTATTTTGCTTCTCGGGTCGATATCGATAGTGACGGCAATGTGGAAGTCGACAGCTGGTTAACCTTTGACTTGAACGTCGCCCGTGACTTCGACAACGGCAGCTGGCTGAGCCTGCGGGTGAACAACCTGCTGGATGAAGAGCCGCCGCTGGTGCTGGGCACCGGGGCCAATGTGGATCACTTCAATCACGATTCCATGGGCCGTTTCTATACCCTGAGTTACGGCTACTCGTTCTAATCAGTGTCTCACAGGAACTGATTCCGGCGGGCGCGCGGTGTGCGCCCGTCGATTTTTTTTCAATGACTGCGGTGTATTCCTATGCAGACAAGCGAATCCCAGACCTGCGACCCGGAGCAAAACAGTGCGGTCGAGCAATCGGTGGCGAAAACCTGGGCAATGCCGGATACCTATCTGATATTGCTGGCGGTTGCACTGGTTGCCTTTGCGCTGAACTTTGTCATTCCTGCGGGCACTTTCGACACGGTTATCACCGAGGTGAATGGTGTTGAACGGAGCGTGATCGATCCTGGCAGCTACCAGCCTGCCGAGGGCGGCCCCACCGGTATGGCGGTGTTTGCGGAAGGGGGGGGCATCGGGCTCCTGAACTTCGCGTTCGAGGGCATGGTTTCCGGCAGTAAGTGGGGCGCATCCATCGGCGTATTCGCGTTTATCCTGCTGACCGGTGGTGCATTCGGCCTGATCTTTGCCAGTGGTTCAGTAGAGCGCGGCCTGTTTCAGGTGATTGCGCGCAATCGGCAGGCGGGGCATTTCTATCTCGCTATCCTGTGTTTTCTGTTCTCTCTGGGCGGGGCGGTGTTTGGCATGGGCGAGGAGGTGATTCCGTTCACCCTGATCGTAGTGCCGCTACTGGTGTCCATGGGCTATGACAGCATCACGGCATTGCTCGTTACCTATGTGGCCACCCAGGTGGGGTTTGCCACTTCGTGGATGAATCCGTTCGGAGTGAGTATCGCCCAGGGGATTGCCGGCGTACCGCTGATGTCTGGCAGCGGCCTGCGCATGGGATTGTGGCTGCTGGCAACCTGCGGTCTCGCTGCCTACACCATCGTGTACGCGCGACGGATTCAGTGCCAGCCTACGCGCTCCCTGGCCTATGCTTCCGACCGGGTGTTCCGCGACAAGTCCGTGTCCACCACTGAGCTGAAGACCATGGCGCGCGGCGACGGGTGGGTCTTGCTCCTGTTCAGTGCCGGTATCGCGTGGATGATCTGGGGCGTGGTAGAGCGCAGTTATTTTCTGCCGGAAATTGCCACGCAGTTTTTCACTATGGGCATTGTCATCGCGACGGTGGCTATCGTGTTCGGCCTGAACGGCCTTACCCCAAACAAGGCAGCGGCAGCGTTTCGCGAGGGTGCGCAACAATTGTTGCCCGCGGCCATGGTGGTGGCCTTCGCCAAAGGTATCGTGCTGTTGCTCGGCGGTGATGACCCCGAGGGCGCTAGTATTCTTAATACCATTCTGCACGCCGCGGGCAGTGGCCTCGCGGATGTGTCGGGTGCTGTATCTGCCTGGTTTATGCTGGCGTTTCAGACGGTATTCAATTTCTTTATTACTTCCGGTTCCGGCCAGGCCGCGCTCACCATGCCCATCATGGCACCTCTCGCGGATGTCGTCGGGGTTACCCGGCAGACCGCGGTGCTCGCTTTTCAGTTGGGCGATGGCCTCACCAATATCATCGTGCCCACTTCGGCGGCGCTGATGGGGTGTCTGGGGGCGGCGCGCCTGGACTGGGGCGTGTGGCTGCGCTTTGTGCTGCCATTGCAGGGCATTTTGTTCCTGTTTGCGTCACTGACAGTGCTGGTAGCGGCCGCATCGGGTTATTAACTTCCCAGCGTGCAATCGGACCCGGTAAAAGTACCTACAAATTCAAGTTGTCATTTATGTCTCAAATTACCCTGATAAAAAATGCGGAAGTGTTCGCGCCCCGCAGCCTCGGCCGCTGCGATGTGCTGGTGGCGGGAAACGCGATCGCGCAGATCGACCAGCATCTTACGCTGCCGGAAAATATCGGGCAGGTGGTGGACGCCGACGGTGCCTGGCTGATGCCGGGGCTGGTGGATTCCCTGGTGCATATCAGTGGCGGCGGTGGTGAAGCGGGTTTCGGTTCCCGCACACCGGAGCTGGATGTGCGTGAAGCGATTTCTGCGGGCGTCACCACGGTGATTGGTGCACTGGGTACCGATGCCACCACCCGTACCCTGAACGAGCTGTTCGGCAAGGCGAAAGCGCTGGAGGCGCAGGGGATTAGCTGCTTTATCCAGACCGGCTCCTACCAGGTACCGGTAAATACACTGACCGGCAGTGTGCGCAGCGACATCATGCTGGTGGAAAACATGATCGGTGTCGGTGAGCTGGCAATTTCAGATCATCGCTCGTCGCACCCCTCTCGGGATGAACTGATCCGCATTGCCGCCGATGCCCGGGTTGCCGGCCTGTTGAGCGGTAAGGGCGGTGTGGTGAGTATCCATGTGGGCGACGGTGCCGGGCGGCTGCAACCGCTGTTTGATGTGGTGGAGCACTCGGAGATCCCCATTACCCAGTTCCTTCCCACCCATATGAATCGCAATATGGCGTTGCTGGAACACGGCGTGGACTTTGCCCGCGCCGGTGGCTTTATCGACTTCACCACCTCCACCACCGCGGAAATCCTTGCCAGCGGTGAAATGCGCGCGAGCCGCGCACTGAAGCTGGCACTGGAGCGGAAAGCGCCCATCGACCAGCTCACCTTTTCCTCCGACGCCCAGGGGTCACTGACCAATTTTTGCAACCAGGGAGAGTTGCAGGATATCGAGGTGGGCAGCATCGCCAGCCTGTTCGAGGAATTCCGCCGTGCGGTACAGGAAGAGGGCGTGGAACTGGCCAGTGCACTGCAGGTGGTGACCAGTAACCCCGCGCGGGCGCTGGGACTCAAACGCAAAGGCCTGGTCGCGTCCGGGCGGGATGCGGACCTGATTCTGGTGGATCCGGCGAGATTCCAGATAACCCATACCATGGCCCGGGGGCGTTGGCAGCTGTTTGATCGCCAGCCTTACGGCGGCCGCGAAACAGGATAGGACATAACGATGGATGGAGTGGTGCAACAGCCAGGACCTGTTCGCGATCAACGTCTGTTTGAAGAGGCCATGACGCTGATGCGCAACAACCTCTCCGAACCACTCCAGACCGGCGAGCTCGCCAGCTACCTCAGCATCTCACAGAAAAAACTCGAGCGGTTGTTCCTGCGCTTTGAGGGCGTATTGCCCGCGCGATTCTATCGGGAGCTGCGGCTTGAAAAAGCGAGGTCACTGCTGCACGAAAGTGCACTGGGCATCGATGAAATAGGGCGCCGCTGTGGGTTTCGTTCTGCATCCCATTTCAGTCGCTGTTTCAAATCCTTCTGTGGCCACAGCCCGCGGATGGAACGGCAGCAGGGAGGGCAGCTGCGTGTCGAATCGAAGCGCAGTCCGTTTCCCGGCGGGCGGCACTGCGGACGAATAGAAAAATTGATGATGGAAATAATGCTATGAAATTTACCGGTCTGGTGGCGACTCTTGCAGGGCTATGTTTACCTCTGTTCGCCGCGTGCAGTGATTCGGGTGCGCAGGCGAAGGCGTCCGCCGATTCCGGCAGCCTGTTGATTGTGGGCGGTGCACTGCGCAGTGATAATACCGCGGTCTACCGCGCGTTTATCGAAGGTGTGCCGGAAAAATTCCCCGACGTGGTCATTGTGCCGGCCGCGTCCGGTCGGCCCAGTCACTATGCGCAACAGTTTCAGGCGGACCTGCGCAGCCATGGTTTTAAGGGCAGAGTCCGCATTTTGCCTATTGCCGACAAAGACGATAAGTCGACAGAGTCCATCGATGAAAGTGACTGGCAGCAGGGTGGTCACGACAAGGCGCTGGCCGAAAGCCTCAATACCGCTGGTGGCATCTGGTTTGTCGGCGGCGACCAGACCAGAATCACTCGCACCTTGTTAGACAAGGAGGGGCGCGATACGCCCGTGTTGGCCGCGATCCGGGCCCAGCTTGCCAATGGTGCCATTGTGGGAGGTACCAGCGCCGGCGCGGCCATCATGAGTAGCACCATGATCGCCGCGGGGGATTCCCTGAGTGCACTCACGCTACCCGCCGTGGAAACCTACCAGGGCATGGAAAGCCAGGAATCCGGGCAACTGTTGCTGTCCCGCGGATTGGGGTTTCTGCCGGTGGGCGTGGTGGACCAGCACTTTGATCGTAAAGCCCGTCTTGGGCGCCTGGTTCGCGCGCTGGGAGGTGTCACCAGACCCGAGGAGCCGCTGGGATTTGGTGTGGATGAAGATACTGCGCTGCTGGTCGATCTGGATGTCGCATCCATGAAAGTACTGGGGGCGGGAACCCTGGTTGTGGCGGACGCGCGCAGTGCGACGTTCGCCGATGCCGAAGACGGTTTCGCTGCCCGCGATCTGCGTGTGAGCGTATTGAGTCACGGTGACAGCTACAACTGGCGCGAACATCGCGTATCCGCCTCCGGCAGCGAGACCCTTGGCAACGAGGCATTCGGCTATCGCGCTACCCAGGGGGCCGGTATTGCGCTGGCCAACCCGCGCCTGGATCAACTGCTGGGTTTCTCCCTGCTGGACAATAGCGACACCCGCGAATTGCGCCGCTATGCGTTCGACGATCAGACTGGTAAGGGTGTGCTGTTCCACTTTCGTCAGGATGATCAGAGCCGCGGTTTCTGGAGCTACGGCTCCGGCACCAAGGATCAGTACACCATCCTCGATGTGGCGCTGGATATCGCGCCTGTTTCCGTATCGGTGACGGCGGCCCGCTGATCGAACAAGTCTTTTCACAGGGGGCTGGTGCCCCTGACTGCCGAGTCCCACGCCTTGTGTGGGCTCCGCGGAATGGCCTGCCCCGGACTCTCGCACGTCCCCATTCCCAGCGCTTCCCCTCCTGTTTGCCGCCTCTGAAGCCTGTTTCTCGCGATGACGACCAGTGCTTCGCGATCGGCACTAGGCTTGTGCTATCGGTGTAACAGTGGCTCGTCGTGAATACGGGTTGCACCTTCTCCGTTCTTGCCCCTAAAATGTGATCACATTTTGCGGTGATGCCTTACAAGTCTGAGCATTACCGCAGGCGTTATTCGAATCAGGAGTGAGTTCATGAACAAGAACCAGTTACAACAGCATGACCGCGAGCACCTGCTGCACCCGTTTACCGACTTCAGTGATCTCGGCAAACAGGGCACGCGGGTCATCACCAGTGCCGAAGGCGCCTATATCACGGATATTGATGGCCACACCATGCTCGACGGCATGTCCGGCCTGTGGTGCTGCAACCTGGGCTACAGCCGTCGGGAAATCAGCGAGGCTATCTACGAGCAGCTGAATAAGCTGCCGTTCTACAACAGCTTCTTCCAGTGCACCACGGTGCCTTCGATCGAGCTGGCGGATCTGCTGGCGGAAGTGACTCCGGCACATATGAACAATGTGTTTTTCACCGGTTCCGGCAGTGAGGCCAACGATACCAACCTGCGCATCATCCGCCGCTACTGGGACCTGAAAGAGCAGCCCAAGAAGCGCATCGTGATCTCCCGCAAGAACGCTTACCACGGCTCCACCATTGGCGGTGCCAGCCTCGGTGGCATGAGCGGCATGCACAAGCAGTTCCAGGGACTCGATTACATCGAGCACATCCAGCAGCCCTACTGGTTTGGCGAGGGCGGCGACATGTCACCGGAAGAGTTCGGTGTGCACGCGGCGCGCAGTCTGGACGAGAAAATTCAGGAGCTGGGCCCGGATAACGTGGCCGCGTTTATCGCCGAGCCCATCCAGGGTGCCGGTGGGGTGATCATTCCGCCGGAGACCTACTGGCCAGAAGTGAAGAAAGTGCTGGATCAGTACGACATCCTGCTGGTGATGGACGAGGTGATTTTCGGATTTGGCCGCACCGGCGAGTGGTTCGGTGCCGATTACTACGGCATGAAGCCGGATCTGATGACCTTTGCGAAGGCGGTCACCAACGGTTACTTCCCGTTGGGCGGCACCATGGTCAGCGACCGTGTGGCGGATGTGATCAAGGCAAAGGGTGGTGAGTTCACTCACGGCTACACCTATTCCGCGCACCCGGCTGCCTGTATGGCCGGTATTGCGACCCTGAATATTCTGCGCGAAGAAAAGATCATCGAAACTGTGCGCGATACCACCGGCCCGTATCTGGCCAAGCGCTGGGCCGAGCTGGCGGACCACCCCATCGTGGGCGAGGCGCGTAGCCTGGGCCTGGTCGGCGCACTGGAACTGGTGAAAGACAAAGGCAGTCGAGCGCGCTTTGACGACCAGTGCACTGCGGGCGGCGTATGCCGGGATATGAGCATCAAAAACGGCCTGGTGATGCGCGCCACAGGCGACACCATGATTATTGCACCGCCGCTGATTCTCACCACGGAACAGATTGACGAGCTGGTGGAAAAGGCGCACCGTGCCCTGGATGATACCGCTCGGGCCATGGCGTAAACTCCGCTACAGGCCCCGGTATTTTTCGTCAATACGGGGCCTAATTTCCCATCAATGTGAATCGTTTTATGGCAGCACAAAAAAAATATCAGCCGTCCCCAGAATTGCTTTCGGACTCGGAAGTGTTTCTTGAAGCGCACCCGGATCTTAAGTGGATCGAGGGGTTTGCCTTTGATATCAACGGTATCCCGCGCGGCAAGTGGCTGCCCGCGGATTCCGCCATGAAGTTACTCGGCGGCGGGTTGCAGATGCCGCGCAGTGCCGTGAGTTTGGATATCTGGGGGCGCGATATCGAAAATAGCCCGCTGGTGTTCGCCAGTGGTGACAGCGATGGTGTCTGTCAGCCCGTATCTCCGGTCTGCCTGGCGCCCTGGCACCGCGAGCAGACGGCACAACTGCACATGCAATTGTTCGAGGCGGATGGCTCGGAACTTTACGCGGACCCGCGCGCGCAGTTGCAGAAGGTGGTTCGACGTCTGGGCGAACTCGGCTACAAGGCGGTGTGCGCCACTGAGCTGGAGTTCTATCTTCTGCGAGAAGAGGCTGATGAGCTGGGGCGCCCGCGCCCGGTGAGCGACAACGACTCTGATCTGGTGCCCTCCACCGATGTCTATGATCTCGCAGAGCTGGATTCGCAGCGGCACTTTTTTGCCGATGTGCGGGCCGCCTGTGAAGAACAGGGGATTCCTGCGGATTCCATCCTGTCCGAATGCGCGCCGGGGCAGTTTGAGATCAACCTGCTGCACTGCGACGATCCGCTGAAAGTGGCGGATCAGACCCTGTTGTTCAAACGCTTGCTAAAAGGGGTGGCGCGTAGTCACGGTCTGCGTGTGAGTGCTATGGCCAAGCCGTTTGGCGAGCTTGCCGGCAACGGTATGCATGTGCATATGAGCCTCGTGGATAACGACGGTAACAATGTGTTTGATGACGGCACGGATACGGGTTCAGACCTGTTGCGCCATGCCGTGGCGGGCATGATGGCGACGGCCAACGATGCCATGGCGATTTTCGCGCCGCACGCCAATTCCTATCGCCGCTTCCAGGAGAGTAGCCATGCTCCCCTGAATCTGTGCTGGGGGTACGACAACCGCACCGTGACATTCCGCATCCCGGCCAGTGAGCCCAAGGCCCGCCGGATCGAACACCGTATAGCGGGAGCAGACGTCAATGCGTATCTGGTGTTGGCCGCAATTCTCGCTGGCGTCTGTCACGGTCTTGAAAACAAGCTCCAGCCCCCGGCGCCGGTAGAGGGCGACGCCTATCAGGTAGAGAGTGATCAGTTGATCAATACCTGGGTTGGCGCACTCAACCGGTTTGCCGATAGCGAACTCTGGCAGGAGTACTTCGACCCAAAATTCGTCGAGCTGTTTGTATTGCTCAAGCGCCAGGAGCAGGCAGAAATTGCCGCGCGAGTTACCGACGTCGAATACCAGAGTTACCTGCAGCGGGTTTGATCCACTGCCAGGAATTTTTCAGGCGTGGATTGCGACCAATATGTAACGGCTTTGATGACAGGGTGAGTGGCAGTTGAAAATGCTCTGCTATACCTAATTCAGACAGCTGTGAACTTGCATGCACAGCGCGTCGCAAACTCTCCTCCTGAAAGTGTGTTCGAGAAAACTGGCCCGCCTTTTGGCGGGCATTTTTTTTGGGCGAAATAATTTGCAGAAATTTCTTCCTATTTGTCGGGTAAACCTTAGGCGGTACTTGCTGTTTTCCGGAAAACTCCACCTATACTCAAACTAACCGCACGCACGGGTCACAATTTATTTGTGGCTCCCGTCGGCCATGGAGCATTTCAGAGTTACAAGGAGTTACCCATGCGAACCAAGCATCTTCTTTTGCCGTTGGCCATTGCCGCCGCCAGCGCAACTTCGCCGGCTTTTGCCGATTTCACTGGCGGTGATTTTATCGTGCGAGCCGGTGCGGCCTTTATGGATACCGAGGACTCCGTTTTTTCCGAGTCCGCTATCGTCGATGTGCTGGATCCCGATGATCCCGATTCAACCATTTCGGTAGAAGTCGGGGACTCGCTGGACCTGGATGACGATACCACCTGGTTTATCAACGGTACCTTTTTTGTCGCCGACCACTGGGCAGTTGAGCTGTACTATATGGACGGCGCGGACCTGGAGGCTGACTACGATACCTATGTGATCGGGCCGGATTTCGAAACCCGTAGCTCCAATCGTCTTGGAGACTTCGAAACTAATGTGACCAGCCTGTATGTGGATTGGTACCCGGTGTGCGTAGAGTCCTGGATACAGCCCTATATTGGTGTCGGCGTTAACTATACCGACATCGATCAGGATTACTTGCGCCCGGTATTTGTCGAAGACGTGGTGAATTCGAATGGCGTGGTCACGGAAAGAATTGATCGCGGATTGGTCAATTTTGGCAGTTCCTGGGGATGGACTGCACAGGTGGGCGTGGATATCGAATTCGGGCGTAATGCCAATTGGCTGGTCAACGCTTCTGCCATGTATATCAATGCCGACCCCGAAATCGAAGTGGGTGTCGATAACGTGGTGCTCAGCAACGGGATTGTTGTCGATTCCGTTCGTTACAAGGATGATCTGGATTACGATTCCTGGATTTTCAATCTGGGCGTAGGCTACAAGTTCAGCTTCTGACCTGAAGAATGCTCCAGACCCGATTGCCCCGACTCTTGCACCTGCTGCGAGATCGGGGCTTTGTCGTGGTGGCAACTGCTTCGCCGGCTTGTATGAAAAAAACACACTCCCGGTGTCGGACTGAGTAGTCTGGTCTCCGGCGTGGACGGTTTCTGTCTGGCAGTCATTTCTTGCCCAGTGTATTCTTCGCCTCTTTCGGCATCCGACGTTTCGCGTTCGCCAAAACAATAACTATGGGGAATCTATGACCGCCTTGGGAAATCGTACAGACGGTCCATCGGCCCAGTTGCGGCCATTGAATATCTGCCTGCTCGGTTATCGCAGCCATCCCCATTGTGGCGGGCAGGGTGTTTACCTTTACTACCTCAGTAAGGCGCTGGTCGACGCTGGCCACAAGGTGGATGTGATTTCCGGCCAGCCCTATCCGGAGCTGGACCCGCGGGTGCGCCTGATCAAGATGCCCGGGCTGAACCTCTACGAGCATCCACGTCCCACACGGGCGCTCCGGCCACGGCACCTGTTGAGTTGGGCTGACTTCCACGAATGGTTTGGCAAGCTCACCGGTGGATTTGCCGAGCCGTATAGCTTTGGCCGACGGGTCGCCCGGTACCTGAACACCCATGGCAGGGAATATGACGTAGTGCACGATAACCAGTCGCTCTGTTATGGCCTGCTGAGTATCGAAAAGCAGGGCCTTCCCGTCGTCGCTACCATCCACCACCCAATTACCCGCGACCGCCAGCTGGCGATCGACGCCGCACCGGACTGGTTCTATCGCCTGCTGGTCCGACGCTGGCACAGTTTCCTCAGAATGCAGATCAAGGTGTCCCGCAGGCTTAACCATATTGTCACGGTTTCGACACAGTCATTTACCGATATCGTGGAGCAGTTTGGCGTGGCGCCCTCGCGGCTGGAGCTGATTTACAACGGGATTGATACCGAGCTGTTTACTCCCCAGCCGCACATCGCGCCGGACCCCTGGCAGATCATGACGACGGCCTCCGCTGACCAGCCCCTCAAGGGACTGCGCTTTCTTTTACAGGCGATGGCGCTACTGCGGGGAAGATTCCCGAAACTCAAATTACTGGTGGTTGGAAAATTGCAGGAGGGTGGTGCGACAGAACAGCTGCTTGAAGAACTTGGCCTTCAATCTGCTGTGCGTTTTGTTTCCGGTATTTCAAATCGTGAAATGGTGGAACACTATGCCACTTCCTCGCTGGTGGTGTGCCCCTCACTCTATGAAGGGTTTGGGTTGCCGGCCGGCGAGGCCATGGCTTGTGGTGTTCCCGTGATTTCGAGCAATGGTGGTGCATTGCCCGAGGTTGTCGGGGATGCTGGCATCGTTGTTCCCGCGGGAGACAGTGGCGCACTGGCGCGCTCGATTGACAAACTTTTGATAGATGCCGCTCTGCGTGAGTCTCTCGGTATCGCAGGCCGCCAACGCATCGAAGAAAAATTTTCCTGGCAGGTGGCGGCCCGCCATCTGGTGGCTTACTACCGGGAAATTATCGGTGAGAAGCATCGCGAGAGGGATTGTTTTGATCGCCCGGCCGCGACTGCAGAGCAGATGGAGCCCGCTACTGCAGAGAGTGACGGAGCCGCAGCCAGGGTGGCAGAGAGTCCAAAACGCCACGGGGAAGCTGCCTGATGATTACGGTGGATCCCTCGCTGCTGAACCTGCAACCGGGGCAGCGAGTACTTGACCTGGGTTGTGGTGAGGGGCGCCACGCCATTCACCTGATGTTGACCGATGAAGTCGAAATTTTTGGCATCGATTTGAGTCAACGGGATATCAATACGGCCAGCGAGCGCGCCGCGCCGTTTTTTTCGGCCGGGCAACAACGTGGTCGCCTTCAGTTTGGCGTTGGTAATGCGCTGCAATTGCCATTCGCTGATCACTTCTTTGACGTGGTGATCTGCTCTGAAGTGTTGGAGCACATTGAGGATTACCAGGGGGTGCTCAACGAAATCAACCGGGTGCTAAAGCCATCTGGCGTTTTTGCGGCCACCGTTCCGGCATTTTTTCCGGAGTGGGTCTGCTGGAAATTGTCCGACGACTACCACCAGGTAGAGGGCGGGCACATCCGGATTTTCCGTGAAAAGCAGCTGCGAAGAAGCGTGGAAGCCCTGGGGCATCAATACTTTGCCCGCCATAAGGCCCATGCACTGCACGCCCCTTACTGGTGGCTCAAGTGCCTCTTCTGGGGCCGGGACGATCACCCCCTGATTACCGGATACCACCGGGTTCTGGTTTGGGACCTGATGCAAAAGCCTCGACTTACCCGCTGGCTGGAAAAACTGCTCAACCCGCTACTTGGGAAAAGTATCGCCCTGTATTTTGTCAAACCGGCTCCGGTGGAGCCCGCGGCAGACAATGGGGAATTGACCGAACTCGACTACCCAGAAGCTGCTGTTCCGGAGAGCGCAGTATGAGTATCTCCCTCGATACCACCTCAGTAGGAACGCCGCTGTACCCCCGGGAGTTTGTGCGCCGCAGTGGCGAGTACATTCTTTCTCAACAGCTGGCGGATGGCTGTATTCCGTGGTTTACCGGACACTACGCGGATCCCTGGGATCATGTGGAAGCGGCCATGGGACTCAGTATTGCTGGTGAGTACGATGCGGCCGAAAGTGCCTACGCCTGGCTGGCGAGCATTCAGCTGGACGATGGAAGCTGGTGGGCCGCCTACAAAGACGGCCAGGTAGATAACCGTGAGCGCCGGGAAAGCAACTTTGTGGCCTATATCGCGACCGGCATCTGGCATCACTTCCTGATCACTGGCGACCGGGAGTTTCTTCACCGGTTTTGGCCGATGGTGGATCGCGCTCTGGGTTTCGTACTGGCGCTTCAGTCACCCCATGGCGAAATCCAGTGGGCTGTCGACGGAAACGGTAAGCCCCTCATGGACGCCCTGATTACCGGTTGCGCTTCCATTTACAAAAGTCTTGAGTGCGGTATCAATATTGCCACCGTTCTCGCAAAAGCGCGGCCGGAGTGGCATTCGGCCAGAGTGCGGCTGGGCGAGGCGTTGAGGGATAAACCACAACGGTTCGATCGAACCTGGGAAAGCAAGGCCCGCTTCTCCATGGACTGGTTTTACCCGGTCCTGACCGGCGTCTTCGAGGGCGCTGGTGCAAGGGCGCGGTTGCAACAGAAATGGAACGAGTTTGTTGTGGCGGGGCTGGGTTGCCGCTGCGTGAACGACGAGCCCTGGGTAACGGTTGCCGAGTCCTGTGAACTTACCATGGCATTATTGGCGGCAGGTGAAACGGCGAAAGCCGAAACCATTTACCGCGGGCTGCATCGCTGGCAGGACAGCGATGGTGGATACTGGACTGGCTATGTCTATCGGGACAGTGCCGTGTGGCCTGAAGAGAAAACCACCTGGACGGTAGGTGCCATGCTGCTTGCCGCGGATGCCCTGGCAGGGCTTACCCCCGCCAGCACGCTGTTTACCCGGGTGAACCTACTGGATGCGTCGCAGGATGCCGAGAGTCTTGACCATCTCCACGAGCTCGAACTGGCCGGAAGCCAACGCTAGCTTGTAAATCTCGTAGGGCGCCTGACCACCATCTTTCGGATCGGGGAAAATGTCGTGAATGGCCAGATAGCCGCCGGGCACGATATGCCGGCTCCACGCGCGGTAATCGGTAACCGCTGCCTCCAGCGAATGGCCACCGTCGATAAAAACCAGCCCGAGTGGGGTATTCCAGTGGCGAGCGGCTACCGCAGAGGGCGCGACTACGGGTATAACATTTTGCTCCAGCCCGGCTCTGCGCATATTGCTGCGGAAATTGTGAAAGCTATCCATCAACTGGCTGCGATCATCGAACAGGTCGCTGTCGTGGTACTCCTCGCCGGGCTGGTGTTCCTCTGAACCGCGATGGTGGTCAATCGCGAATAGTGAGTTGTCCATCAGTCTGCAGGCGCTGCCAAGATACACGGTAGATTTGCCACAGTAGCTGCCGACTTCCAGTACGGGGCCCAGATCGCTGGCTTCAGCGGCGAGTCGGTAGAGTGCTTCTCCCTCCTGAGGATCGAGAAAACCTTTGATGGTTTCGATGTCCAGGGGTAATTCAATTGGTCGGGACGTTTCCATTGCTGTGTATTTTTCTGTTCGGTGGAAGAAAGAGTTGAGCCTGACAGTACCGGCGAGTACGGCAGTTTGCAATGCACTCGCGGCGCAGATTCAGTGACAAAGAATGACTGCTCGTAAAACAGATAAAAAACTGAGGATGGCTTCTACACACCATGCGCAAGGATCATAGACCATACTGGCTAAAGCGCCTGCAGCTCAGGTTCCGTCACTGGCGTTGTCGCCACTTTCTGCTGCCACAGTTCGATGCCATCGGCTGCGAGCCGGAAATCATGCACCCCGCCTCAGTCAAGGTCTTCGGCAGTAACATCCGCCTCGGCAATTTCCCGCACTTGATCTCTACACCGGATAACTGTATTCGGCTGACTGCCATGGGCCACCGCGGTGGCGAAGCGGAGATCAGCATCGGCGATTATGTACTCATCTCTCCGGGCGTGCGGATTTCTGCGGGTCAGTCCATCACCCTGGGCGATGCATGTATGCTGGCCGCGAACGTCTATATCTCCGATTCAGACTGGCACGGCCTGTACAACCGCACACGGCCGTTTCGCTGCACATCACCCATTTCCATCGGCAACAATGTCTGGATCGGTGACAGCGCCATCGTGTGCAAGGGCGTGTCCATTGGTGACAATGCGGTGGTAGGCGCGGGTAGTGTGGTGACCCGTGATATCCCGGCCAATACAGTCGTTGCAGGCAATCCCGCCCGGGAAATCAAGCAGATCAACCCGCGCCGGAGAATGATCACAAGAGAGGCGTTGTTTGCGGACAGTTTCCGGCAGGCGCACAATCTGGATGAATTGGATAAAATGCTGCTGACGGGCAATAGCCTGTTGGGTTGGCTGCGGTCAGTGGTATTGCCGCGGAGAGGAGACTGACCGGGGGTGACTCTGCTGCAGATCTCACAAAGCTTTTTTAGGAAGTCGGATAAAAATGCATAAACAGGGCAGTGTTGTACTGATCGGGATGCCGGGTGCCGGCAAGAGTACGCTTGGGGTATTGCTGGCGAAGGAGCTGGCAAAAGATTTTGTGGATACCGATGTATTGATCCAATTGCGGGAAGACAAAACCCTGCAGGAGATCATGAACGAGACCGACTACCTGAATCTACGCCGTATTGAGGGTGAGGTGATTGCCGAGGCAAACCTGCCCAACCATGTGATCGCTACGGGCGGCAGTGTGGTGTACAGCGAGGAGGGAATGCACAACCTGTTGAGGTTCGGCCCTGCAGTTTTCCTGAACTGCTCTGCCGATGAACTGCGGCGCAGAATTCACAATTATGAAAGCCGCGGAATAGCCAAGGCGCCGGGGCAGAGCTTCGAGGAGTTATTCGAGGAGCGTCAGGCGTTGTACCGGCGTTATGCGGATATCGTGGTGGATTGTGACGGTCAGGATCTTGAGCAGGTTCTGGGGCAGGTCGTGAGCAAGCTGGACGCTCGCTAAAGGCTACTGAGTCCGGATACCGCAGTATGGCGTGTTTCGCGGATACTGCAGTATCGCTACCGGGGCGTTCGCAAAACACGCCGTGAACCCGTCGATGGGCGGTTTTACACCGCGGCTACCGGCAGCCGTTCACTGGCGGCGCCCTCAGCGGCATGGCCCCGGCGCTGGACCGCCAGCATGCGCGGTCAGAGCAGCGATCGGCAGGTTTGCTTTAAAGCGGCAGTTGCGTTGTGTACTTAACCTGCTTCAACGCAAAGGTGGAGTTCACCGAAGCGACATTCGGCAGGTGAACCAGTGAGCGCTTCAGAAGCTGCTCGTAGTGCTCCACGCTGTCGACGACCACGCGCAGAACGTAATCTTTGTCTCCACTGGTGGAGTAGCATTCCACCACTTCCTGCACATCCTGGACCGCGGACTCAAAGTTGTTCAGGGAGTCCTCGTCATGGTTGTGGATGGTGACATAGCAGTATACTGTGACCCCAAGGTCAAGTTTGCGTGGATCCAGGAGGGTGACGCGACCACGGATGATACCCTCGGCCTCAAGGCGCTTGATGCGACGCCAGCACGGAGTGTGAGACAAGCCCACTTTGTCTCCCAGCTCAGCCATGGAATAATCGGCGTTTTCCTGCAGCGCCCGCAGAATCTTGCGGTCGAAATCATCCAGGTCTGTTGAGCGCTTCATATAAACTCCTATCCTACAATTTCTGTATTGGCCGAGATGGCTGTCATAATTTTACGTGCAAACTTGTAAATAAAGCAATGTTTCATTGTGCTTTAAGCACTAGTATGACTTGACCACGCCGTCGCTATTTTAGGCAGCCTCACAATAACTCGTTTAAATCAGCGCCCAAACCTGCGACGAGCGTCCCAAATGACAATAACTCTAATCAGACTAACTGGCGGAAGTCCGTTTCCCTAACGGACCACCAAATACCAGCGGGAAAGAAGTAGGCGTATGAGTGAGCAAAAAGTGAATACTGGTTCTCAGGCAGTCACTACCAAAAAGGTCTCCCTGGACGATCGATACACCATCCAGGAGGGGCGCGTACTCCTCTCTGGCATCCAGGCACTGGTGCGCCTGCCCATTGACCAGATGCGCATCGACCGTGCCCGCGGCCTCAATAGCGCCACCTTTATTTCCGGATACCGAGGGTCGCCTCTCGGTGGTTACGATCAGCAACTGGCGCGCGCGTCCAAGCTCCTTGACGAATACAACATCCGCTTCGTGCCCGGTGTGAACGAAGAGCTGGCCGCTACCTCGGTGTGGGGCTCCCAGCAGGTGGGCCTGTTTGACGGCGCTGAAGTAGATGGGGTCTGTGGCATCTGGTACGGCAAGACCCCCGGGGTAGACCGCTCCTGTGACGCCTTCCGCCATGCCAACGCCGCCGGCTCCTCGCCCAAGGGGGGGGCATTGATCATCTCCGGTGACGACCACGGTTGTAAGTCTTCTTCCTACCCCGGCCAGTCCGAGTTCGCCTTTGTCGACATGCATATCCCGGTACTGAACCCGGCCACTGTCCAGGAAGTGCTGGATTACGGCCTTTATGGTCTGGAGCTGTCGCGCTTCAGTGGCTGCTGGGTTGCCATGATCACCCTCGCGGAAAATATGGATAGCGCATCCACGGTGGAGGTGAATCCTGCCGGTGTGTCTTTCCAGTACCCGGAAATCGAGCGTCCGCCCGGTGGCCTCAATATTCGCAAGCAGGACAATCCTCTTGAGCAGGAAGAGCGCCTGTGGCGGTACAAGCGCCCCGCGGCACTGGCCTTCGCTCGCGCCAACCAGCTCAACAAGCTGGTACTGGATAACCCCAAGGCGACCCTTGGTATCGTCACCGCTGGCAAGGCGCACCTCGACCTGATGCAGGCATTTGAGGATATGGGTATCGATGAGGAGCGCGCCCGCGCGCTGGGTATCCGAATTCTGAAAGTGGGTATGACTTACCCGCTGGACGTACCGGGTATTCAGGAGTTTGCACGCGGTCTGGATTCGCTACTGGTGCTCGAGGAAAAGCGCAGTCTGATGGAAGTACAGCTGAAAGAAGAGCTGTACAACGTGCACTTGCGGGATCCGAATTTCCCGCGGATTCTGGGCAAGGTCGACGAGCACGACAAACCACTGCTGCCGATGTATGGCGAACTGTCACCGGCGGTGGTGGCCCAGGTATTGGGCTATCTGCTGGGAGAGGAAAACCTCCCCGAGCGTGCCAAACACCGCCTGATGCGGCTGGATGCTCTCGCCGAGCGAATCTCGGCCCAGGCTGGTTCCAGCGTGGCGCGCCTGCCCATGTTCTGCGCAGGCTGCCCCCACAATCGTTCCACCCGAGTACCCGAAGGCAGCCGCGCGCTCGCGGGTATTGGCTGCCACTACATGGCCCAGTGGCTGGACCGGGATACCTATACCTTTACCCAGATGGGCGCCGAGGGCGTCAACTGGATTGGCCAGGCGGCCTTTACCAGTGAACCCCACGTATTCGTGAACCTTGGGGATGGAACCTACTTCCACTCCGGCATCCTCGCGATTCGTGCCGCCGTGGCGGCGAAGGTGAATATCACTTACAAAATCCTGTTTAACGACGCTGTCGCCATGACCGGCGGCCAGCCCCATGACGGTGAATTGCACCCGGACATGATCTGCCGCCAGGTGCTGGCAGAAGGGGTGAACAAGGTTGTGCTGGTGATGGATGACACCGACAAGTACAAGGGCGCGCTGAGCTTCCCCGGTGAAGTGGAAATCCGTCACCGGGACCATATGCCCGCAGTGATGAAAGAACTGCGCGAGGCGCCCGGTTGTACGGTGATCGTTTACGACCAGACCTGTGCTACCGAGCTGCGTCGCAAACGCAAACGCGGCCTGCTGCCGAAGGCGGAAGGGCGGCCGTTTATCAATGAACTGGTGTGCGAGGGCTGTGGCGACTGCGTTACCCAGTCCAGCTGTATTGCCGTTGAAAAGGTGGATACCGCGCTCGGCGACAAACGCCGCATCAACCAGACCACATGCAACCAGGACATGTCCTGCGTAAACGGCTTCTGCCCGTCGTTCGTGACCGTGAAGGGCGGCAAACTGAACAAACGCGCCGGTGTCGGTGATGCGCTGTGTCAGGAAGCTGACAAACTGCCCGCTCCGCAACTTGCGGACCTGAAGGAACCGTTCAATTTGCTGGTAACCGGCGTTGGCGGCACCGGCGTGGTGACCATTGGCGCATTGCTGGCAATGGCCGCCCACATTGAAGACAAGGCCTGCAGCACCCTGGATCAGACTGGCCTGGCCCAGAAGGGCGGCGCGGTATATTCCCATGTGCGTTTTGCCGATAGCCCGGAGTCGCTGAAGGCGGTGCGAATTTCAGATGGCCGCGCCGACGCATTGATGGCCTGCGACCTGATCGCCGCTGGCAACCTCTCGGCAAGCCTGGCGAAACTCGATGAAACCCACAGCCGTGCGGTGGTAAATACCCACCTCAGCCCGACGGCTGCATCGGTACTGGGGCGTGAAGATATCCACTCGCCGCAGGCGGTACTGGATACGATCAAGGACGCGGTGCTCGAGCTGGACATTGTTGAAGGACATACGCTGACCAAGGCGGCGCTTGGCGATACCCTGGCCGCAAATATCTTCATGCTGGGATACGCATGGCAAAAAGGACTGATCCCGTTGGGTCTGGACGCTATTCGCGAAGCCATTCAACTGAATGGTGTCGCGGTAGAGGGCAACCTTCAGGGGCTCGCCGCGGGACGACTCGCTGCAGCAGACCGTTCGGCCCTGGATCGCCTGCTGTCCCGTGACGAGGAAAAAGTGCTGCCGCAGGGGCTCGAGCAGGTCGTTGCGCATCGGGTAGAGCACCTTACCGGCTACCAGAATGCGGCACTGGCGCGCCGCTACCTTGCACTGGTAGACAAGGTAAAGGGAGCAGAAATACTCAAGGTGCCCGGCAGTGAGGCGCTGGCCGAAGTGGTTGCGCGCAATTATGCCAAGTTGCTCGCCTACAAGGATGAATACGAAGTAGCAAGACTGTATAGCGATGGTCGTTTTATCGAATCACTGCGTGAAAACTTCGCCGGGGATTTCGAACTGGAATTCAACTTGGCGCCGCCGCTCCTGAGCCCGTTCGACAAGAATCTCGGCCGGCCGCGCAAACTCAAGTTCGGCGGCTGGATGCACAAGGCCTTTGGTGTGCTGGCCAAATTCAAATTCCTGCGGGGCACCGCGCTGGATGTCTTTGGTTATACCGCCGAGCGTAAAATGGAGCGGGCGTTGATCGGTGAGTATGAACAGTTGGTTGATGAGGTGATTGGCAAGCTCAATGCAGAGAACCATGCAGCTGCAATTGAGCTGCTCAGTTACCCGGACGTGATTCGCGGTTATGGCCTGATTAAGGACAAAAACGTGGAATTGGCCCAGGAAGCCCGCGCTGTTTCCCTGCAGCGTTTTTACAATCCCGAAGCGAGCCCCGAGACTACGTCTGCCCCCGTGGAGGTGTTTGATCCGGCCAAGGCGCAACAGGTGGGGTAACCAAGCTTCCCTTGACGTAAACAAAAAATGGCGAGCCAGTGGCTCGCCATTTTTGTTGCTTCTTTCGGTGTTACCGGTGTGTTACCAGTTGATCTGCGCGCGCAGGCCGAACTGATTGGTGCCATCGCCGGTAAAGTCGTCGTCACCGAAAATATAGTTCGCCATAAAGCGCACATTGCGGTTGGCGTAGAAGTTCAGGCCAATGATGGCGCTGCTCGCCTGCAAGTTGCGGATATCGCGGTTTTCCATGGTGTCATAGCGCGCGGTCAGTTCCCAGGCGCCACCCCAGAGGCCGGTGCCAGCGGGTTTCGCTGAGCTGAAGGCGCCGCGTTTTGTGCTGTAAGGCTTGTGCTCGCCGGTGATCATCCAGCTGCCCTGAATGTACCAGGTGTGTACATCCTGGTCGGCAATGTAACAGCCGAATTGTGGGTCGCAGGCAAACGGAGCAGGGGCCCCGTACCAGTCTTCAAACTCCAGTTCGGATACATAGTAGTCCGCGTCGAACCCGCCCACTGCGTACTCTGACTGGATATACAGAGGGCCGTAGCTGCCCGCCAGTTCCAGTGCCGCGGTAGTAGCGTGTCCGCCCAGATCGCCGGGAGTGACTGCCATCAGCTGGCTAGGACCGCGGCGGCCGGCGTAATCGGCTTCTGCGGTCAGGTCACTTGAGTTCCGGTTGGCGTTCTCAAAGCTGACGGAAGTACCCAGGTGGAAAGTGGCCGTATCCGTATTGATGGGGTGCCATGCGAGGCGGCCGGCTGCGCCGACACCTTCGTTGCGCGGGGTACCGGCATCGCGCAGGTTGAACGCCATCATGCCCAGGGTGAAGCAGTCCAGCACACCGGTCCAGCCGATACCCTGCTGGAACTGGTTGCCGTCATACAGACCGGTGGAGCTCGAGAAGGGCCTTTCCAGTATGGTGAGCTCGTTGGAGCTGGTCATTTCCGCCATGGAGCGGAACGGCTTGAACTGGCCGATGCGCACTTCTCCGTTCAGAAACTTGTGCGAAAGAAACACGTCGCGATATCCGCTCAAGGTATCGCCGCCGGTGAAATCCTGCTCGAGCACGTAGCCCCAGTCGTAGATGTTCCCCTTCAGGGTGATACGGGCGCGACGAAATTCCGTGGTACTTACCGGGTCCTCGATATCGGTATCGAACAGGTAGGTATCAAAGTGGATACGCCCGCCCAGAGAGGCAGAAAAGTTGCCGTCATCGGACGTGATCTTCAGGCCACCTTTGGTTTCCGCCTGATCCGCTGCCGCCGTGCCTGAGAGCAAGCTGGTCAGCGTGATGGCCATCAGGCTCTTGGGAAAGGGTTGCATGTTGATTCCTGTCTGGTTTGGTTGTGTTGATGGCGCGGGATTGTAGCAGCATCACAATTCTGTCAGAAATTGGAAACGTTTTTGAAATAGGAAAACCCCATAAAATTAAATATTACAAATTGTAATAAAGCTGTAATAAATGTGCTGTATGGGCAGGCGATGGTTTCGGTCAGGTGATCCAGGGGGGAGTGCTGCTCATCACTGGTCACTCGCGGGTACCGAATGTCACCTTTGACACGCATCGCACAATAGAGGTCGGAAGGAAGTGTAGATTCAAGATTGTACTACTGGCCGCACACGCTTGGATACTGTGGTTATCTCTGGCGTCATATTGCAAGGACGCTTACTACGTGTCGCCCGATTGTGCGGAATAAGGGTGTTTGGCTGCTGTGTCGATGGCAGCTTGCAGTATTACTTCCTTTATCGGTCATTCTCTTACTGGTGTTGGCCGGTAAGAGGATGACTTGTGCGTATTTTGACCCGGGTCAAATCTGTTGAATGGAATACCCGGATTTTTCCAGCAACTCGGTTATGGATTGCGCCCCGACGAGATGGCCGGCACCAACCACCACAAACAGTTTGTTGTGCTTGTCGCTGAGTTCGCGGATCTTTTGCGCCATTTCCCGATTGCGCTGGAAGAAAAGCAACTCATACAGCGCTTCAAACTCCGGGTGTTCGTCCAGACCTTCCTGAATCACCAGTTGGTGGATTGCTTCCCGGTCACCGGATTTCCAGGCCTTTTTCATACGCGGCACGAATGTGTCCATTTCAGAGATCTGGTCCAGAGTCTGCTGTAAATAGAGTTCCGGCTTGTCGAGGCTATTCAGCATTCGCAGTTGCTGTATCACACTTTCCAGCTGTAGCGTGGTCTTCCCTTCCTTATGGGCCAGGTTGAGAAAGTGCCGATCAATCCCGGCTTTGGGATCGAGGCCGCGCGCCTGCATTTCGATCAGGCTCAGGGTAATCATGGCAATGGCGGGGCGCATGCGGTTGAAGTTGGCCTCGGGAATCTGGCGCTTACGCAGCCATTCCTGCAGCTGGGCGTAGATCTTGGGAGGGATGTTGTCCCTCAGTTGCTGTCCCGGAGGGTAAAGAGACTCGAGCATGACCTTTTGCTGCAGTGCCGGGTCGGACTCCATCGCTATCACATCCGCTTCCACTACCAGTGCATCACTATCGCGGTAGGCCTTTTCAATCGCATCACGCAGCGGATAGAAGCTCTGATCCGCAAGATGAATGGAGCCGAGTAGATACACCGTGCGGTCGCCTTTCTGTGCTTCCAGCAGCAAGCCCCGGTCATTGGCGCCCAGCGCCGGGTTGGCAGCGATGAGGAAAATGAATACGCAACAGGTGATTGCGCGGTAAAGCGCGCGGGGAGTGATGAAGCGCGAGAGGCTGTTTGCCCTCTGGTTTCCGGTCATCATACAGATTCCTCTCAATGTGCCGCTGGCGTCGTGATTTTGAAATCGAAGTGGCAAAAATTCTACAGGATTCCGCGGTAATTGTGATTTACATCGCCATTGCAGAAATTGTGCATCTTGGCGCAGAAATCAGCTGTACAATCGTGGTTCCTTCGCAATGGATGTTGTCACAGAAAATGCGGCGCTGGGCGGGGGCAAAGTAACAGGACTGTGGATTGAGGCGTAGAGAGCTATGCGAATTGTTCAACTGGTGCCGTCCCTCGAGGCGGGGGAGCTCGCGCAGGAGACGCTGGAGTTTGCCCAGGAACTCGCCCGACAAGGGCAGGACTCCGTTGTGATTTCCTCCGGTGGTACGTTAGTTTCGCGCCTTACCCTGCACAACTGCCGGCATTTTGAATTACCGCTCAATCAGACCAAGTGGGTAAATGCCAGACTTCATCGCAAGCTTCGTCGTCTACTGGATACATTACAGGCGGATATCCTGCTGTGCCGCGGCCCTCTGTGTGCCTGGCACGCCACTCGGGTACTGAGAAAAATGGAACCGCGGCAGCGCCCGCGGCTGGTCACCAGTATTCATCAGTGGCCTTCAGTTGGCCTGTTTCGTGGGCGCCGTATCAATCCCGCCCTGGCGCAGGGTGAGCTGGTGCTTTCCGCTTCTAATGCACTGGCGGAGCAGCTCTCACGGAGGTACGCCGGAAAATTCGTGGCTGCACGAGCAAGTGTCGAATCTTCGGGAAATGAACCCACAGAAAAGTTGCGTACGCTGTATCGCGGGGTGAATACCCGAGAGCTGGATAAAAATGCACCAGTCTCCGGACATTGGCACCATCGACTGCTCAATGACTTTCCCCAGCTGGAGGAGCGCAACTGGCTTCTGTTGCCGGGCCCGGTAGGGGCGGGAAGGGGGCAGGAGCGTTTTCTCGACGTGCTTGCCGCACTCAAACAAGAGCGGTCAGATATTTTCGGCCTGGTGGTGGGCAATGTAGTCCCTGGGCATGAAAAGTTCGCCCGGGCCCTGGAACAGAGGGCCGAATCCATGGGGCTCGCGGAGTATGTGCTGTTTCTGGGGGAGCGTCGCGACATGCGCGAGCTGTATGCCAGCGCGCGCATTACATTCGATCTCGCCGATGATCGCAGCAAGTTGCCGCCATCCAGCGGGCGAATCGTGGCTGAATCCCTGGCAATGGGGTGTCCTGCTATTGCAACCGGTGGTACCGGGGTAGAGCTGTTGAAACAGTGTTTCCCCCAGGGTGTTGTTGAGATGCGGGAGGGGGCATCAGGTGCTGGCGCCGGCAGCGCAGAGAGCATTGCCGCTGTTGCCAGCGGGATCCTGGCGCAACCCCGGCCGGTAGAATTTTCAGGATTCAGTCTTTCGGAAACAACATTGCAGGCGGTGGACTGGTTTCGCGAGCTTCAGGAAGTCAGCTGCGTATAAATCTGCCAGGTGGCTTTGGCTCTGGCTTTGGCTTTGGTGTCCGGGGTGCACTCTTACGCGGCGCGCGCAAACAGTGAAGCAAAATCCCCGTGCAGTGCCAGGTTGGATAAGGTCTCATTGATTTTCCCGGCGATGTATACCGGGCCCAGGTCGCCCAGAAGGAATGGCGGGGGTAGTTATTCCACTGCGTTTTCGGTCCGATTGGCAACCGCCGGCGTGTGAACGTTTTGTTGCGGTTCGGCTGATTCAGGATTTCAGAACGCGGTGTGCCAGTTCAACGAGGCAAAATCGAACCCCGGATTTGGCGTATTGGTGTAGCCATTGGAAAAATGGCTGTACCGCAGTGACACCGTGTTGCCACTTTGCAGGGTATAGCCTGCGGCGAAGTGCAGTGAAAAATTCAGGTTGGTAGACAGGTCGATGGCCCCAAAACTGCGCTCGTCCAGGTAGGCCGCGCCCACGCCCACTTCGCCAAATAAACCCTGGGCCTGCCGACGTGGATACCAGCGCAGCACGGGCTTCAGCTCCCAGATGTGTTGTTTCTGGTCCTGTCCCCGATAGTCGCGCCACATATAGCTGTAGCTGACTTGTGCCCACCACTGAAAATGGTGATTGCTCGGATAATCGTAGAACAGGTAGGACCAGTTGGCGCCGACCATATTGGAGCCTGCGATGGACTTCTGTTGAATAAGCGCGTCTCCAAGGCCTTTGCCTCCACTTAAAATCAATTCGTTTGTGCCTTCTTGCAGCCACCCCTCGGCAAATGAAGTGTGGGAAACAGCCGCGCCGACGAGGAGAAGCAGGCAGGGTAAACGATGGCCCAGAGAAGGGCGAACTCGGGGTAAAGGCATAATGCGATCGCCAGTTATTGCTGTTAGACGCTGATCTTTGCAAGGTTAGCCGGAATTGGGGCGATGGCAAGCAAGACACACCAGGGAACTGGTGTGCCTTGTAGGGCAAGAACAGGTAGTGGCTAGCGCCACTGCCGTTTCAGTTGTCGCAGTGCGTCGGAGTGCAATTGCCTTGCACGCTCCTGGCTCAGCCCCAGCTGTTCGCCGATTACCCGGAACGAGCAATCCCGGTCGGAAATCAGACCGTAGCGCAGGCTCAGTACGGTGCGCTGGCGTGGTGGCAGTTTGGCAACGGCATCCCTGAGCCGCTGTGCCAGTTCCTGGTTAGACACCAGCTCATCGGTATTGAACAACTCGTTTGCAGGGGCGTAATCCAGCCGGGTGCTGCTCTGGTCGTCAGAGATCGGGTCGTCCAGTGAGCCGGTTGGGCCTGGCAGTTTTAGCAGGCTCTGCACCCGCTCCAGGTCCAGCCCGGTCTGCTTGGCGACATTTTGATCCGACGCCGGTAATCCCTCCGAGCGCACCTGGTTGATGGCGCGGTAGATACTTCTCAGGTCGTCCTGCACATTGGCAGGCTGACGAACGAGATCGTCATTGCGCCTCAATGTCAGCTGGATTTCCTGTTGAATCCACCAGTAAGCGTACGTGGAAAAACGGTAACCCATCTGCGGCTTGAATCGCTCGATGGCCTTCATCAGGCCCACATTGCCCTCCTGAATCAGATCGATAAACGGCACCGACGGATTGCGGAACCGCTTGGCGATGGCGATCACCAGGCGCAGGTTGCACTGAATCAGTTTCTTGCGCTGTGCCTTGAAACGCTTCATCAGGTTTTGCAGGGAGCTGCGGTCCCGCTGGGAAATCTTTCCGGTTTCCAGCAGCTCGGTGGCCTTTGCGATGATCAGGCCGTGGTCGTAGGCGCCAGTACTGCCGCGCTGTTCCACGCCCTCACTGCGCAGGTCCACCAGGGTAATGCCACGCTTCTGCAGCAGGGCGATGATCTTGTCCTCCAGTTCGCGCAGCAGGCAGGTGGTGGTGTGCTCCTCTTGTGGGGTCAACAGGTCGAGCCGGTACAGGTGTTTCAGATAATTCTGCATCGGTGTACTGACGTTTTCCGCCAGCGACTCACTGGATGCGGTCTCCTCTTCAGGTGTATCCGTGCGAGCCTGTATGGGTTGTTCCGGGTCTTCCTGTGAGAAAGTATCCCCGGTCACATTGTTGCTATTTTCCTTCAGCCATTGGTCATCCCTTGAGTCGATATTTACTCGGGACAAAGTCTGAACCTTATGCTTGTGGCAGTGCGGTGTCTTCATTTCGACCGCCTGCCTGCCGTAGAACCACCGGCGTCGTCCTTTCGCAGGATCGAGGCATGGCGTACAAAGTGCCATGCAGACAAACTGACTATAGATGATGGTTGAATAGTGCGCCGGAAAAAGGCCGACCAGAAGGTTTTTGATGGGGATGGGGAGCAGGAAAAAGGCCGCACGGCGCGCCGGCCAACAGGATGGAAATGAAAAGTGCGCCCGCTATGCGAAGCAGCTATAACCACGCCGAGGCGGACGTGGCATGGAATTCGTTGTATTGCCGACTACTTGACCCGTTTTACGCGCAGGGTGCGGCCGCCGGTTGTTTTACGCATCAGGAAAGAGCCGAGCGCGCCGCGCTCCACCGTTACCTGCTCGCCACCCCGCCAGATTGCACGGCTACTGCTATCGACCTGGCGCCATATCTGGCCGTTGTCCAGCGTAAATGTGAATTTGCCGTAGGCCCCTTCTTTCGCATCAATAATGGTGGCCGTTATCGAGTCCGGCGCTTCTTCGATCACCTGCTTTTGTTCCTGGCCGAACTGCTGCTCGGCGTGCTGTTGCAGGCCTCCCGATAGCTTGTCGTAACACGCGAGGCGTTTTTCATCGTCGCTGAACTGACTGCATTGCTGCAGACGCTTCTGAAGGGTTTCGGCAGTGGCGGGGAGGGCCAGAATAGCGAACAGGATGACGGGGATGGGGAGGGTTGCACTGAAGCGATGGGTGGCGCTTTTTCTCATAATGTCAGTTCCGATCGTTGAGTCGTCAGGATTTTGCCCCGCAAACGGGCGCCGCACAATCCAAATTGAGCTACCTATCACATTTCCCACTCCCGCAGCGTGGAAGAATGGGTGTGCTTGAGTCTACGAAAATAACCAAATAACAACACATTATCAGGGGTTAGAAATGAAGAAACTTGTAATTCCCGCCATTGCCATCGCTGCCGTCGGCGGCTACCTGTACTACGCCAATATGGATAGCGCAGCTCCAGAAGCGGTTACCGGCGAAGAGTCCATTGTCGAAGAGGTAGAAACCGCGGTTGCTGAAGTAGAGGCCGAAGTTGAGGCTGCAGGCGCTGAAATGAAAGATTCCGCAGAGACGATGATGGCTTCCGCAGAGGGTGACGTATTTGCCGATGTTCCAGAAGCCATGGGCGACGCAGCGGATGAAGCAGCCGAGTCCGTTGAAGAAGCCGCCGAAGAGGTGAGCGAAGAGATAGACCACGCCGAGGAGTGACTCGCTATCGGGGTGGCAAAGTGACGAGTTGATCGCGCTTCAAAAAATACAGCACCAAAAAAAATACCCGGGCTTGCCCGGGTATTTTTTTTGGTGATGGTTGGGTCAATTGGCGGGGCGTTTGTCTTGTCCCAGGTTTCGCAGCGCAAGCCGCAGAAAGCCATCGGCTTGTTCCAGTGCAGTCTCGGCGGAGGCGCGCTCTAATCCACTCAGGATCATCATAATCGCGAGCTTGGCGTTGTGGTCGCACTGCTCCAGTACCCGGTCGGCTGTCTCGTAATCGACACCCGTGGCCTCCACAACGATCCGCCGCGTGCGGTCTACCAGCTTCTGATTGGTCGCTTTAACGTCCACCATCAGGTTGTAAAAGCTTTTGCCGGTTCGGATCATGCTGGCGGTGGTAATCATGTTGAGTACCAGTTTTTGCGCGGTACCGGCCTTCATGCGTGTGGAGCCGGTCAATACCTCTGGGCCAACCTCGGGCAGTATCGCGATATCCGCCTCGCGGGCGATTGCCGCGGATTTATTACAGGCAAGTGCCACGGTAGTGCAACCGAGGCTCCTGGCGTAGCGCAGGCCGCCGGTGACGTAAGGGGTTCTTCCGCTGGCCGCGATGCCGATAACGACATCCCTGCTCTGCAGCTCGATCCCTTGCAGGTCTTTTTCGCCCAGCTCCGGATCATCTTCCGCACCTTCCTGCGCTCGGTGTACGGCCGACTCTCCACCGGCAATCAGGGGAATCACCATGCCCTCCGGCACCCCGTAGGTCGGGGGGCATTCCACGGCATCCAGCAGACCGATACGCCCGCTGGTGCCGGCGCCCATGTAAATCAGGCGTCCGCCGGATTTGAATGCAGTGACAACGGCATCCACGGCTTGCGCAATCTCAGGCAATACTTGCCGTACCACGTCAGGTACACCGCGGTCTGCATCGTTTATCTTTTCCAGAATGCCGAGAGTGGGGAGCAGGTCGATATCCTGCGTATCCGGATTGCGGGATTCGCTGGCCAGGGATTCAAGCTCATTGGTAAGTGACGTTTTCATATCCCCCTCGCCGTTTCGGCGCGATGATTTTCCAGGCTGAGACTGATTGGTACGCAGCCGGGCCTCAGAAAGTTTAATCGCGGGGTTTCTGTACCACCACTCAAGTCCCAGGATGTTGGCGCGGGGGAATGGAGAGCTCTTGGCCAGGCAGCAGGGTTGAGCAGGGGTTGCATACAAGCACTCTGCTGCTGGCAAAGGTTCCTGACTGACTGGTTCAGTCTTGTGCGTTGAACTGTTTTCCGTTGACGCCGATGCTGTCGTCGCCCATCAGGTACAGGTAGGTGGGCATGATGTCTTCCGGTGTCGTCACCGATCTGGGGTCTTCTGCCGGGTAGGCGGCCGCGCGCATGTTGGTGCGGGTGGCGCCGGGGTTGATACTGTTGACCCGGATATTCGAGACGCCCTCGACTTCGTCTGCCAACACCTGCATCAGACCCTCTGTGGCAAATTTGGACACCGAATAGGCGCCCCAGTAGGCACGGCCTTTCAGGCCGACACCGGAGCCGGTAAAGATGACCGAACTGGCCTTGGACTGTTCCAACAGCGGCATCATCGCTTTGGTCAACCCGAAGGCCGCGTTCACATTTACCTGCATCACCTGTTGCCAGGTCGCATAGTGGTAGTTGGCAATGGGGGTGCGCTGGCCGAGTACGCCGGCATTGTGCAGCAGACCGTCGAGGCGACCGAATTCCTGATCCACGCCCTGGGCCAGAAATTCCAGCTCTTCCCATTTCACACCGCTGAGGTCTACGGGCAGGATGGCCGGTTTGGCGCAGCCAGCGGATTCAATTTCATCGTAAACCGCTTCCAGTTTTGGCACGGTGCGTCCCAGCAAAATGACCGTGGCACCGTGGGCGGCGTAGGTTTTCGCTGCCACTCGGCCAATACCATCGCCGGCGCCGGTGACGAGAATGATTTTGTCTTTTAGCAGGTCCGCGGGTGCGGCGTAATCGGTGATGGTTTCAGACATCAATTATCGAGCTCATTTGTGGGGTTCGTGATGGTCGCGGATGATCTCAGGGCTGCTTCAGGTAATGCTGCTGGATCAGTGGCCAGATTTCACTGGCGTCGTGAATCAGGTGATCAGCCTTCCAGTTTTCCGGATCGTCGTCGCTGTCGATGTAGCCATAGCTGCAGGCGATGGTGGGCATGCCGGCGGCGCGTCCGGCCATGATGTCACGCTCGTGGTCGCCCACGTAAACCGCTTCCGTGGGCTTGCAGCCGATGCGGCTGCAGGCCAGCAGGATCGGCTCGGGGTCCGGCTTGCGGTTGGTGACATCGTCCGGGCAGATGATCGCGCTCGGCGTGGGCAAGTGCGCGAATGCCTGTAGCAGCGGAATGGTATATGCCGAGGGCTTGTTGGTAACCACGCCCCAGACAATGCCATTTTCTGTCAGCTGATTAAGAAGTGTTTCGATCCCGGGGAAAGGCACGGTGTGCTTGGCCAAGTGCATCAGATACAGGTCGAGCAGGCGCTGGCGCAGGTCGCTGAACCCGGTTTCGCCTTCATCGACCCCGAATCCCAGGCGCACCATGGCGCGGGCACCATTGGAAACCACTTCGCGGATGGTTGTGTCCGCCAGTGGCGGCAGATGTTCTTGCTCGCGCAGCTGGTTGAGCACCACCACAAAGTCGGGGGCGGTGTCGAACAGGGTGCCGTCGAGGTCGAAGAGTACAGCTTTCATCAATAGATACTTCTGGATTTATTCTGCTGGGCGGATGGTGTGCATCAGGTAGTTGACGTCTACATCCCTCGGGTTGAGTTTGTACTGCTTGCTGAGGGGATTGTAGGTCATACCGGTGATATCGCGGCTTTGCAGGCCGGCTTCGCGCACCCAGCGGCCCAGCTCCGACGGGCGGATAAATTTGGCGTATTCGTGTGTACCTTTCGGCAGCAGGCGCAATACGTATTCGGCACCGACGACGGCGAACAGCCAGCCCTTGGGGGTGCGGTTGATGGTCGAGAAAAAGACGTGCCCGCCGGGCTTGACCAGTTTGGCGCAGGCGCGGATGACCGACGCGGGATCGGGCACGTGCTCGAGCATTTCCAGGCAGGTAACGATGTCGTAGCTGCAGGGTGTTTTTTCGGCGAGCTCTTCGACGGGGATGCGCTGGTAGTCGATGTCGACACCGGTCTCCATGGCGTGCAGCCTGGCGACGTTGAGGGGGGCTTCACCCATATCGATGCCCGTGGCCTTGGCGCCGCGCTGGGCCATGGCTTCCGTGAGGATGCCGCCGCCACAGCCGACGTCGAGGAGTTTTTTACCGGCGACGGGCGCGCGCTGATCGATGTAGTTGGCGCGCAGGGGGTTGATCTCGTGCAGGGGCTTGAATTCTCCCTGCTGGTCCCACCAGCGGCTGGCCAGCTGTTCAAATTTGGCGATTTCTGCGGGGTCTACGTTGGTCATCAGTTCTCGACGGTCCAGTTAGTGCGACCGGCGATTCTATCACGCCAGCTCCCGGCACGTTGCTTCAGTTCTTTTTCGTTCAGTGTTGTCAGCTCACGGTCCTTCAGCAGCTGCCTGCCGGCCACCCACACGTTGCGCACATGGTGGCCGTTGGTGGTGTACATCAGCTGCGAGAGCGGGTCGTGCATGGGTTGCTGCTCCAGTGCGCTCAAATCCACCGCACACAGGTCAGCGGCCTTTCCGATCTCAATACTGCCGGTGACTTCGTCGATGCCCAGCGCGCGGGCACCATTGATGGTAGCCATTGCTAGGGCCTGATGGGCGGGGAGGGCGTCGGCCTGCCCGGAGGTGGCCTTGGCGAGCAGTGCGGCGGTGTTGGTCTCAAGGAACATGTCGAGGCCATTGTTGCTGGCGGCGCCGTCAGTGCCGATAGCTACGTTGATGCCGGCATCAAGTAGTTTTGCGACCGGGCTGAAGCCGGAGGCAAGTTTGAGGTTGGAACGGGGGCAGTGGGCAACGTGGGCGCCGGTGGTCTGCAGCAGGGTGATGTCGCTGTCGTCGGCCGCCGTCATATGCACACAAAGCATCTGCGGTGAGAGCAGCCCGAGCCTGTGCAGGCGCTGGATGGGGCGCTCGCCAGTTTCCTCAAGTGCCTTCTCCACTTCCCCGGCGGTTTCGTGCAGGTGCATTTGCACCGGTATCTGCAGTTCTTCGGCGTAGATTGCGATTTTCTTTACGGTTTCGTCGCCCACGGTATAGGGGGCGTGGGGTGCGAAAGCGAAGCTGATGCGGGGGTGGGAACGGTAGTCGTCCCTGAGAGCGAGTCCTTTTTCGATGGCCTCAAAGCCGCTTCGCGACCAGGGGTTGGGGAAGTCGACGATCGGGAAGGCGATCTGCGCACGCATGCCGGCATCGCGGGCCGCGGCTGCGGTGGCTTCGGGAAAAAAGTACTGGTCTGAGAAAGTGGTGGTACCGCTCCTGAGCATTTCGGCCATGGCGAGGCGGGTGCCGTCGGTGACGAACCCGGGGCTGAGCCACTGCTTCTCCGCCGGCCATATATATTTTTCCAGCCAGGTCATCAATGGATGGTCGTCGGCAAAGCCGCGCAGCAGGCTCATGGCGGAGTGATTGTGGGTATTGATGAGGCCGGGAATCAGGAGCTGGTTGTCCAGCTGGTGTTCCTGCCGCGCTGCGAATCGATTACGCGCTTCCGAGCTGGGGAGAATGGCGGTGATGGTGCCGTCGTCGATGGCCAGTGAGCAGTTTTCGTACACACGTTTTTCCGGGATCACTGGAATTATCCAGCGCGCGTGGATCAGTGTGTCGATTGACTGTTTTTTGTTCGGTTTGCTGTGGGTGTCGCTGCGGTAAGTGCTGGCCATTGTGTGTTTTTTGTTCCGATGGAAAGCCGCTGACTTTAACGGTGCGCGTCGGCGTGAACAAGTCTCTACAAGTCGTCCTACGCGGCGCCAATTGTGGTAGAATCGCCCGCTTGATCGGGGCTGTGACCAGTGAGCCCCGCCTGTTTCCCGGCCTTTGGCTGTGCCGCCCGATGGAGGGTGTACCGCCGGGGCTTTTGAGGGGGCCAGCCCTGCTGGCGGCGTTAACGATAAGGAATGCCTGAAAATATGGGCGAATTAGCCAAAGAAATTTCTCCGATCAATATCGAAGAAGAGCTGAAGCAATCCTACCTCGACTATGCGATGAGCGTGATTGTCGGCCGTGCGTTGCCCGATGTGCGCGACGGTCTGAAGCCGGTGCACCGCCGTGTGCTCTTCGCCATGAACGAACTGAAAAACGACTGGAACAAGCCCTACAAGAAGTCCGCCCGTGTGGTGGGTGACGTAATCGGTAAGTACCACCCGCACGGTGACAGTGCGGTGTACGACACCATCGTGCGTATGGCTCAACCGTTCTCCCTGCGTTACATGCTGGTAGATGGCCAGGGCAACTTCGGTTCCATCGACGGCGATAGCGCGGCGGCAATGCGTTATACCGAGATCCGCATGGACAAGCTCGCACACGAGTTGCTGTCGGATCTGGACAAGGAAACCGTCAACTTCGTCGACAACTACGACGGTTCCGAGCAGATGCCGGAAGTGCTGCCGTCGCGTGTGCCGAACCTGCTGGTAAACGGTTCCTCCGGTATTGCGGTGGGTATGGCCACCAATATCCCGCCCCACAACATGAGTGAAGTGGTGCGCGGCTGCCTGGCGCTGATCGACAACAGCGAACTGTCCGTCGATGACCTGATGGAATATATCCCGGGCCCTGATTTCCCCACCGGTGCCACTATCAATGGTCGTGCCGGTATCCTGATGGCGTATCGCACTGGTCGTGGCCGTATCTATATCCGCGCCAAGGCGGAAGTCCTGCGGGATGAAAAAACGAGCCGCGAGACCATCGTCATCCACGAAATTCCCTACCAGCTGAACAAGGCGCGCCTGATCGAGCGCATCGCCGAGCTGGTAAAAGACAAGAAAATCGAAGGTATTTCCGAGCTGCGCGACGAGTCCGATAAAGACGGGCTGCGTGTGGTTATCGAGCTCAAGCGCGGCGAGCTGGGCGATGTGGTTCTGAACAACCTCTATTCCCAGACCCAGCTGGAAAGCGTGTTCGGTATCAACATGGTGGCGCTGGTGGATGGCCAGCCCAAACTGCTGAACCTGAAGCAGTTGCTCGAATACTTTATCCGTCACCGTCAGGAAGTAGTGACCCGCCGTACCGTGTACCTGCTGCGCAAAGCGCGCGAGCGCGGGCACATCCTGGAAGGCCTGGCGATCGCCATCTCCAATATCGATCCGGTAATCGAGCTGATCAAATCTTCCGCCACCCCGGCAGAAGCGCGGGAAGCGTTGCTGGCGAAAGGCTGGCCGGTGGGTGAGGTCCAGCAGTTCCTGGAGCGTGCCGGTGCCGATGCCTGCCGCCCTGACGATTTGCCCAAAGAGTTCGGTCTGCGCGACGACGGCTACTATCTCTCGCCGGCCCAGGCGCAGGCGATCCTCGAGCTGCGCCTGCACCGCCTGACCGGTATGGAGCATGACAAGCTACTGGCGGAATACAGCGAACGCCTGGAGCAGATTGCCGAATACCTGGAGATTCTGGGTAGCCCGGAGCGCCTGATGCAGGTGATCCGCGAAGAGCTGGAAGTGCTGGAAAAAGAGTACGGCGATGAGCGTCGCACCGACATCGTGGCTTCCCGTCAGGATCTCTCGGTTGAAGACCTGATTACCCCGGAAGACAAGGTGGTGACTATCTCTCATGGCGGTTACGCCAAGAGCCAGCCGCTGGCGGATTACCAGGCGCAACGCCGTGGTGGTATGGGTAAGTCGGCCACCCAGGTGAAAGACGAGGACTTCGTCGAACACCTGCTGATTGCCAATTCTCACGACACCATCCTGTGTTTCTCCAATCACGGCAAGGTGTACTGGCTGAAGGTTTACGAAGTGCCTACCGCCGGGCGCGCGTCGCGCGGTCGTCCGATGGTGAATATGTTGCCGCTGGAAGAGGGCGAGCGTATCAGCAGCCTGATGCCGGTGTCCGAGTACGATGAAGACCACTTTATATTCTTTGCTACCGCCAACGGTACGGTAAAGAAAACTCCGCTCACCGCCTTCTCTCGTCCGCGCAGCGTAGGTCTGCGTGCAATCGAGCTTGAGGAAGGGGACCGACTGGTTGCCACGGCGATCACCGACGGCAGCCGCGATGTGTTGCTGCTGACCAGTGCCGGTAAGGCGGCCCGTTTTGCGGAAGAAAATGTACGCTCCATGGGGCGTGTATCCCGCGGTGTGCGCGGTATCCGTATGGCGGATGGCGTCCACGTAATCGCCATGGTCATCCCGGAAGAGGGTGGCTCGGTGATGATGGCTACCGAGAATGGTTACGGCAAGCGCACGGACACCTCAGATTTCCCCACCAAAGGCCGCGGCACCCAGGGCGTGATTGCGATTGCCGAAAGCGAGCGTAATGGTGCACTGGTAGGCGCCTGTCAGGTGCATCCGGGTGAGGAGATTATGCTGATTTCCGACCAGGGAACCCTGGTGCGGACGCGGGTGGATGAGGTTTCCGTGCTGGGGCGCAATACCCAGGGTGTTCGTGTGATCCGGTTGAAGGAGAACGAAAACCTGGTGGGGCTGGCGCGGATCCAGGAAGCCGAAGACCCCGAGGGTGAAGGCGCTGACGCGGCCGAAGATGGCGCCGTCGAGGAGTAATGTCTGAACCCGGTTGACCCCCAAAAAGGCTGCGAAATCTCGCGGCCTTTTTTGGCTTTGTTGGGCGCAAATTCCGCCCGGGCGAAAGGCTTGTAACTCAGCTGGCCAAATTTGACGGCTGGGACTTTCGGAAATGCGGAATCTTTCGAATTTTTAATTCAGAGCGCCTCTGGGAACCCTGGCGAACGCCTGCCAGTCAGGCATTGGAGTGCAGGGTTGCCGGTGCTGCTCGCAAATTTGTTTTCTTCTGTGGAAGTGCATTGATGAGGAAGTTTAATTTCTGTGCGGGACCAGCGGCGTTACCGGAACCGGTATTGCGGCAGGCTCAGGAAGAGTTGTTGGATTGGCAGGGCGTTGGTTGCTCGGTTATGGAGGTCAGCCACCGCTCGCCAGAATTTACCACGGTGGCCGAAGAGGCCGAGCAGGACTTGCGGGATCTGTTGTGTATTCCTGACAACTACAAGGTGCTGTTTTTGCAGGGGGGCGCTACCGGTCAGTTCAGTGCCATTCCGTGGAACCTGTTTGGTGCGGGCAGCAAGAGCGCTGACTATATACACACCGGCCAGTGGGCTGAAAAGGCCATCAAGGAAGCGGGTCGCTTTGGAGAGGTGAATGTTGTGGCCTCCTCCGAAGACCGTAATTTTTCCTACGCGCCCGCTGCGGATGCCTGGCGGGAGAGCAAGGATGCGGCGTATTTCCACTATACGCCCAACGAGACCATTGGTGGCGTGGAGTTTCCGTATATCCCTGAAGTGAACAGTCCGCTGGTTGCGGATATGTCGTCAACGATTCTGTCGCAGCCGATCCCGGTAGAAAAATACGGCTTCATCTATGCGGGCGCGCAGAAAAATATTGGCCCCTCCGGTATCGCGGTAGGAATTGTGCGGGACGATCTGCTGGACCGCTCGCTACCGGATATTCCGCGCAGTCTTAGCTGGAAAGTAGCCGCGGAAGGGCAGTCCATGGACAACACGCCGCCCACCTTTGCCTGGTACCTGTCCGGGCTGGTGTTTAAATGGTTGAAAGCCCAGGGGGGTGTTGAGGCAATGGCGGCACTCAGTCAGAAGAAGTCGCAAATGCTGTACGACTTTCTTGATCGCAGTGACTTCTACTCCAGCCCGGTGGCGGTCGAGAGTCGTTCGCGCATGAACGTGCCTTTTGTGCTGGCGGACGACAGTCTGGACAAGCTGTTCCTGAAAGAATCCGAGGAAGCGGGCCTGCTGGCGCTCAAGGGGCATCGCTCGGTAGGCGGTATGCGTGCCTCCCTGTACAACGCGGTTCCGTTGGAAGCAGTGGAAGCGCTGGTGTCCTTTATGGCGGACTTCGAGCAGCGCAACGGTTAATTCGATTACAGATTCAAGTACTTAGGCGAAAGTTATGTCTGAACAAAAGCCGCCGCAAGATGAGCGTTTGCTCGAGCTGCGCGATCGCATTGACGGTATCGACAGCGAAATTGCACGACTGATTTCCGAGCGTGCCAACTGCGCGCTGGAAGTGGCAGAAGTGAAAAAGCGTAACGGTGAGGATGCACTGTATTACCGGCCCGAGCGTGAGGCGCAGGTGCTGCGTCGGGCCATGGAGCGCAATCCGGGACCGCTGACCGGTGAAGAAATGGCGCGTTTGTTCCGCGAAATCATGTCGGCCTGCCTGGCCCTGGAAGAGCCGATCAAAGTGGCTTATCTCGGCCCGGAGGGGACCTTCACCCAGCAGGCGGCCCTGAAGCACTTCGGCCACTCGGCGGTTTCCAAACCCCTGGCGGCCATTGATGAAGTGTTCCGTGAAGTGGAAGCCGGTGCGGTGAATTATGGTGTGGTCCCGGTGGAAAACTCCACCGAGGGGGTGGTCAATCACACCCTGGACAATTTCATGACGTCCAATCTGCAGATCTGTGGTGAGGTGGAGTTGCGGATTCACCAGCACCTGATGATTTCAGATATCACACGCCAAGAGTCCATTACGCGTATTTATTCCCATGCCCAGAGTCTTGCGCAGTGTCGCAAATGGCTGGATTCCTATTACCCCAATGTTGAGCGGATTGCCGTTGCCAGTAATGCGGAAGCGGCCAAGCGTGTAAAAGGCGAGTGGAATGCGGCGGCCATTGCTGGTGATATGGCGGCAGAACTGTACGGACTGAAAGTCCTCAACGAAAAAATTGAAGACCGCCCGGATAACTCCACCCGCTTCCTGATCATCGGCTCCCAGGCGGTGCCAGCGAGCGGCGATGACAAGACCTCGCTGATGGTTTCCATGCGCAATGAACCGGGTGCATTGCATGACCTGCTGGTGCCGTTCCAGAATCACAAAATAGACCTGACCCGGGTGGAAACCCGACCGGCGCAGAGCGGCAACTGGACCTACGTTTTCTTTATCGATTTTGTCGGCCATCGCGACAGTGACAATGTGGCGGCGGCGCTCAAGGATGTTGGCGCCTGCGCATCGGATATGAAAGTACTGGGCTCTTACCCGCGCGGAGTACTGTAAATGTCGCAGGAGCGGAAGCAAGTTGGGCAGGATGCCTCGGGCGGTGTGATCGGCCGGCTGGTCGTTGTGGGGATCGGCCTGATTGGCGGAAGCCTCGCACTTGGCCTCAAGGCTGCCAGTGGCTGTCGCGAAGTGATCGGTGTGGCACGCCGGGCGCAAACCTGTGAGCAGGCGGTGGCGCTCGGAGTGGTTGATCGCGCAGTCACGGATGTCGGTGCAATACTGCCGGAGCTGGAAGCGGGGGATGTGATCTTTGTGTCTGTTCCCACCCTTGCGGTGGAGGCCGTGTTCGCACAACTGAAGGACGGCATCCCGGAAGGCGTTACGGTTACGGATGGTGCCAGCGTAAAAGGCAGTGTGATTGCTGCAGCAAGAAATGTCTGGGGTCAGGTGCCACCGTTCCTGGTGCCGGGCCACCCGATTGCCGGATCTGAACAGAGTGGCGTTACTGCGGCGCGCGACGATCTCTATATTGCCCACCGCATTATCCTGACGCCGGATGAAAATACCGGTGCGGAACATGCCGGGCGCATTCAGGCCATGTGGGAAGCTGTCGGCGCCGAGGTGCTGAATATGCCGGTGGCGGAGCACGATGAGGTGCTCGCGGCCACCAGTCATCTACCCCATGTCATTGCTTTCGGTCTCGTCGATACTCTGGCGCACGACGCGGAGAACGAAAACATCTTTAGGTATGCTGCGGGCGGCTTTCGGGACTTTACCCGTATCGCCTCCAGCGATCCGGTGATGTGGCGGGATATCATGCTCGCCAACCGGGATGCGATTTTAAAATCCATCGATCTCTACACCTCCAATCTGGGCTCCCTGCGCAGTGCCATTGCCAGCGGCGACAGCGAACACCTGATGGGAGTATTTACCCGGGCCAAGGCGGCGCGGGATCACTTCACGAAAATGCTGGCCAAAAAAGCGTATACGGAAACTATGGAAGCGAAGGAAGTAACTTTTGTCGCCCAGCCGGGCGGTGCTGTGAATGGCGATCTCCGGGTCCCGGGTGATAAATCCATGTCTCACCGCTCGATCATGCTGGGCTCTCTGGCTGAAGGTGTTACCGAGGTGGAAGGATTTCTGGAGGGGGAGGACGCACTGGCGACCCTGCAATCTTTCCGCGATATGGGCGTGGTGATCGAGGGGCCGGTTGGCGGTCGTGTCACCATTCACGGCGTCGGTATGCACGGGCTGCAAGCACCTCCGGGCCCTTTATATGTTGGAAACTCCGGTACTTCCATGCGGCTGCTCGCCGGCCTGCTGGCCGGGCAGAAGTTCGATACGGTGCTCACCGGTGACGAGTCCCTGTCAAAGCGCCCGATGAATCGCGTGGCGAACCCGTTGCGGGAGATGGGCGCGAGTGTGGAAACCGGGGAGGGCGGCCGCCCGCCGCTCAAGATCAACGGAGGCCAGCAGCTGAAGGCGATTGATTACACACTGCCCATGGCCAGTGCCCAGGTAAAATCCTGCGTTTTGCTGGCGGGCCTGTATGCGGATGGGGAAACCAGTACAACCGAACCGGCGCCGACGCGCGATCACACCGAGCGTATGCTGTCCGGGTTTGGCTATGAGGTGCAGCGCGACGGGCCGCGAGCCAGCCTCAAGGGTGGCGGTACGCTCGCGGCCTGCCATATCGATGTACCTGCGGATATATCTTCCGCCACCTTCTTTATGGTTGCTGCGTCAATCGCGCCCGGTTCCGACGTGTTGCTGCAGCATGTCGGTATTAACCCGACCCGCGATGGCGCCATCAATATCCTGCGCGAAATGGGAGCCGACATTACCCTTGAGAATCGCCGCGAGGTGGGTGGTGAGCCGGTGGCTGATATCCGGGTGCGTTACGCGCCGCTGAAAGGTATCAGGATTCCGGAAGATCAGGTGCCTTTGGCGATTGACGAGTTTCCGGCGATTTTCGTCGCTGCATCCTGCGCGGAAGGTGAGACTGTGCTCACGGGCGCCGAAGAGCTTCGAGTCAAGGAGAGCGACCGCATTCAGGCCATGGCCGATGGTCTCAAGATCCTGGGCGTGGATGCAGAGCCGACGCCGGACGGCATTGTGATCCAGGGTAAGGGTGGTCGCGATCAAGGCGCGGTATTTGGTGGTGGCGAAGTGGATAGCCTTGGTGATCACCGGATCGCCATGTCATTCGCGGTGGCGGCCTTGCGCGCGGGCGCGGACATCCACATCCGGCACTGCGCCAATGTGGCCACTTCCTTTCCCAACTTCGCCGAACTGGCGACCGCTGCCGGGATGAAACTGGTGGTGCGCTGAGCGCTTCACCATCCTATTACCGGCAATCAACAGAACTAACGTAGTACTGATTAGTTATGACGCAAGCTATAACGCACGCAGCCAGCCCTGAAGCCGGCAAGGCCCCGGTGGTCACCATTGACGGTCCCAGTGGCTCGGGTAAAGGCACTATCGCCAAGCTGCTGGCCGACAAGCTCGGCTACGCTTTGCTGGACTCTGGTGCACTTTACCGGCTCACCGCTCTGGCAGCGCTCAATGCGGACGTCGACCTGGCGGACGAGGCGCGCCTGGCGGAAATCGCCGGCAATCTGGATATCCGCTTTGCGGTGGCCAATGGTGAGGTTGCCGCCGTACTGGAGGGTAAGGATGTGAGCCGGGATATCCGTATGGAGCGTGTGAGTATGGCGGCGTCGAAGGTAGCGGCGATTCCCGCGGTGCGCGAAGCGCTGCTGCAGCGCCAGCGAGACTTTCGTTCACCTCCCGGGCTGGTGGCCGACGGGCGGGATATGGGTACCACGGTCTTTCCTGACGCCCCGGTCAAGATCTTCCTGACGGCCAGTGCGGAAGAGCGCGCCCAGCGGCGCTTTGATCAGTTGCAGCGTAGGGGGGTTTCTGTTAGCCTCCGCGACCTGCTGGAGGACATCCGCGCCCGGGACGACCGGGATATGAACCGCACAGCCTCCCCACTGGCACCGGCAGAAGACGCCGTAGTGCTGGATAGCACGGACATTGGTATTAACGATGTTCTGCAAAAAGTGCTCGACCTGGTACATGAACGTATCCAGTGAGCCAGACTGACAACAGAATTCCAGAGTACGGGCACCAGAGACCCGTTTATCAGGATCAGTCTCTACAATCAGTTTTCTAACGACAGCGGCCGGGATCAGCCAGAATTGCCCGGCCGCTGTCGTAATCTAACCCGCGTACTGGCAGCGCGGCAGGGTCTGAGCTGAAGATCGACTACTTTACAGTCATCCACGGCCGGGCCTACCCATATAGGTATGAGTAATGACCGAGAACTTTGCTGAGTTATTTGAAGAGAGCTTGAAGAGTGTTGAGATGGCGCCTGGCGCTATCGTGACCGGTTTGGTTATCGACATCGATAAAGACTGGGTAACCGTACACGCGGGCCTGAAGTCTGAAGGTGTTATTCCGGCAGAGCAGTTCAAAAACGAAAAAGGCGAAGTCGATCTGCAGATCGGCGACGAAGTACAGGTTGCTCTGGAAGCCGTAGAAGATGGCTTCGGTGAAACCCGTCTGTCCCGCGAAAAAGCCAAGCGCGCTGAAGCTTGGAAAATCCTCGACGCTGCACACGCTGCAGACGAAGTGGTTAAGGGTGTTATCAGTGGCAAGGTTAAAGGTGGCTTCACCGTTGACGTGGCCAACATCCGCGCATTCCTGCCTGGCTCTCTGGTAGACGTTCGTCCGGTTCGCGACACCGCGCACCTGGAAGGCAAAGAGCTCGACTTCAAAGTGATCAAGCTGGACGCGAAGCGCAACAACGTTGTGGTTTCCCGTCGCGCTGTGATGGAAGCTGCGAACAGCGAAGAGCGCGAAGCGCTGCTGGCCAGCCTGCAAGAAGGTATGGCGATCAAGGGTATCGTGAAGAACCTGACCGACTACGGCGCGTTCGTAGATCTGGGCGGTATCGACGGCCTGCTGCACATCACCGACATGGCGTGGAAGCGCATCAAGCACCCGAGCGAGATTGTGAACGTTGGCGACGAAATCGAAGTCAAGGTTCTGAAGTTCGACCGCGAGCGCAGCCGTGTATCCCTGGGCCTCAAGCAGCTGGGCGAGGATCCCTGGGTATCCATCAAGCAGCGTTACCCGGAAAACAGCCGCGTGAAGGCGGTTGTAACCAACCTGACCGACTACGGCTGTTTCGCCGAGCTGGAAGAAGGTGTGGAAGGTCTGGTGCACGTTTCCGAAATGGATTGGACCAACAAGAACATTCACCCGTCCAAAGTTGTCAATGTTGGCGACGAAGTCGAGGTAATGATTCTGGATATCGACGAAGAGCGTCGTCGTATCTCCCTGGGTATCAAGCAGTGCCAGGAAAATCCGTGGGATGCCTTCGCGCGTAAATTCGCTAAAGGCGACAAGATCTCCGGTAAGATCAAGTCCATCACTGACTTCGGTATCTTCATCGGTCTGGACGGCGCCATCGACGGTCTGGTTCACCTGTCCGACATCTCCTGGAACGAAGCTGGCGAAGAAGCCGTACGCAAGTTCAAGAAAGGTGACGAGCTGGAAACCGTTATCCTGGGTATCGACTCCGATCGCGAGCGTATCTCCCTGGGTATCAAGCAGCTGGAGTCCGATCCGTTCTCCGACTACGTTGCTACCAACGATCGCGGCAGCATCGTAATGGGTACCATCAAAGAAGTGGATGCCAAGCAGGCCATCATCACTCTGGCGGACGAAGTAGAAGGCGTACTGCGCGCTTCTGAAATCAGCCGCGACCGTGTTGAAGACGCCCGCAACGCCCTGAAAGAAGGCGAAGAGATCGAGACCAAGATCACCAGCGTGGATCGCAAGAACCGCGTGATCAGCCTCTCTATCAAAGCCAAGGATCAGGACGACGAGAAGCAGGCCATCAAGGATCACACCAAGAAGCAGGCTGAGCAGGTTCAGCCGGCGACTATCGGTGACCTGATCAAGGCCCAGATGAATAACAAAGACTGATAAGTTCTTGTTATCAAAAGCCTCAATTCCATGAGTTGAGGCTATGCGAAAGCCGGACTGGGGTTGCCCAGTCCGGCTTTCTATTAGATGATTGCCGCTATTCCAGAATAATCAATGACTTAGAAAGGATTGCGGACTGCATGACCAAATCTGAACTGATCGAGAAGATTGCTCTGAGGTTGGATCAGCTGCCGGTTAAGGATGTGGAGCTGGCGGTCAAAGTCATGCTGGACACCATGTCGGGTGTTCTGGCTGAAGGGGAGCGGATAGAGATCCGCGGATTCGGGAGTTTTTCCCTCCATTACCGCGCGCCGAGAACGGGCCGTAACCCCAAAACGGGGGATTCCGTTGAGTTGGCGGGCAAGTACGTGCCTCACTTCAAACCGGGGAAAGAGCTCAGGGACAGGGTCAATCAGCAACTGCACCGCGACACCTTTGAAAACGCGTAATTGCCGAGCTGATTGCGGTGGGCTAACACTGTAACGGACTTATAGATTTTTCACTCCTTCCGGAGCCGGAGGTTCAATTGTCATTTCTGCGCTGGATATCCCGATTGCTGCTTGGCATCCTCGCTCTCGCCTGCATAGGACTTGGTGTCTATTTTGCGGTCGATAACCCCGAGAGTATTACGCCGAGATTCGCCGGGTTTGACCTTTTTCCCGGGAGCGTCGGTTTCTGGTTGATCGGGTTCTTGCTGATCGGCGCATTGCTCGGCTTTCTGGCGAGCCTGTTACCCTATTGGACGGAGCGGCGTCGGGTGAAAGGCCTCGAGCGTCAGCTATTGCGTACTGAGCGTGAACTTCAGACGGTTCGCCGCCAGGTTGCCGGAGAATGAGTTGAGCGACCTGACGTTTTTCATTTTTATTTTTGCGGCCATCGCCATCGGTTGGTACCTCGGGCGAAAGAGTGGCAAGAAGAAAGGCGCAAAGAATAATCAGCACCAGGCGCTGGCGCAGTCCTATGCGCAGGGCCTCAATTATCTGCTCAGTGAGCGCCACAACGACGCCATTGAGAAGTTTATCGATGCGCTGGAAGTCAGCAGCGCCACCTTCGAGACCCACCTTGCACTTGGCAATTTGCTGCGTAAACGCGGTGAGCATGACCAGGCCATCCGGGTGCACCAGAATCTACTGGCACGGCCCAGCCTGAATCGAATCAGCCAGCAGAAGGCTCAGCTGGAACTGGCGCGGGATTACATTGCCGCCGGTTGGCTGGATAGGGCAGAGCGCTTGCTGCAGGAGCTGGTAGAAACCTCATCCGAGTTACGCAGCACCAGCCTTGAATACCTGGTGGAGGTATATCGGGACGAGCGGGAGTGGGCAAAAGCCATTCACGCAGTGAACCTGCTGCACGGGCGTCGGTTCAAGCGGCTGCCGGAAGAGTGGGCGCCAATCCAGGCGCATTTCTGCTGCGAGCTGGCGGAAGAGGCCATCAACGGCAAGGATTACCTCAGTGCGCGCAAGCATATTGATGCGGCACTCGGGTACGACCGCCAGTCGGTACGTGCAAACCTGTTGATGGGGCGGCTCGAATACCTGCTGGGGCGGCCGCAAGAGGCGATAAAGGTCCTCGAGCGTGTGCCAAAGCAGAGCCCGGATTACATCCCCGAAATACTCGAGTTACTGATTACCTGTTACGAGGCGTTGGGCGATGAAAGCGGCCTGGAGGCCTACCTTGCGCGGCTGCTCAAGGAACACCCCTCCAACAGCGTTCTTATCGCGTTAACCGAGCGTATCCACCAGCAACAAAGCGAGGCGGATGCTGCCGCTTTTATCGGCAAGCAGTTGGCGATGCGGCCATCTCTACGCGGTCTGGGACATTTTCTTAACCTGCATGTAGACAGTACCCAGGGCCGAGCCCGCGAAAACCTGTTTTTGCTCAAAAACCTGATTGACCAGCTGATTGCCAGCCGTCCCCATTACCGCTGCAACAACTGCGGTTTTTCTGGCAACCAGTTGCACTGGCTCTGTCCCAGCTGCAAACGGTGGGACAGTGTCCGTTCGGTAAAAGGTATCGAGGGCGAATAGTCGCCGGCTCCGCGTGCTGTCCTGTTTATTTGTTTTCAACTTCGAGGTGTTCATTGGCTGACTCTGTATCTTCCCCGGTAATCGTGGCGCTGGATTACGACAACGCAGAAGCTGCGCTGGCTATGGCTGCACAGCTGGATCCAGCGGTCTGTCGTGTCAAAGTGGGTAAAGAGCTATTTACCATTGCTGGCCCGGACCTGGTGCGCAAGTTGGTAGAGGCGGGATTTGATGTATTTCTGGACCTGAAGTTTCACGATATTCCCAACACGGTCGCCGCTGCAGTTCGGGCCGCTGCCAGGCTTGGCGTATGGATGGTTAACGTTCACGCCAGTGGTGGTGAGCGGATGATGGCGGCTGCGGCCGAAGCATTGGCGCCGTTAGGAGAAAAACGTCCACTTCTTATCGGGGTCACGGTGCTGACGAGTACAGCGGAAGAGGAACTCGCCCCGGTAGGAGTTACTCGTCCACTGAAAGAGCAGGTGGTTGCACTTGCTGAGTTGGCAAAAAAGAATGGTCTCGACGGTGTGGTATGTTCTGCGCAGGAAGCGAAGTTGCTAAAAGCCGCCTGTGGTGCGGAATTCTCACTGGTTACTCCCGGTATTCGCCCGGTGGGCTCCGCGGCTGGCGACCAGAGAAGGATCGTCACGCCGGTGGATGCATTGCGCAATGGTTCCGATTACCTGGTGATTGGTCGTCCTATTACGGGCGCCGAAGATCCCGCTGCAGCGCTACAGGCTATTGTCGCTGATATCGATAATATGGCTGGATAAAACAGCCGTGCCAGTTTGAGACCGGCTGTATGCGTATGTAATGTTATGTAATGGCCTATCACTTAAATTAGCGAAGAATGTTGGTAAAGTCCCTAGCGCCTGGGGAGGTTTGCGGTCCCACGGAGTGAAGACCCTTAATAAACCAAAAAAGGATTTTGCTATGAAATTTTTTCGTATTCCGCTGACAGTAGTTTTCGCCGTTTTCCTGATGCTGGCCCATGTACAGTCAGTCAGTGCCGAAGAAGCGGTTGTGCAAGAGCAGGTACAGGTAAATCTCAACACGGCGTCAGCGGAGGAGCTTTCTTCTGCGCTGGAAGGTGTTGGCACCGCGAAGGCCGAACTAATCGTCAAGTTTCGCGAAGCCAATGGGGAATTTTCGAGTGTTGAACAGTTGCTCGAAGTGAAGGGCATAGGTATGGCGACGCTGGAAAAGAACAGGGATCGCATCCAGTTGTAAATTTTCGTGAAAAGGCAGCGCTCCAGCGCTGTCTTTTTTTTGGGGTGTCACTTGTGTGGGCACACAGTTTGGGAGGTTGATATTCGGACGATGCGCTGGGTGGTGATAGGCAGTTCGGGCTATATCGGCTCCGCGTTGTGCCAGTATCTGGTGCAGGCCGGGCTGCCGGTGCTTTCGGTTTCCCGGCGGGAGACTGGTCCCGCGGGTTGCGCGCATTTTCAGATACCAGTGTTCAGCGCGAGTTCGTTTAGCGGTGTGTTCCGGGAAGGCGATATTGTTGTCTATGCCGCAGGGCTGGCATCGGCGCGCGGCTGTCGAAAACGTCCCGAATTGGCAGCCTTGCTGAACAGTACGTTGCCTGATGAATTACTGGTGTTGGCTGACCGGTCTGGCGCGCATCAATTCCTGTATCTCTCCAGTATCAAGGCGAAGCGTGCGCCCGCATACGAAGTCGCGTCGGAAGATAGCGGTGAGCCAGCCACGGATGTTTATGGTGGCAGTAAATGGGAAGCCGAGAAGTTGCTCCTGTCGCGTGCCTGCTCAACCCGCATCAATATTTTGCGCCCGGCAGCTGTCTATGGAGCTTGCAGCGAAGCCGCAGACAGCGCCGGTACGCGACTGCATAAGCGCGCCTTTCTGTGGAAGGCCCGACTGCGAGCGTGGTGCAACTGGGTATCTGTCGTCCCGTGCACGGGGTTTCGTAGCTTTGTAGCGCTCGAAGATTTACTTTCGGCGATCGTGCGTGTGGGAGAGTCTCCGTGTAATGGTGAAACGTTTATTATTGCGGAACCGGGCTATTACAACCTGGCGGCAATCAGCACAGCGGCCAGTGGTCGGCGTATAAGAAATAGTCAGCTCCTTACCTGGCTGGCCTTGTTCCCATTTAGGCTTTTGTCTGTTTTTGGGGTAGAGACAGGTGTCCTGGAGGTGGAACGGAGTGAGCTTTATAGTGCGCAGCGCCTGAAATCGAGGCTCAAGTGGCAGCCACAGCGGCGCTACAGTCAATTTTTGGGGGAAGGCTAAATGGGGGCGGTACTGGATTCCTGGTTGGTCCCTTTGGTCGCTGCGTGTGCCGTCACGGTGTCCGCATTGTGGTTGATTCTTTCCCGTCTTCGACAGTTTGCGCTGGACACTCCAAACCATCGGTCGTTGCATGAGGTACCGGTCCCCCGTACCGGTGGCCTGGCAGTGATTGCGGGTGTCGCTTCCGGCCTTATGGTCAGTCAGCTATTCCTCTCACCCGGTATTCTGCTGGCATTTCTCGCGTTGTTTGCCGTGTCACTGATCGATGACCTGCGGCCACTAAGAGCACGAACACGCTTTTTCGTTCAAGTTTTATCCGTTCTGCTAGTGTTGTATACGCTGGCCCCTGAAGTGCCCCACTGGCTTATCTGGGTGCCACTACTTCTGGGTGGCGTGTGGGTGATCAACCTGTACAACTTCATGGATGGGATGGACGGTTTTGCCGGTGGCATGACCGCCATCGGCTTTGCTTCGCTCGGGTTGATAAGTGTACTGAGTGGCGCTGTGGAGTTGGCGGGAATCTGCTTCCTGGTCGCGGGCTGTAGCGTTGTATTTCTGTACTACAATTGGCCTCAGGCGCGTATTTTCCTTGGAGATGCCGGCTCGACGGTTATTGGGTTGGCCGTTTTCTCGGTCAGTATTACAGGGTGGCAGCAGAACGTATTCCACTGGCTGGTACCACTACTCATTTTTTCTCCATTCTGGCTGGACGCAACCGTAACTCTTCTGATCCGGGTTGCACGAGGGGAGCGCTGGTGGGAGGCGCATCGTGAGCACCTGTACCAGCGGATGGCGCTGAGGTTTGGGGTGAAAGTTTCGCTATGTGTTGAGCTGTCCGTGATGCTAAGCACGTCATTGATGGCGGTACTACTGGTAGTATCTGGATTGGTTTAATAGACACAAAGATTCCATTGGAAGGAAGTGATGTCCCTGGGAAGTAAATGGATCACAATGATTCGGTATCGGATCATATTGGGGGAATGGTGAAGCGCTTTTACAAAGCTGCACAAAAAAATTATAAGCCGGTATTGATGCTGTGCTACGACCTCCTGATGCTGACCGCGGCGTTCTTGCTGGCGATGACCATCCGCTTCAATGGGGCTGGCCTTGTCTCCGAACCGGCGATGGCGCTCTGTCTGGGCATGACGCTGGTATCCAGTAGCTTTATCTTCCTGCGCCTGGGATTGTATCGCACGGTCATTCGCTACATGGGCCAGCAGGCCATTGTGGCTGTGCTGCAGGGGGTAACCGCCTCTGCGGTGGTGCTCGCCGTTGCTTCCTACCTTACCTACGCCGGCGTGCCCCGTTCGGTGCCTGTCATCTACTGGTGTTTCGCATTGATTACCGTGGGTGGGTCCCGCTGGTTGGTGCGCATCTATTACCAGATGGCGCTGGAAATTCATAAGACCCGGGTTGCCATCTATGGGGCCGGTACCGCGGGTCTTCAGCTCTACAAAGGCCTGATCCACGGTGAAATGTACAAGACCGTGGCCTTCTTTGACGATAATGCCTCCAAGCAGAACACCCTCATCGATGGTGTTCTGGTTTACAGTCCGGCCAATATTCTCGATGTGATTGCTGAACGGGATATTTCCGAGGTGCTTCTGGCCATGCCCGGCGTTCCCAAGCGTCGTCGCCGTGAGATAACCCGCAGCCTGCGCGAGCGCGGGATTGTCGTAAAAGTGATCCCCGGGATGGAGGAGCTGGTGGACAGCGCGGGCCGAGTCTCCGATGTCTCCCAGATCTATGAAAATATCCTCGGTCGAGCTCCGGTCGAGCCCCAGAAAAAGCTGGTTTCCGCATCAATTGCCGACAAGGTTGTGCTGGTGACCGGGGCTGGCGGTTCCATTGGTTCGGAACTTTGCCGTCAGATCATTCATTGGGGCCCCGCCAAACTGATCATGCTGGAGGCCTCCGAGTTTTCTCTCTACCAGATTGAGCGGGAGCTCCGCCAGCAGCAGCTGGACGAGAACCTTTCCGTGGAGGTGACCCCGCTGCTTGGGGATGTGCGTAATCGCGCGCGGGTTGCCGAGATCATCCAGTCGTTCAATGTGCATACGATCTACCATGCGGCGGCCTACAAGCATGTGCCGCTGGTGGAGCAAAATGTAGTGGTGGGTGCCGAAAATAACGTCCTTGGGACTCTTTCGGTGCTCGAGGCTGCGGAGGCATCAGGAGTTGAGCAGTTTGTCCTCGTATCCACGGACAAGGCGGTGCGGCCGACCAATGTCATGGGGGCGACCAAGCGTCTGGCGGAGCTGATCTGTCAGGATTTCGGACGCCGGTTCGGGCGCACCCGCGTCTGTATGGTGCGGTTTGGTAATGTGCTCGGGTCTTCCGGGTCTGTTATTCCACTGTTTACTGACCAGATCAATGCCGGGGGGCCGGTGACGGTAACCCACCCCAAGGTGACCCGCTTTTTCATGACGATTCCCGAGGCTGCCCAGTTGGTGCTGCAGGCCGGCAGTATGGGACGTAAGGGTGAGGTGTTTGTGCTGGATATGGGGGAGCCGGTCCGCATCCTCGATATTGCCCGTCGCCTGATCCAGATCATGGGGCATACGGTGCGTGACGAGGCAAACCCGGACGGGGATATTGAAATCCAGATTTCAGGGCTACGCCCGGGAGAAAAGCTCTATGAAGAGCTGCTCCTGGGAGACAAGGTGGCCGGTACCGACCATCCTTCGATTATGCGGGCCGAAGAAGAGCGGTTACCTGGCAAGCAGCTTCAGGCGTTTATTAGCGAATTGAAAGACGCCTGTGTAAGGCAGGATGCGGAAAGTGTGCACCGGTTGCTGGTGAAGTCCGTTAAAGACTATTCGCCCAAGCAGCCGCTGGTCGATACCGTTTGGTGCCAGTCAACTGGCGCGGTCGATGGGGTTGCCCAGCTGGCTGCTATAGCGGAGAGTGGGGAAGGTGCCGAGGTCAAGCGGTTGCCTATATCCGGCCGGAGCAGGGTGCGGCAGCGCACAACGGGTGAAATGCCGGAGGTGTAAACCCCGCTGGTGGGTAACTTATATCGATGGCGAGGCCCTGCGTATCCGCGGGGCTTTTTATTGGGGCTTTTTCGAATTGCGAAAAAAAGAAAACCCCGCGACCTTTTCAGGTGCGGGGTTTCGTTATTTGGCTCCGCCTGCTGGGCTCGAACCAGCGACCCAATGATTAACAGTCATTTGCTCTACCAACTGAGCTAAGGCGGAACTGTCTATCTGGCCGGTTGCGTATGTGCTGTCCCGTTCAGATGGCGCGTATCTTATATAGCACCCCGGGGGAGGTCAACCCCTTTTTTCAAAAATAACTCATTGATTTTGCAGTGTTTATTTTCTCGCCGGGCCGGGCTTCATCGTGGCTGATATTTGTCGTGCAGGCGTTCATCCGCCTACAATTTCAGCCTCAAAGGCGCGGGGCCCCGCGCGTGAATCGTTGTTGAGTAGGCACTTATGGAAACGCGACCATTTGAAGTGGTGAGCAAGTACGAGCCGGCGGGTGACCAGCCAGCCGCCATCGAATCCCTGGTGGAGGGCATCGGTGATGGGCTGGCGCACCAGACCCTGCTTGGGGTGACCGGCTCCGGTAAGACGTTCACCATGGCCAATGTCATTGCCCGGGTACAGCGACCCGCCATTGTCATGGCGCACAACAAGACCCTGGCCGCCCAGCTCTACGGCGAGCTCAAGGAGTTCTTTCCACGCAACGCGGTGGAATATTTTGTTTCCTACTACGACTACTACCAGCCGGAAGCCTACGTGCCTTCGTCGGATACGTTCATCGAGAAGGATGCCTCGGTCAACGAGCACATCGAACAGATGCGGCTGTCCGCCACCAAGGCGTTGATTGAGCGCAAGGATGTGATCGTGGTGGCCACGGTATCGGCCATCTACGGCCTGGGGGATCCGGACAAGTACCTGAAGATGGTGCTGCACCTCGATCGTGGCGATATCGTGGATCAGCGGACCATCCTTCGAAGACTGGCGGAACTGCAGTACACCCGCAACGATGCAGATTTTCGTCGCGCCACCTACCGGGTGCGCGGCGATATCATCGATATCTACCCGGCAGATTCGGACCTGGAGGCAGTGCGCCTATCCCTGTTCGATGAAGAAATCGAAGAGATCACCCTGTTTGACCCCCTGACCGGGGAGGTGTTGCACAAGGTCCCGCGCATCACGATATTCCCGAAATCCCACTACGTGACGCCCCGCGAAACTATCGTCAAAGCCATTGACCAGATCAAGGATGAGCTCAAGGCTCGCCTGGAGCAACTGCGCGACAACAACAAGTTGCTGGAAGCACAGCGCCTGGAGCAGCGTACCCGCTACGATCTGGAGATGATGCAGGAGCTCGGTTACTGCAACGGGGTGGAAAACTATTCGCGCTACCTGTCGGGCCGTGACTCAGGGCAGCCGCCTCCCACCCTGTTCGACTACCTGCCTCACGACGCTTTGCTGTTTATCGACGAGAGCCATGTGACCGTACCGCAGATTGGCGGCATGTATCGCGGGGACCGCTCGCGCAAGGAGACACTGGTGGAATACGGTTTCCGCCTGCCGTCTGCACTGGATAACCGCCCACTGAAATTTGAAGAGTGGGAGAGCCTGTCTCCGCAAACCATTTTTGTGTCAGCGACACCGGGCAAGTATGAAGCCGAGCATGCCGGTGCCATTGTTGAGCAGGTGGTTCGCCCCACCGGCCTGGTTGACCCGGAAGTGGAAGTGCGCCCGGCCGCTACCCAGGTCGATGATACCCTGTCAGAAATTCACCGCTGCGTGGCGGCGAAGCAGCGCGTGCTGATTACTGTACTCACCAAGCGCATGGCGGAGGACCTCACCGAGTATCTGGCGGATAACGGTGTGCGCGTGCGCTACCTGCACTCGGATATCGATACCGTCGAGCGGGTGGAAATCATCCGCGACCTGCGTATCGGCGAGTTCGATGTGCTGGTGGGCATCAACCTGCTGCGGGAGGGGCTGGATATGCCCGAGGTGTCCCTGGTGGCGATTTTTGATGCGGATAAAGAAGGCTTCCTGCGCTCGGATCGCTCTCTGATCCAGACCATCGGCCGCGCCGCCCGCAACCTGGAAGGCCGGGCAATCCTGTACGCCGACAAGATCACTGACTCCATGCGGCGCGCGCTGGATGAAACCGAGCGTCGCCGGGAAAAACAGTTGGCGCACAATGCGGAGCACGGAATTACCCCGAAGGGGATTTTCAAAAGCGTCGCCGACATCATGGAGGGGGCCATTGCGCCAGGCGTGCCAGCGCGTGGTAAGCGCAAAGTGGCCGAGAAGGGGGGCGCCTACAAGGCCGATCAAAAGCCACTTACCGATCAACAGCGCTGGGCCAGGATCGAGGAGCTGGAGGAGCAAATGTACCAGCATGCCAAGAATCTGGAATTCGAGGCCGCCGCAAAGATTCGGGACGAAATCGGGCGCCTGAAAGAGCAGGCCTGAATTGCTGAGCCGGGGTGTTATCCGGAGATCGCGAGAAGCGTGCTCTCAAACTCCTTTGCTCGTACTTCGTGGCCGGACCGGTGGAAGTGGTCGATCAGTCGCTGCAGCGATTTGCGCACGTACTGCGCGCGGACCGTGGTGTCCTGGCTTAAGCGTTCGTATGCATGCACCAGGAGGGGCTCTCCCTGCTCAAGGTTGTTGTTTCGACTGAGAATGTCGCCATAGACACTTTCCGAGACCAGGGTGAGCCAGTCCGCTTCTCCCGGCCTCAGCTTTAACTGGTCATAGGTGGTTTGGGCGAGAGCGGTAGCTTCTTCCAGCGCATGTGCACCTGCCAGAGATTCGATCAGGTCAAACCGGGTAACCAGCAGGCTCGGGTGGTCCCAATTGAAATAGCCTTCCTTGATGGCCAGCGACTCACGTAGCAGGGCGACGGATCTGGTGTAATCACCATTTTCGGCGAGCCAGCGGCCAAAGGTGCCTCGGTAGCTCGCAACATCCTTGTGCTGGAGACCCTGCGTGGCAAGCGCGATCTGCAAGGCTTTTTCCACCATCTCCAGTGCCTCTTGTCGGTGCCCGCGGTCGTATAACAGATACGCCAGGTTGTTGTAGGACCGCGCAACTTCAGGGTGTTCCTCTCCGTGGATTTTTTGCTGCTGTAGTAGCGCCTCCCGGTACATGGTTTCCGCCGGCTCCAACCGCTTCTGGTCATGGTTGAGCAGGGCGAGGTTGTTGTAGATTGCCGCCAGGTCGGGGTGCACATCCCCCAGCAGCTCGCGAAACATGGTGAGTGACTCTGTGAATAGCTCTTTAGCTTCTTCCAGCTTGCCCTGCTGGTAGTAGAGCGATGCGAGGTTGTTGAGGTTTTCCGCAAGCTCAGGGTGGATGCTGCCCTGATAAATTTCTCTTCGCAGCGCAAGGGAGCGGGTCAGCATCTGCTCTGCCTGATCGAGGTTGCCGAGATCGAAGTGACTCAGTCCGAGCTCCTCGATGGCATCGGCCACTTTGGCGGATTTGGGACCCAGCAGTTTGACTCTGAGGTCCAGAACATCCATTAACAGCGGCTGGGCGCGTTCATACTGCCCCATGCGGAAGTAAAGCTCAGCCAGTCCCGCATAGCTGTTTGCCAGTGCCTCCTCTGCACCGGAATCGCGCAGTGCTTGTACGGATTCGTTGTAGAGTGCCTCTGCTCTAGGGTAGTCAGCCTGAACGGTAGATACGCGCGCGATACGGTTCAGGCTTTCGGCCAACTCCTTTACTTGGGTGCCTTCCAGCGCGCGGCGATTTTCCAGTGAGGTTTCCAGCAGTGGCATTGCCTGCTGGTAAAGGCCGAGGCTGGTGTAAACCTCGCCGATAGTCCCGGTGAGTGCCGCCTGAATTTCTGGCTGGTTAGCCAGTTCGGTTTCGATCCTGCGCGCGGCCTTGTCGAGGATTTCCCGGGCGGTCACCGTGTTGCCCCGCGCTTCGCTGGGATCTGACACTGAAAACAGCTTTACCAGGAATTCAGTGGTTTGCTGGGCTTTTCCTGCTTCGATTACAGCAATACGGCGCGCAGCCTCCGCCTCGTCGCGGGCGATGATGGCAGCTGCAGCAAGACCAAACGCCACCAGCATACCGGCGACCGATGTGGAGGCGACCAGTGCCATACGTCGTTGGCGCCGCATGGCCTCGCGTTGCCGCAGGTCGTCAAATCCAACAGCGAGCAGCCCGGCAATCAGCTTCAGCTTGGCATTTTCCTTGCCGTCCTTACCGGGGCGGACGTCGCTGGCAATGGGTTCTGCCGGTGTGTCCGACAGGTTGCCATCTTCACCCAGTTGATAGCGCAGCGCCTCAGGAAAGCACTCTGCGGCGGCATTTTCGGCTTGCGAGGATGCATAGGGCTCACCGCCCACAATCAGACAAAAAATCCGCTGCTCCCCGCCCATGCGCTTGAACGTGAGGATTTCATCATCCACCCAGCGCGAGCGGGCGGCCGCGGGAGAGCAGATGGCGATCAGGGCGGACGACTGCGAAAGTGCCTGGTGAATGATATTGCTCAGATCGGTTGCACTGGCCAGCTCGTCCCGGTCGCGAAACACGGGGGAGAGTTTACCCGGGATGGTGCCCGCGGGTGTTTCCTGTCCGACCAGACGCCGGTGCACCACGTAGGTTTCCAAAGCTTTGTGCAGCCACTTCGCCCACTTTTCATCGGCGTGGCTATAACTGATAAACGCCTTGTACTTCGCTTCCGCCAACTTGGGTAACATCGGTCGTTTCCTTTTTCTGGGCAATAGCCTGTCCGAGCATGGCAAGCAACTGGGGAATCTGCAGAATATTGTGGCGATCCTTGTCCCGATCCGACTCCGATAACGCCTCCCACGGTTTCAGGTCCGGGTGCTGCATGCGGGCGTCGTCTCGCTTCGGTCCATAAACGTAGCCGCACAGGTACTTGTCCGCCATCCACCGGCGATGCTCGATTTTTGACAGTAATTCGATGGCTTCATCTGGCAGTGACAGTGGCCGTGGCTCGCCATTTTGCTCGCTTTGCTCGCGACTGAGGCCGACGACGCGCAGCTTGACATCGAGGTGGGCGGCCGCGCGCTGGTTTGCCAGTCGCTTGTGTGGTGGCAGATCCGGCCACTGGGTAATGGAGTGGTTGTCGAGGAAAGTCTGGCCGGCCTGGAGCTGGCTCGAGACGTACGAGTCGTGGATGGCGCGGGCCAGTCTATCGAGCGCATCATTGACGACGATGTCAATGGTAATGGTGTTGTCGAGGGTTTCGAAATACTCAATTGGCCACGCGCTTGGCAGCCGTGTTTTGTCCCTCGAGATCGGGTCGAAATCGTCGTCGATGACATCGGCAATCCAGGTCTGCTGGTTCAGACACACCACAAAATTGAGGTGTGGTAGTGAGGCAACGGTTTGCAGTCGCATCAGACGCTTGGCGACCAGAATACTGTTGACGTCCTCCGTCAGTGCGGAGTAGCACACGCAGAATTGCTGCTCGGACTGAAGCTTGATCCAGTCATCGGGCACTAGACCCATGGGGTTCCGGTAAATAAATTGCAGGTCGACAATTTTTTCGATATTGGGATAACGGTGATAAAAACTTTCCGCGTCCGGGCGGCGATCCTCGTTGCAGATCACGGTGGCTCGCGGCGTGCGGAGGTCTCCGTAATGGGCAGTCAGTGAGAGCTGCAGTAACAATTCCTGGGTAAGAGAGCCGAAGCCCAGAAAGAGCACATTCATCTGCTTGTCCGCAGGCGTATTGGGCCGGTAATAGAGGTCGGGCGCGCACTGGTCGAATATATTTCTTGCCACTGCCTCGCGCCGGTTGAAGATCTTCACCTTGAACCTTTCTTCAATCAGGTTAAAAAAGGGATGCTCCTGAAATAGCTCATAAAGTTCTGGGGAATCCACTTCAATATGGCAGCGGATACCGTCTCGCTTTCGGTCGGATGGCGTTGACGTGGTTTTTGTTTTGCCGGTTTTTCGTGGAGCCCTCACCAGCCGGTGAATATGTTTACCAATAATGATGTTGGTATGCTCATCGCCGGTAAATACAAAAATTTCCCTGGCCAGCGATACCCGGGCGCGCGCGAGCAATGCGGGGTCTATGGCGTTGCCATTGACGACGATAGCGCCGAGACCTTTAAGTTCGGCAACCAGCGGGTTATAGCGATCCTGGTCAATGATGACCACGTCGCTCCTCGTATCCAGGAGGTATTCCCTGGCCAGCCGGAATCCCGTTTCACCAATCCCGATCACCACGATCAGGGGCCTGTTCCTGATCTGCAACATGAACAGGGCAACCTGTTCGCCAACCTGCAGCCAGATCGCCTTTACCGCGGCGTAGATCAGCAGGAATGGGGCGAGTATCCGCGCCAGCTGCAGGTAAAGCGGCCACCCGGGCGTGGCATCCTGGGCGTTGAAAATGAACAGCTTGAACGTGCTGTAAAAAATGTCCCAGTAGGTAAAGCTTCCACCCTGCTCCTCGAAGTGCATTACCTGGTAATACCCGATGCACCCCATTACGAAAGTGATCGTCGTCAATACTACGACGATGGTCCATTCGTGTTTACGGATCCAGTTGCGGAAGCGTTCTCCCTTGTCGTTCGGCATGCCGGTAGCCCTGTTTATCCGCGATTTATTTCACTCAGTAGGATCCCCAGGGTTTGTCCAGTACTTTGGAGTTGATGTTGTACCAGATGTGTATCGCGCGTGTTTGTAATTCGCCCCGGAAGTTTTCCGAGCAACCAAGATTTTTAGGGCTAACCAGAGAGCTGTCGGCTTCTATAAATCCGGCGAAAGACTGCGCATGTTCCTGGGCGAACCGATGCTGGCCGCGATCGAAATCCGTTTCCAGATCCGACAGGGATGTGCCGAGGAGATTGTCCGGGTCGACCACGCAGCTACCTCCTGAGGAAAGCCGGGCTTCCTCAAAGGTCGCGCGCAAGGCGGTGATTTCCTGCCTGACGATATCGACAAACAGGTCCGTTAGCTGGCGTTCGCTCTTCTTGCTCCCGGACAGGTCACTATAAGGATCGGGCAGGTAGCGCAGGCCGAATACAAAGTAAGAGTATTCCCGGGTGCCTGCGCGAACGCTACCGCAACCGCTGGTGACATCGACTGTCTTTTGTCCCTCGACAACCGGATCCTCTCCTGCTTTGGTGGCCCAGGCCACGACGGGCTGTCGGCTGCGGTCGCTGCCGTGACAGTCGAGTGCATCGGAAATATTACTGTATTCGACTGTGTGTTCGATGACTTCGGAAGTGATGTCGATACTCGAATTCACATCTACAACGGCAATGTTCGGCGAGCCGCAAAGGTTGCCGGGAATCCTGACATCTTCATAGGCCGGGTTTAACTGGCGCAGAGAAATACTGTTGTCACAGCTGGCGCTGTAGTCGGGGGCTCCAGCCGGCGGGCAGGCAGGGATCACATTACCCCCACAGATGGTCCTGGGATCTGGATAGATCTCATATTGTTCGCCAACATCACCAGCTATCGGGTGTTCGGCCACGATTCGGTGATTGATTGCCGGGGTGATGTTGCAGCCGGTTGCCGAAGCGCATTCTGTGGCTGAGGCCGTATCTACTTCGGTGGCTGCGAGGCCAACCGGAAACTGTACGCTGCTAAGCGCCTGGTACACAAAATTGCCATATTCATCGCGCGGTGCAGCAAGCTCGCCATTCTGATCCAGGATGTTGAGCTGGATGATCTGTCCATTATTGCGGCCGGCGAGATACAGGTCGCCGGCATATTGCTGGTACTCACTGCCAGTCACGGTGCGCAATGTCTTTATTTTGAAGCGCCCCTGGTTCAATCCACTGATCAGGGGATTTGCCTGGCGTACTGGCGTACCAGTCGAGGTCATGTCGTAGACCTCCACCGTCCCGTTGGTCGCGCTGACCAGCAGCTTGGAGGTCAAGGGTGCCGGGGCCAGTGCAATGCCCGCGGGGGTGCCGGAAAGGTTGTCTGGGCCGAGCAAGGTTTCTGCGGGGCAGGGGCCAGGACCTGCGATACAGTCCGCCTTGTAACGCAGAATGGCGCGCGGATCGGAGGATGCCACCAGGAAATCCCCATTCGGCAGGCTGAGTCCCTCTTCCAGAAATTGGGAAGATACGGTTTCGCCATTGACGTTAACTTTGACATCCTCGTCCAGCAACAGCGGCGTTCCGAGGTGTCCTTGCGCGAGATCGAAACGCCAGAGTTGCGACTTCACATTGCCGGCTTTTGAATCCAGAACCAACAATTGCCTGCCGCGTGTCACGCTAAGCCCGTTGGGGTTGGCCGGGCCAGCGGAAGCGGTTGCCGCATCATATTGGTAGTGGTTGTCGGGAACAGGGGTGAAGTTACACTTGTCATCCCCCAGCGGGGATGGCCAGCTCAAGGCCCTAATACGGCCTTTTTCGTCGGCAACAAAAAGCTTCCTGGCATTCGCGGCGTCGTTGGCGTAAATACTCAGCGGGTCAAGGTAGAAGGCCAGTGCAACTGGCGTTGTGCCGCCATCGGCACTTGCGGAAGTGCGCGGGTCGGGTTGTCCATCCCCATTCGCATCGTCGAAGCAAATGCCAAATACCCTGCCGTTGGAAGAATTCGATCCGGCGACCGATGTCGCCGAAACTGCGATCGAGGAATGCAGTGCAGTAAGAAGTGAAAGCGGCGCTAAAATCAGACGCGCAACGTTATGTACCTTTTCCATGGTATTGAGTCCCCATTGAGAATGGTGGCCGCAAGAATCATCCTGCTCAGTTCCTTCCGCAGGACTCCGAAAAATACGGCTGGTACATAAGGGTGCGTAAGTTGTTTTTTTTCGGTTGATTAAAGCGCTGAATTTTTACCTGTTTATTTTTGTTGCCTGCGGGCTCTGATGTCGTCCCCCGCTTCAGACAGCGTTGACGGTTTTACCCTAGCGGTCGACCTTTGTCTACATGGCACGAGTGTACGCTATCGTGTTGTGACAGGTGAGTCGGGGTGGTGGTGGGCTTTTCGAAGAGCCGGGCGCCACAATTGCCAAATTGTTTTGCTTTGCCCGAGCAGGGCGGCGGGGTGGTGAGTGTCTGGGGTTAGCTACTTTTAGTCATCGTTGCTGCTATTTGCTGTGCCGCGGGTACCGCCTTCGGTAAAAACAAGCCGCGCAGGATTAGCGTCATTCCAGCGAAATGTATCGGTTTTAATTGCCCGCCAATATCGAGAAAGGGTCCGCTGCGATGAAAGCGAGCAGGCATCTGCTTGCTGCTTATTGCGCCATATGGGTAGATTGGGTAGTCTGCATTTAAATGTATATATCGTATTACCTACCGCAGGCGCAGGGCGGGCCGATAACGGATTAACGCGTGATAAGAATAAAAGGATTGCGCCGGGAGTATGGCGACGGGGATGCCAGGGTGCTGGCGCTCCGTGACGTTTCCCTGCATATCAAAAAAAACGAATTCGTTGCAGTGATGGGTTCATCCGGCTCCGGCAAGTCGACATTAATGAATATCCTGGGCTGCCTGGATCAGCAGACTGCCGGTCAATACTGGCTCGACGGACGCGAAGTCTCGAGCTTTGACGACGAATCACTCTCCGCTATCCGCAATCGCCATATCGGCTTTATCTTCCAGACCTTCCACCTGTTGCCGCGTTTAACCGCTCAGCAGAATGTCATGCTGCCACTGCGGTATGCCAATGGCAGCAGCTCAGCGGAGGCCGAAGAACGCGCCGCCGAGATGCTCGAGCGCGTTGGGCTCGGCCACCGGGTCGGACACCGTCCATTTGAAATGTCCGGCGGGCAGCGGCAGCGGGTAGCCATTGCGCGGGCGCTGATCAATCGGCCAAAGGTGATTTTTGCCGACGAGCCCACCGGTAACCTCGACAGTAAAACCTCCCAGGAAATCCTGGAGTTGCTCGGTGCGCTGCATAACGAAGGGCAGACGATCGTCATGGTGACCCACGAGCAGGACGTCGCCAGTCGTGCCCAGCGCACCATCCGGATGAGTGACGGCGAAGTAGTGGAGGATTCGAAATGTCCCGCTTAGCCGCTCTGCTGCTGTTGTTTGTATCCATGTCGCCCCTTGCTTCCCAGGCCTCATCGCTGCCGCCATTGCTACTCAGCGGAGAGCTGCGTGCGGAAAAAAGCCAGCCGTTTTTCTCGCCCACCACTGACAACTGGCGAGTGGAGGTGCAATGGTTGATGCCGGAAGGTCAAGTGGCGCAGCCCGGTGAAATCGTTGCCGTATTTGATGGCGGGGCAATTCAGGGTGAGATCGACTCAGAGATGGTCGTGCTGGAGACTGCAGAAGAAAAGCTGGATAAAGACGAAAGCGCGTTTGCCGAGGAAGTGCTGCAGAAAACCTATGCCCTCAGACGTGCGGAATTACTGCTGAAAAAGGCGGCTATTGATGCTGCCGTACCCAGCCAGTACCTGAGTGCTTACGAGTACGAATCCTATCAGGTGGCCAAGAAGCAGGCCGAGTCGGCTGTGCGCAAGGCAAGCAAAGAGCTGGAGCAAGCTGAACTAACCCGAGAGGTGGCGGCAAAAAAACAGCGGGTAAAAATCGCCACTACCAAGGCATCGCTGGAATACAAGCGTGCCCAGCTGGAGTCCATGTCTCTGCGCGCCGAGCGCGCCGGCCCAGTGCTTTATGGCAAGCATCCGTGGAGTGGTGAGCGGGTATTTGTGGGTATGACCGCGCAACCGGGCTGGTTGATTGCGGAAATTCCCTCTCTCAGTGACCTGTATGTCGAGGCCTGGTTGCACGAAATTGATGTAGATCGAGTGCTCCGCGGGCAGGATGCAGAACTGGTATTTGATGCCTACCTGGAGCGTAGTCTTCCCGCGCGCCTCGCCGATATTGCGACGCAGCCACAAAAGCGGCAGGAGATGGGGCCGGGGCTCTATTACCGGTTGGTGTTCAAGTTTATTGAAAAGCCGGAGCTGGAACTGTTGCCGGGTATGGGCGCGCGTATTGAATTCCCGGAGGTAGGCAAGTGAAGTGGCAGGTGGCTCTTATGGCATTGTTGCTCGCTGCCTGCAGTGGCGGAGAGCGTGACAAGGTCGCTACAGTAGCGGAGCGCGCATCAATGCAGCCGATTCCTGGAGAACTGGAATCCGCGCGCTCGATGATGGTTGCGCCCCCGGCCATCAAGCGCATGTGGCAGTACAGCATCAAGCGCATGGTGCCGGAAAACAGCCATGTGGAAAAGGGGACCGTGGTGGTCGAGTTCGATGATAAGTCGGTGCGCGAGGGGTTGATCGAAAAGAAGTCTGAACTGAAACGGCAGCGCAGCGAGCTTAACAATACCCTGTTGAAGGAAGGACAGACCGCGAAGGACGATATTTTATCCATCGAGGAGAAACGTGCCGAGTTTGAAAAAGCCGAGCGCCGTGCCAACATCCTCGATCAGTCCATGTCCAGAATCGAGCGCGAAAAGGCGGCAATCGACTTTGAAATTGCCCGCAATGACCTGGCTCTCGCACGCGAACTCGCCGAAATGCACAAGCGCACCGGCGCGCTGCGTATTTCCATGGCCAGGCACAAGGTGGCGCGATACGAAGGGGAAGTGGCGGCACTCGAGGCGGAGATGGAAAAACTCAAGGTCAAGGCGTCCATCGGCGGCCTGGTGCAGTATGTCGCAAACTGGAAAGGGGAGAAGCCCGCCGCCGGAGAGTCCGTGCGTTTTGGGCAGCCGGTGTTGCAGATTTCCGACCTGGGCCAGATACGTGTGCGCGCACAGGCGGATGAAGTGGATAAGGCGTTTCTCCGTATCGGTACTGGTGTGGAAGTGGCAATAGATGGTGCGGAGGCGATCACCTTGAATGGCCAGATTCTGGAGTTGGGGCGGGTAGTGCGCGACCGTGCCAGAGGGGATCGACGCCGGGTGGTGGATTTGCTGGTTGGCCTTGAAGAGGTCGGCAGCACATCCCTCAAGCCGGGTATGACTGCATCCCTGACTCTTGGTGGGTCCGACAGCAAACAGATGGCGCCGCCGGCGGGAGAAGTACTGTGAGAATTCAACAGAGTCTCTCCGCTGTCTTGCTGATTTTTTCGGTGTTGCTTTCGGCCTGCAGCGATAGGCAGTCGGAGCCATTGCTGCACCAGGTTCATTACAGTGAACGTGCGGGCTTTGTGCCGGCACGGGGGGAGCTGGAGGCTGAATCGGCGACTTCGATACAGGCTCCCGCATCCGGTCCCCCGAAGTTTATTGCCTGGCTTGCGCCGGAGTATTCCCTGGTGAAGAAGGGCGATGTCATTGCGCGCTTCGATGGTGCCCAGATGCGTCGCCAGCAGCGGTTTGTTGCTGGAGAGCTGACTCAGGCGGAAGAAGATCTGCGTGAAAAACGCGGCTTCCTGGATACGGAGCAGGTAGCCATCCTGGCGGATATTGACCAGGTTGCGGTGGAGAAGGAATTTGCCGAACAGTTTTCGATTGAGGACGATCGCCTCAAGTCTCGCCTTGAAATTCTTGAGGAGCAGCTGGATACCCGATACCTGGCATCCAAGCTGAATTACCTGGACTGGAAAAGCGAGCGTTTTGCTACCGGTGCTGAAGGAGAGTTGGCAGTGCTTGCGGTTGCAGAGCAGAAACACAGCGCGCAGATAGAGCGATTGGAGCAAGGCCTGTCGGAGTTGAAGGTGGTCGCCCCTCACGATGGCTTATTGACCTATGTGGCGAACTGGCGCGGTGAGAAACCTCAAGTCGGCAGTCAGGTCTGGCCCGGGCACAAGGTTGCCGACCTGCCGGATACCAGTGTGATGCAGGCGAAATTGCAGGTGTCGGAGCGGGAGGCGATTGGTCTCGAAGAGGGGCAGCTGGTTTCCGTCTGGTTTGAAACAAATCCGGCGCAGCGGTTTACCGCAAAAGTGAAAACCATCAGCGCGGCGCCATCGACGATCGAGCGCGGTAACCCCCAAAAGTACTATCAGGTGGTGGCTGCATTTGACCGGCAAGTTCCCGAGCAATTCAAACTCGACCGCGACGTGCGTGCGCAGATTCGAGTGGTTGATGCCGCGCGACGCCTGGAAATCCCGCTGCAGTGTCTGTTCCGGGATGGGGAGGGTGCTTATGTCCACCTGTACCGGGAGGGGCGGTTCGAGCGCCGCAATGTCACGCCGGGGCAGGCTACACCCACGCAGATTGAAATAATCGAGGGCCTGGCGCCCGGGGATCGAATTTCTCTGTATGAGGTATCCGCCGACAAGGTGGTGCGGGAGGTCGGTGCATGAGCGTGCAGCTTGCGAGTTTCCGGGAGGCGCTGGCGGAATTGTCGCAGCACAAGCTGCGTACACTGTTGACCCTGTTGGGCATGATTTTCGGCGTTGGCGCCGTGATCGCGATGCTCAACATTGGCAAGGGTGCCGAGCGCGAAGCCCTGCGCATGATCGAAACCATGGGGCTCAACAACCTGATCGTGCAGGGGCCGGAACTGGAGCAGGAGGAACTCTTTGAGCAGCGCAAGCAGTCCGCCGGCCTCAGTATGCGCGACGGCGAGGCCGTGCTGGCCACTATGGATTTTGTTGAGGCTTTTGCCGCGCAAAAATCGCTGGAGACCTATAGCCTGTTCAGCCAGTTCGGAAAGAGCGAGGCTGTTGCCACCGGCGTGAGCCCGGCGTATTTCCGGATGTCCCCGTTTCAGCTTTCCGCCGGCCGCCTGATCGAGGCTGAGGACGAGCAATACTTTGCCCAGGTGGCGGTGCTGGGGGAGTCAGCGGCGCAGCAACTGTTTCCGGGGCGTTCCGCACTGGGGGAGCGGATCAAGGTCAACCAATTGTGGTTTTCGGTAGTTGGTGTGCTGGATTCCCCGTTTGTGGCGGGTTCGGAATTTGAGGGGGTGCGCCTCGGTGCAGAGCAGAGTCAGGTATTTATTCCGTTATCTGCCGCCATGCAGCGTTTTCCCGATGAGCCGCTTGCTGCGGAAGTGACGGAATTGAAGTTTCAGCTTGTCGACGGAACCGATGCGAAAGAGGCGGCGTGGGCCATTGCCCACCTGCTCAACCGCCGTCACAACAATGTGAAGGATTTCACTATGGTGGTCCCCGCGGCACTGATGGCCCAGAAGATGGAGACGCAAGCCATTTTCAATATTGTGATGTCCTGTGTTGCGGGTATATCCCTGCTGGTCGGTGGCATCGGGATCATGAATATCATGCTTGCCACGGTGCTGGAACGCACCAGTGAAATCGGATTACTGCGCGCCGTCGGGGCAACCCGGCGGGATATTCGAAGCCAGTATCTGGTCGAGAGCTTCACTATTGCCATCCTCGGCGGGCTACTGGGAATTCTATTTGGCGTATTGCTGTCGGAAGCGATTGCCCTGTACGCAGGCTGGGCGGTGTCCTGGTCGCTCAGTGGGATACTGCTGTCGTTCAGCGTATGTGCCGCCATCGGGCTGCTATTCGGGGTTTACCCTGCAATCAAGGCTTCACGCCTCAACCCCATCGATGCACTGCAGAGTGATTGAGAATCTGGCCGGACGGCAGGCGCAAGCGCCTGCCCGTTCTGGCTCGGCCTGCGATCAAGGCATATCGTCAAACAGCAGCTTGATTCCCGCGCTCCAGGACCGCCGCAGGCGGTTGAAATAATCATCGTCCTCTTCAATCCGCTCCATACTGAGTTCCAGCGCATCGTTGCGATACACCGCAATATCTAGCGGCATACCCACGGATAAATTGGAATGCATGGTGGAGTCGAAGGAGATCAGGGCACATTTTACCGCCTGGTTCAGGCCGGTATCGTGGTGGATGATCCGGTCCAGGATGGGTTTGCCGTATTTGCTCTCGCCGATCTGGAGGTAGGGGGTATCTTCGGTGGCTTCAATAAAGTTTCCCTCGGGGTATATATGGAACAGGCGCGGCTCCTCGCCGCGAATCTGACCACCGAACAGGATGTGGCAGCCAAAGTCCACGCCGGCGCTCTGCTGTCCCTGGGCATTATGGGAAATAATCGACTTCACCTGTTCGCCGATCAGTTCCGCGGCGCGAAACAGGCTGCCGACGGTAAACAGGTTTGGCTCCTCGTTCTCTTCGGTCTGGATCTGCAGGCGGCTGATCACGTTCTGGGAAGTGGCGAGGTTGCCGGAGGTGAGCAGGATAAAGCTGCGTTCCCCCGGCTGTTGCAAGAGATGCATTTTGCGGAAGCTGGCAATCTGGTCGACACCGGCATTGGTGCGGGTATCTGAGGCAAAAACGAGCCCCTCGTTCAATCGCATGGCAATACAGTACGTCATGGCAATCCTGTGCGCGTGTTGTGCGCAGGAAAGGTAGCACCAGCGGAGGGGCTTGTCATGAGTCTGATCACTGTTGTGCCTGTTCTTCCGCTGCGCGGCGATCCACCTGATCCACCAGGGCATAGGCGCGCATACACTCTGCACCGCCACCCCAGCGAATCCCGCGCACCGGCGACGCATCCAGGTAATCGATGCCGTGGGCCAGTTTCAGGTGGTGATTGGTGGTTGAAAGCCCATTGCTCACATCAAAGCTGTACCAGGCGTCTTCAACCCATGCTTCGGCCCAGGCGTGGCTGGCAATATGCTGGTCGTCTCCGGCGTGGACATAGCCGCTGACATAGCGGGCAGGGATGCCCAGCCAGCGACAGCAAGCGATAAAAATATGGCTGTGGTCCTGGCACACGCCGAACCCCTGAGCGAAGGCGTCGGCCGCGCTGCTTTGGGCATGGGTCATACCGCTGCGGTAGGGGATGCGCTCCAGCAGCGCAGACATCAATTCAATCAGCTGGTGCCGGCCCGCTTGTGCCTGTTCGCGTGCAGGGGCGAAGCCCCGCGCGAATTCACGCATCGCATCACTGGGTTCGGTGAGCGGGGAGGTACGTAGAAAAATCTCCGGTGGTATCCGGTTCTCACGTTCCGGTTGCTCATCGGCACTGATCTCCGCCGTTCCCTGGGCCCGAATGGTGATGCCCTGATGCGGCTGATCCACCGTGCATACGTGCAGTATGTTGCCGTAAGTATCCAGGGTGCGGTGCACACTGCCCGGCGCGTCCAGGTGCCAGTGCAGGATTTGCTGTCCGGAAGAGGGCTGGGGTGTTAGCCGCAGGTACTGGATGCTGTGGGTGACTTCGGTGTCGTAGCTGAAGTCGGTGACATGGTCGATGCTGAGCTTCATGCGCCCTCCCAGTAACTGCGGTGAATCTCGTCGCCGATGGTGTGAATACGCCGCAGCAGATCGTTCAGGTAGTCGTGCAACCCGAAACGGATGATGAAATCCACTTCTCCGTACTCCAGGCGTGCATGCAACTCGGCGCACAAGCGTTTTGCGGCCTGGCCCTGTGTACCTTCAATGGCGATCAGCTGACTCATCAAGGCGCCGATACAGTAGCGCAGTGAGCGCGGCAGTTCCGCGGAGAGAATCAGCAGCTCGGTAACGTTGCGGGTGGTGAGTCCGCCGGTGTACTTATCGTGGTAGGCCTCGTAGGCACCGAGACTCTGTAGCAAGGCATTCCACTGGTAGAAGTCGATGGCGTGATTGCTGTTGTGCTGCGATTCCATCACTTCGAGTTTTACCCGCAAAATGCGCGCGGTATTGTCTGCCCGTTCGATGAAGGTCCCCAGCCGCATGAAGTGGAAGACATTGTTGTGCAGCATGGTGCCGTAGGCGGCGCCGCGGAACTCGTGGGAGCGCTGCTTGATCCAGTCGATCAAGCTTTTCACGCCCTCATGGTTGATGCCGAGCTGGCGGCGGTGGCGCAGCTCCAGCCAGGTCGCATTGATGCTCTCCCAGGCCTCCGACGACAGTTTGTCGCGCACACTGTGGGCGTTGTCGCGGGCGGATCGAATGCAGCTGAATATGGAGCCATCATTGGTTTCGTCGAACAGGAAGAACTCCAGCAATGCCTCGGCATTGAGCTGCGGGTAGCTTTCCCGGAACTGATCCAGGCGACCGGTTATCGTCAGCGGTGCCAGCAGTTCCTGCTGGCCGCCCTTGGAATTCGGCATCAGTGACATGTTGTGGCTGACGTCCAGTAGCCGGGTAAGGTTTTCTGCCCGCTCCAGACTGCGCGCCATCCAGTAAATACTGCTTGCGGTGCGGCTCAGCATGGGGCGCCCTCCAGTACCCAGGTGTCTTTGGTGCCGCCGCCCTGGGAAGAGTTGACCACCAGGGAGCCCTCGCGCAGGGCCACCCGGGTGAGCCCGCCGGGCACCAGTTTTATTTCATTGCCGCTCAACACAAATGGCCGCAGGTCGATATGCCGCGGGGCTATCCCCTCATTCACCATGGTCGGGCAGGTGGACAGGCAGAGCGTCGGTTGCGCGATGTAGTTGGCCGGGTTGTCGCGCAATCGCTGGCGGAAGAAGTCCAGTTCTTCGCGGTCTGCCTTGGGGCCGATCAACATGCCGTAGCCGCCGGCGCCGTGTACCTCCTTCACGACCAGTTCCTCGAGGTGGTCCAGCACATAGGCCAGGTCTTCTTCCTTCCTGCACACCCAGGTCGGTACGTTGTTGAGGATGGGCTCTTCGTCCAGGTAAAAGCGGATCATGTCCGGCACGTAGGGGTAAATGGATTTGTCGTCGGCGACGCCAGTGCCCAGTGCGTTGGCGAGAATGACACTGCCGTCGCGGTAAGCGGTGAGCAGTCCAGGCACGCCGAGCATGGAGCTGGGGTCGAAGGCGAGTGGGTCGAGAAACGCATCGTCGATGCGGCGGTAAATCACATGTACCTGGCGCGGACCAGTCGTGGTGCGCATATAAACGCAGCCGTTGCGCACGAACAGGTCGGCGCCTTCTACCAGCGGCACACCCATCTGCTGAGCGAGAAAGGCGTGTTCGAAAAAGGCGCTGTTGTAGCGCCCCGGCGTCAGCACCACCACACAGGGGTTGTCGGCGCCGCTGGCACCCTGCAGGGTTTCCAGAAGCAGGTTGGGGTAATGCTCCACCGGCGCCACGCTTTGTGCCAGAAACAGTTCCGGAAACAGCCGCATCATCATCTTGCGGTTTTCTAACATATAGGAAACGCCGGAAGGCGTGCGCAGGTTGTCTTCCAGTACAAAGTACTCGCCGTTGTTGTCGCGAATCAGGTCGACGCCGGTAATGGGGATGTAATTGTCCCCGGGCAGGTCGACCCCGAGCATTGCCACCTGAAACTGCGCGTTGGTTAGCACCTGCTCGGTGGGAATGATGCCCGCGCGGAGGATTTCCTGATCGTGGTAAATATCGTGCAGGAACCGGTTCAGGGCGGTAACCCGCTGGTGCAGGCCCTGCTCAAGGTGGGTCCATTCAGAGGCGGGAATGATGCGGGGAATGAGATCGAAGGGGATCAGGCGTTCAGTACCTTCTTCTTCGCCGTAGACGTTGAAGGTGATTCCAAATCTTCGGAACAGGGTGTCGGCCTCACGGCGTTTCTGTTCCAGGGTGGCGTCCGGCGTATTCTCGAGCCACTGCAGGTAGGCCCGGTAATGCTCGTGGACCCCGTCGCTACACAACATCTCATCGTAGAGGTGGGGTGCGGGTTGTTCAATTGCTGTCATCCATGGGTCCCCGTTTTATTTTTTGTCATTGCGCGGATATAAATTTGCAAGCACCGTGCCAGTGCCCGTGTTCCAGAGCGGGGCGCGACCCTGCCCAATACTGGGGTGCGTCGGTGATGGGCGTCTGGAATGTTCTGGATTTGGCCGGGAGAGCGGGCGGAAATGGGGCGGCCGCGTGCAAGGGTGCATCGCGGTGCCCCAGAAAGAGGATGAATTCGGCGAAGGCGGTATTTGCCTAGCGGGACTGGGCTTCCGGTTTTTGCGGCATTCCCGTTGTTGTCGCCGGCACTGTTTTCAGCCCGTTGACCTTTTTCATCGCCAGCAGGCTGCCGAGAATGATCGCCATTCCCGCAAAGTGGTAAGCGGTGAACGGTTCGCCCAGCACCAGTGCCGCTGCAATCAGGGTAATAACCGGGCCGGAGGTACCGATAGCGCCGGTACTGGCCGAGCCGATCTGTTGAATGGCCGCGCTCATCATCAGTGACGGGAGGACCGTGCACAGGAAGGCGACTGTCAGTGCATAGCCATAGACCGGCCACGGCTGGTGGAGCCTGCTCCAATCGGCCTGCACCGCAAAGTGCAGCGTGATTGCCGCACTCGCCACTATCATCGCCAGCGCGGTAAATTGACGACTACCGAGCTGGCGGATCACGCCCTCACTGAACGCCACATAAATAGAAAAGCTCAGTGCGCTACCGAAGGTCAGCAGTGCTCCCCAGCTGATTGCATCCAGGTTGACCCAGGTCGGGGGTAGGGCGCCGGTGCTGAAATTCTGGTCCTGCCAGTAGATCAACAGAATGCCCGCATACGCTCCAACGATGCACAGTAACTGCGGTACGGAAATCTTTTTACCCAGGAAGCACCATCCCAGAAAGAGCACCAGGGTGGGGTAGAGGTAGATGATCAGGCGCTCAAAATTGGCGCTGATATAGCGCAATCCCTGCAGGTCGAGGAAGCTCGCCAGGTAATAGCTGCAAAGGCCCAGTGCGATGGTCAGCAGCAGGTTGCGGCGGCTGACCGGACGCCACGCCTGCTGCCGCTTCAGCAGCATCAGGATCGCGAGGTAGAACGGCAGTGCCAGTGCCATGCGCAGCAGAATGAAAGTTTCCACGTCCACGCCGTGGCGGTAGGCCAGCTTGATAAAGATGGCCTTGACCGAGAACAGGGCGGCGGCGCCGAGTGCCAGCAGGTAACCGTTGCTATTGGGGGGTGGTTGAGTGTTTTCCATGGCCGAGTGCCTTACTACTTGTTTGGCGCCTCAAGGCCGGTAGCTTCGACGAACATCCCGGACCTTTCGGCGCGGCTGTTGTCGTGGGAGGGGGTGAAACTCAGGCAGCTGACAGCAGGCCGACGCAATGTACGCGCAGCTTTAGCCAGATTGGTTGGGTCACCGTTTGCGGGAGCATGAAATGCCTGTGGTTCGTTCGGGTTGAGACTGCATTAAGCCACAAAGGTGAACGTCCGGTCTATCCAGGTGGTAGCGGAGTGGGTTATTGCGGCGCAGTAATCGTCATCGCGGGGTGGGCCGGGTGCGCGGTGCGCGCTAAGTGGCGGATTTGGCGGGAAAATAATTTCGCTAAAGCGTGTTGAAATGCCAAAAAGCTGGTGCTAAAGTTCGCGTCCTCTGCAGCGGGGCCTGTTTTATTGAGCATCCCCAGTCTGCCAGTCTTTAGACCCGTAGCTCAGTTGGTTAGAGCGCTGCCTTGACATGGCAGAGGTCAGCAGTTCAAATCTGCTCGGGTCTACCAATTTCCCGCGAGTTTTTTCGTCTAAGCTGAGTTAACTCGCTTCGGGCTTCCCGCCCGCCATCACCATGAATCATGCGGTCTTTCGTAGGGGTCGCCACTGATAGATAAGGAAGTGCAATGCCTGTTGTCACCCTCCCTGACGGTTCCCGTCGCGAATTCTCCAATCCTGTTTCCGTATTCGACGTAGCCAACGATATTGGTCCGGGTCTGGCGAAAGCTGCCTTGGCTGGCGTGGTCGACGGTAAGGAAGTGGATACCAGTTTTGTCATCGATCACGATGCGAACCTCGCCATCGTGACCGAGCGCCAGCCCGAAGGGCTGGAAATCATCCGTCATTCCACCGCGCACCTGCTGGCCCAGGCGGTCAAGCAGCTGTATCCCGGTGCCCAGGTCACCATCGGCCCGGTCATTGAAGACGGCTTCTATTACGATTTCGCCTACGAGCGACAGTTCACGCCGGAAGATCTCGAGAAAATCGAGAAGCGCATGGAAGAGCTGGCCAAGGAAGATCTTCCTGTGAGCCGCCGCCTGCTGCCCCGCGACGACGCGGTCAAATACTTCCGTGAGCTGGGTGAGGAATACAAGGCGGAGATCATCGCCAGCATTCCCACCAATGAAGATATCTCGCTGTACCGCCAGGGCGACTTTGAAGACCTGTGCCGCGGCCCGCATGTGCCGTCTACCGGCAAGCTCAAGGCCTTCAAGCTGACCAAGGTGGCCGGCGCCTACTGGCGCGGCGATGCCAAAAACGAAATGCTGACCCGTGTATACGGCACAGCCTGGGCCAACAAGAAAGAGCTCAAGGCGTACCTGCACCGCATTGCGGAGGCGGAAAAGCGCGATCACCGCAAGCTGGCGAAGAAGTTTGACCTGTTCCATATTCAGGAAGAAGCGCCGGGCATGGTGTTCTGGCACCCGAATGGCTGGACCGTGTACAGCACCATTGAGCAGTACATGCGCAACCGCCAGCGCGAGCGCGGCTATAAAGAGATCAAGACCCCGCAGTTGGTGGATTTCTCCCTGTGGCAGAAGTCCGGTCACGCTGACAAGTTCGGCGACGACATGTTTACTCTGGAAAGTGACGAGCGCCAGTTCGCGATCAAGCCCATGAACTGCCCCTGTCACGTACAGGTGTTCAACCAGGGCCTGCGCAGCTACCGGGACCTGCCACTGCGTCTCGCGGAGTTCGGTTCCTGCCACCGCAGCGAGCCGTCTGGTTCCCTGCACGGCCTGATGCGCGTGCGCGGCTTTGTACAGGACGATGGCCACATCTTCTGTACCGAAGACCAGATCCAGTCGGAAGTGTCCGAGTTTATGGACCTGCTGCACGCGGTATACAAAGACTTCGGCTTCGAAGAGGTGATTTACCGCCTCTCGACCCGCCCGGAACAGCGCGTCGGCTCCGACGAAAGCTGGGATAAGGCGGAGAAAGCGCTGGCGGACGCGCTGAATGCGGCCGACCTGCCGTGGGAAGAGCTGCCGGGCGAGGGTGCCTTCTACGGGCCCAAGATCGAATTCTCGCTGAAAGACTGCCTCGGCCGTGTATGGCAGTGCGGTACTATTCAGGTCGACTTCTCCATGCCGGGCCGCCTCGACGCCCAGTATGTGGCGGAAGATGGTTCCCGCCAGACGCCGGTCATGCTGCACCGCGCGACCCTTGGGTCGTTCGAGCGCTTTATCGGCATTCTGATCGAGAACTACGAGGGCGCCTTCCCGACCTGGCTGGCTCCCCAGCAGGTGGCGGTGCTGAATATCACCGATCGCCAGTCCGAATACTGTCGCGATCTCGAGGCCAAGCTTGGCGCGGAAGGCTTCCGTGCAGCTGCTGACTTGAGAAACGAGAAGATCGGCTTTAAAATCCGCGAGCACACGCTTCAGCGTGTTCCTTATCTGCTGGTGATCGGCGATAAGGAAGTGGAAAATCAGACGGTCGCCGTGCGGACACGTAGCGGTGAGGACCTCGGAACCATGACTTATGAGTCATTCCTGGAGCTCCTCAGCCAAGATGTGGATCGCCGCGGCCGTTCGTCTATTGAGAGCGCCACTGAAAGTGCAGATGCCTAAGGCGCCTCGATAGACATTTTTATAAATAACCGGAGACGAGTGTTATTAAACGAGATATGAAAGGAAAGTCCAAGAAGGCCCGTATCAATGATCAGATCGAGGCGTCGCAACTGCGACTGATTGGTGCGGATGGTGAACAGGTTGGTATTGTCTCTCTGGATGAGGCACTTGAATTGGCCCAGAAAGCCAGCCTGGATCTCGTTGAAATTGCTTCGGACTCCGATCCCATCGTCTGTAAGATCATGGACTATGGTAAGCACATTTTTGAGGCCAAAAAGGCCAAAAATGCGGCTAAAAAGAAACAAAAGCAGCAGCAGATCAAGGAAATGAAGTTCCGTCCCGGTACCGATATCGGCGACTACCAGATCAAGCTGCGCAACCTGACCCGCTTCCTCGAAGCTGGGGACAAGGCGAAAGTATCCCTGCGCTTCCGCGGCCGTGAAATGGCCCACCAGGAGCTGGGAATGGAAATGATGCAGCGCATCGAGAAAGATCTCGAGGAGCTGGGTACTGTGGAGCAGCGGCCGAAAATGGAAGGCCGCCAGATGATCATGGTGATTGCTCCCAGTAAGAAGAAAAAGTAAGACCCAGGGTTTAATATCCTGAGTCTTCTTTTCGGGAAGTGATCGGGCGACGGCTGCCTTCTCACTCCCGCACAGTCGCAGGCCTCGGCCTGTGGCCTATTAACAAAGCCCATTCGTGGGCCATTATTCAATTTGGAGTACAAAATGCCGAAAGCAAAAGTACATTCTGGCGCTGCCAAGCGTTTCAAGAAGACCGCTTCGGGCTACAAGCACAAGCACGCGAACAAGAGCCACATCCTCACCAAGATGACCACCAAGCGTAAGCGTCAGCTGCGCGGCACCAACACTTTGAACAAGTCTGATGCCACCCTGGTCGATCGTATGCTGCGCGCCAAGTAATTGGCTGCACACGTAAAGTTTTAAGAGGATATTGTTATGGCCCGTGTAAAACGTGGTGTAGTGGCGCGTCGTAGTCACAAGAAAATTCTGAAGCAGGCTAAAGGTTATTACGGTGCGCGTTCGCGTGTATTCCGCGTAGCCAAGCAGGCAGTCATCAAAGCTGGTCAGTACGCTTACCGCGACCGTCGCGTTAAGAAGCGTAACTTCCGCGCTCTGTGGATCACGCGTATCAACGCCCAGTCCCGCGCTGAAGGCCTGAGCTACAGCCGACTGATTGCCGGCCTGAAGAAGGCAGATATCGCACTGGATCGCCGTGTTCTGGCTGATCTGGCGGTATACGATAAAGCCGCTTTTGCTGCCGTAGTTGAAAAAGCCAAGGCAGCCCTGGCAGCTTAATTAGCGCCTGCAGAATAAATCGGCCCGCAAGGGCGGATTTGTGCTTTAAGAATAGGGAAGGGCTGTTTGGCTCTTCCCTATTTTTTTATCAGCTATATACAAAAATTTTCGCCGTGCCCGGCAGTTAGGATCGGGTCGGCCAATAACATCAATTGTCACTCATCGATCAGAACGAGAAGGTTTCAATGCAAGAATTGCAGTCCCTCACCGAGCAGGCGCTGGCACTGGTAGAAGAGGCCAGTGATCTGGCAGCTCTGGACCAGGTGCGGGTAGATTACCTGGGGAAAAAAGGCCAGATCACCGCATTGCTGAAAGGCCTGGGCAAGCTCTCTGCGGAAGAGCGCCCGGCAGCAGGGGCCAAGATCAACGAGGCCAAGCAGCAGGTGCAGGTGGCGATCAACGCCCGCCGCGAAGCGATGGAAAAAGCCGCCATCGAAGAAAAGCTGGCCAAGGAAACCATCGACGTCACCTTGCCCGGCCGCGGTGAAGAGCAGGGCAGCATGCACCCCATCACCCGCACCCTGCGCCGCATCGAAGAAATTTTCCAGCGCCTCGGGTTCTCCGTGGAGCAGGGCCCGGAAGTGGAGGGCGACTACTACAACTTCGAAGCCCTGAACATTCCCGCGCACCACCCGGCGCGTGCGATGCACGACACCTTCTACATCGATCCCACGACGGTTCTGCGGACGCACACCTCATCCGTGCAGATCCGCACCATGGAAAAAACCAATCCGCCGCTGCGCATTATCTGCCCCGGCCGCGTATACCGCTGCGATTCCGACGTCACTCACTCGCCGATGTTCCATCAGGTCGAGGGCCTGGTGATCGATGAGGGCGTGAGCTTTGCGCACCTGAAGGGCTGTATTGACCAGTTCCTGAAAGCCTTCTTTGAAGCCGATGTGCCGGTGCGCTTCCGTCCGTCCTACTTCCCGTTCACCGAGCCGTCCGCCGAGGCGGATATCCAGTGCACCAACTGTGGCGGTGAAGGCTGCCGCGTGTGCTCCGGTACCGGCTGGCTGGAAATTCTCGGCTGCGGCATGGTGCACCCGAACGTATTCGCCTCCTGCGATATCGACAGTGAAAAGTACTCCGGTTTTGCCTTTGGCCTCGGGGTAGAGCGCATGGCCATGCTGCGTTACGGCGTCAACGACCTGCGCCTGTTCTTCGACAACGACCTGCGCTTCCTCAAGCAGTTCTAAGCGGAAGTAACGTCGTAGGGGCCTGCTTGCAGGTGAACAGCGCAAAGCGCACAAAAGAATTCAGAATTAGAGATCTTTTATGAAATTCAGCAATGCCTGGTTGCGGGAGTGGGTAAACCCGGACCTGACAGCACAACAGCTGGCCGACCAGATCACCATGGCTGGCCTGGAAGTGGACGCCGTAGAAGCCGTTGCCGGCGCGTTTTCCGGTGTGGTGGTTGGTGAGATCGTCGCCTGTGAACAGCATCCGGACGCCGACAAGCTGCGCGTTTGCCAGGTGCAGGGACATCCGGAAGGGCCGATGCAGGTCGTGTGTGGCGCGCCCAATGCGCGTGTCGGTATCAAGATCCCGTTCGCACTGGTTGGCGCCAAGCTGCCGGGCGATTTCAAAATCAAGAAAGCCAAGCTGCGCGGTGTCGAGAGCTTCGGCATGCTGTGTGCCCAGACCGAACTGGAACTGGGCGATGACAGCGACGGCATCTGGGAACTCCCGGCCGACGCAACCACCGGCACCGACCTGCGGGAATACCTGCAGCTCGACGACAGCACCATTGAAGTGGACCTAACCCCCAACCGCTCCGACTGCCTCGGCGTTGCCGGCATCGCGCGGGAAGTGGGTGTACTGAACCGCTGCGAAGTCACCGAGCCCGCCATCGAGCCGGTGGCTCCGGTTATTGACGACAGCCTGCAGGTTTCCCTGCTCGCCGAAGAGGCCTGCCCGCGCTACGTCGGCCGGGTAATCCGCAATATCGACATCACCGCCACCACGCCACTGTGGATGCAGGAGCGCCTGCGCCGCAGCGGCCTGCGCAGCATCGACCCGGTGGTGGACGTAACCAACTACGTCCTGCTGGAGCTGGGCCAGCCCATGCACGCCTTCGACCTCGCCAAGCTGACCGGCGGCATCAAGGTACGTATGGCCGAGCAGGGCGAGAAGCTGACCCTGCTGGACGAGCAGGAAGTGGAGCTGAAAGCGGATACGCTGCTGATCGCCGACGACAAGGGCCCGCTGGCCATCGCCGGTGTGATGGGCGGCCTGGATTCCTCGGTTACCGGTGCCACCAAAGACATTTTCCTGGAGAGCGCCTTCTTCAGCCCGCTGGCGATTGCCGGCAAGGCGCGCTCCTACGGCCTGCACACCGATTCCTCCCACCGTTTCGAGCGCGGCGTCGACTACCGCCTGCAAGAGAAGGCGGTCGAGCGCGCAACCCAGCTGCTGCTGGAGATCGTCGGTGGTGAACCGGGCCCGGTACACCTGCGTGAAGTGATCGAAGCCATGCCCGCCGAGCGCAGAATCAACCTGCGCCGCGCGCGCGTGCAGTCCGGTCTCGGTATCGACATGCCGGACAGCGACATCGTCGAGATCATCACCCGCCTGGGCCTGGAGAAGCTCTCCGAAGACGCCGAAGGCTGGACCTTCCTGGTGCCCAGCTTCCGCTTTGATATCGCGATTGAAGCGGACCTGCTGGAAGAGCTGGCACGGGTATACGGCTACAACCGCATCCCCAGCGTCAGCTTCAATGCCGCCCTCGACATCGTGCCCCGCGATGAAGCCACCGTGGCCCAGAACCGCCTGGAGCAGACCCTGCTGGCGCGCGGTTATCAGGAGGCCATCACCTTCAGCTTTATCGACCGTGAGGCCTCCGCCAAATTCGATCCGGACGTAGAGCCGGTGGCCCTGCAGAACCCGATCAGCGCGGAGCTCTCGGTGATGCGCACCACCCTGATGGCAGGGCTGGTCAAGGCGCTGCAGTACAACCTGAACCGCCAGCAGGACCGCCTGCGCCTGTTCGAAACCGGCCTGCGCTTCGTGCCCGGCGCGAATGGTGAAGCCCTGAAGCAGGAGCGCATGATTGCGGGCCTGGTGTATGGCACTCGTCAGCCGGAAGGCTGGACCGGCAGTAAAGACCTGGTGGACTTCTACGACGTAAAAGCCGATGTAGAGGCACTGCTGGCGCACTACGACGCCGAGGCAGAGTTCTCCTTCGCGCCTGCCAAGCACCCGGCGCTGCACCCGGGGCAGTGTGCCCAGGTACTGCGCAACGGTGAGCCGGTAGGCACCCTCGGCGCGCTGCACCCGCAGCTGCAGCAGGCGTTTGACCTGCCCAAGGCCGCGTTCTTGTTTGAGCTCAGCCTGGATGGCCTGGGGCAGGCGGTGATCCCCGCATTCGCCCCGCTGTCCAAGTTCCCGGAAGTGCGCCGCGACCTGGCCATTCTGGCAGACGTCGAGACCCCGGTCGGCCAGTTGGCAGAATCCGCGGTCAAGGCGGCCGGCGAATATTTGACGGACTTCAACATTTTTGACGTCTATCAGGGCAAAGGCATTGATTTTAATAGAAAAAGTGTCGCCATGGGCTTGACCTTTCAGCATCCCTCGCGCACCCTTAACGACGAAGAAATCAATGCCGCCGTCGAAGCGGTGGTTTCTGAGCTAGAACAAAAATACAACGCCAGCCTGCGCTAAACCGGTCTATGCTCCGGGATACGCAAGTTGACGAGCGTATCCCGAGAGCGTCTGCCTCCGGGTTACAAGCCAACGCGGTACCAGGCTTAAAAACCGGGAGTCGACGCCTCTGAATCTGTTGGGCAGGAACCAATGACAGAGGCACTGACCAAGGCCGGGCTCGCCGAGAAGTTGTACGAAGAGCTGGGTTTCAACAAGCGCGAAGCTAAAGAAATCGTCGAATATTTCTTCGAGGAAATTCGCAACGCCCTTGAAAATAACGAGCAGGTCAAACTGTCGGGGTTTGGCAATTTCGACCTGCGTGACAAAAGTCAGCGTCCGGGACGGAACCCGAAGACTGGCGAAGAAATCCCCATATCTGCGAGAAGGGTGGTTACCTTCAAGCCGGGGCAAAAACTCAAGGCACGAGTAGAAGAAGATGCTGGAAGCGAGTCATAACAGCGAACTCCCGGTAATCCCGGGGAAGCGCTATTTCACCATCGGTGAGGTCAGCGAGCTGTGTGCAGTCAAACCTCATGTACTGCGCTACTGGGAACAGGAATTCCCTCAGCTAAGCCCGGTGAAACGCCGCGGCAACCGCCGATATTACCAACACCAGGATGTCATCCTCATCCGCCAGATCCGCGCACTTCTGTACGAGGAAGGCTACACCATCGGTGGCGCCCGCCTACAGATGGAGAGCGGCAGTTCCGAAAAAGTACAGACCGTACAGCTGCAACAGGTGATCCCGCAGATGATCGCCGAGCTGGAAGGGGTGCTGGAATTGCTGGAAGTGGAAGCCTGATCTAACCTGAGTCAAAAAGGCGCAAAACAGGCTTGCATTCCCACCGTACTTCGGTATGATTTGCGCCTCATCGCAAAGCGATGCCCCTTATAAATCAAGCACTTACGTCATTTTGACCGCTCGATTTATATCTCCATCGGAGTGTAGCGCAGCCTGGTAGCGCACCACACTGGGGGTGTGGTGGTCGTCGGTTCAAATCCGGCCACTCCGACCATTATTCACGTTGAGATATCAATGACTTTAAAGCCCGCCATTAAGCGGGCTTTTTTGTTTCTGAAGTTTATTGAAAAACAAAGCCGGTATCCTGCAGTCCCCCTGGTTCCTGTCCACCCCACAGGATAAATCGGTCGCCGGCCCATATTGAGGTAGCGTCGCTTCGGGATGCGGGGCCGCCGAGTACTTCAACCGGTTGCCAAGTGTCGTTGGTCGGGTCGTAGAGATAGCCTCCGCGAGTATTGTTGATCCACGCAAACAGCTGTGAACCGGTCCAGTGCAGCTGTAGCCCCTGGTTGCCAAGATAGGGTTCACATAAGTTCTCCGAGCTGCGCCAGCTATCGCCAAGGGGGTCGTATGCTTGCAGGGTGGGAATATTGGTGGGGAAGTCGTTGCTATCCAGTGTCGCCGGCAGGCCGCCATCCCACAACAGCATTTCCTTGCCGGTCCAGATGGCCGAGGCAGTGCCGTGAATACTGGTTGTGGCATTTGCCAGTGGTGTCCAGGTGTCGATAGCCGGGTTGTATCGGTAGCCATTACTCAGATAGGTTCCGGATGGGTCCTGTCCACCCCAGATCAGCAGTTCGTCCCCGGTCCAGACATAGGCCATACCGACCCGTGCAGAGGGCGCATTGAGGCTTGCTATGGGCGTCCAGCGATCACTGCTGGGATCGTAGCGTCCGCCGCTATCTAACGCGTTACCGGAGATGCCCACACCGCCCCAGACAATCATTTCGCTACCGGTCCAGATTGCCAAGTGCTGCTTGCGTGGTGTCGGCGCGTCAACAGTGCTGGTGGGCAGCCAGGAATCGGTATCCGGTGCGTAGCGGGCGCCGGTATCGGTGTTGCCTCCCCAGAGAATGATCTCACTTCCAGTGAATACCGCAGTGTGCTCACTGAATGGAGTAGCCCCTTTGGTGTTTGTCGGCGTCCAGGAGTTGGTTGTGGGGTGGTAACTCCCTCCGGTATTTGTCACTACAAACTGGCCGGCACTAGGTAGCCAACCGTAGCCACCCAGAACGATCATTTCTGTGCCAGTCCAAGTTGCGGTGTGGCCGCGTCGTGCAAAGGGCACATTTTCGCTGGAAGTTTGGCTCCATGTGCCCACACCGAGCTCGGCGAGAGTCCTGAAGCCCCAGCGAAACTCCTGCCCCAGCGGGTTGCCGGCTAGATCGGTTATGCTGGCCGCAAGTGTCGCTTCATAACCGGTATCGCTTAGCAGTGGGAACTGGGGCTCTAGGAAAATGCCGCTGCCCTCATGGCGTGTCGCTGCTTCTATTGCGGCTCCCGTCTCATCTGTCAGGCTAAAACTATCAGTATTGATGTTCCGGGTGTCGAGGGCTTCGTCAAACTCAGCAACCAGCACGGTCGTTGGCGGCACGCAGCTGGAGTCAGGTGTGGGGCTGACCCGGGCGACCTGTGGCGGGGTGATATCGGGGTTTTTGGCTGTCGCGAAGGTCCAGCTGAAGTCTTGTCCCATGATGTTGCCACCGAAGGCATCCTCCACCTGGCCATTGATGGTGGCGCGGTAAATGGTTGAATAGTTCAGGTCTGTATAGGGGGAGAAATTCCAGAGATAGCTGTATACGCCCTTGTTGTAGTTCTTTTCGTAACCAACGTGCCCTTCGACAAAAGTACCAGTGTCAGTGTTCTGCAGTGTGAAACGGCTGCTGGTCAGGCTGTTTGGAAGCATGCCTTCGCTGAACTTGACCTGGAGGTTGCCGTAAATAGGGAAGTCATCTGCATTGGTTTCGGGCGCAGTACTGATGATTACCGGGGCTACGAGGTCTTGGTTACGTGTAACGGACAGGTGGGCGGTTCCGCTATTGCCGATATTGTCAGTGACAGTAATACGGATGTCGTTTTCGCCGAGTTGCAGGTCGATAGTGCCGTAGGTGATGGTCCACTGGGAGCCCCACTGCAGGCCGAGAAAAGTGCTCTGACAGAACGACCCGATACCACCGGTGCCAGTCTGGCCTGTGGAACGATTGGACCAGGTGAGTTTAAGTTTGGTCGGAAATACGTTCTTGCAATCGACGTTGCCAGGTGAGGTGAAGGCGGTACCAGAGATTTCTAGCGATGGCTGGATGGTGCTGTAGCTCCCGCTACCGTTGATGGGCTCACGGATGTCTACGTAAGTTGAAATACCCGTTGAGTCGGAATCGGCATCGCCTGAACTTCCATCACCACCACTGCCACAAGCGCTGCACAGTAGAAAAATGATGGCAATCATCGGTATGTGGAACCTCATCATCGCTCTCTCCTTTGAGTTAAAGCGTTGGAACCACGGTGTCTCTCACTGCGGAAAGTGAAAGACACTCAATTTTCCCAAACAATGTGGGGCGGGGAATCAGGGACTACTGTTTTTATTGAGCAATATTCGATCTTTTTGTCCCATGATTTTTCCATAACCCAAACGCTTTGGGTAGGCAGGATGTGAACTCATCAATTACTGCAAAGTATATTCGCGCCATTTGCACCGTCTGCTCTCACCTTGCCCATTTAAAGTAACGATTGTTCTATGCAGGTATTCGTCATCGGTCTGAAATTTATCTGTTTTTGGCGGTAGCAGTTTTGTGTAAGACCCTCAATTTGAGCTTTTTTCTACGCACCCGTAGCATTGGGCCTCCGATAGAACAATAAGTGGTAGAAGTATGGCGGTAACCGCGGGTGTGGCACTGGTAAAACTGCTGCAGAACTATGGTGTAGACACAGTTTTTGGTATCCCCGGGGTGCATACCCTGGAGCTTTATCGGGGCTTGCCGGAGACTGATATCCGCCATGTGCTGACGCGTCACGAGCAGGGCGCTGGTTTCATGGCCGATGGCTATGCGCGGGTTACCGGCAAGCCCGGTGTGTGTTTTCTGATCACCGGGCCCGGGCTTACCAATGCCGCCACCGCCATCGGCCAGGCCTATTCCGATTCGGTGCCGATGCTGGTGATCACCAGCGTCAATGAAACCCATACACTGGGCAAGGGCCGTGGGCGCTTGCATGAAACCAAAGACCAGCGCGCGATCACCGCACCGCTTACCGCCTTCAGTGCCACCGCGCGCACGCCCGAAGACCTCCCCGACCTGATCGCACGCGCTTTTGCCGTGTTCAACAGCCAGCGCCGGCGCCCGGTGCATATCGAAGTGCCGATGGATGTACTGGCTGCGCCGGTGGCCCGCGACTGGAGCGGTGAAGTGGCGCTCAGTGCGCGGCGTCCGGCGCCCTGTGCCGACGATATCGAGCGCGCGGCGGCGCTGCTGGCCGCGGCAAAGCGGCCGCTGATCATTGCCGGCGGCGGTGCGGTAAATGCTGCAAGCGAGCTGCAGGCGCTTGCAGAGGCGGCGCAGGTGCCGCTATTCACCACCGTTGCTGGCAAGGGTATTTTGCCGGCAGCGCACCCGCTGTCAGGCGGTGCGACCCTGTGCACTCCGGCCGGTTGGGAACTGGTGGAGCAGGCTGACCTGGTACTGGCCATCGGTACCGAGTTGGCCGATACAGATATGTGGCGCGACACGCTGCCGATCACCGGCGACATTGTTCGCATCGATATCGATAGCGACAAAATGAATGATCTCTATCCGGCCGCATTGCCGATCGTGGCAGATAGCCATCAGGCGGTGAGCCTGCTGCTGGCTGCTTGGGGCGACCGCGCGCCGGTCACCCACAGCGACTGGCTGGCGCGGCTCCAGCAGCTGCCGGCGCAGGTGCAGCACGGGCATGCGGCACTGCAGCAACAGCACCAGCAGGTGCTCGACTGTATTGCCGAAGTGCTGCCAGAAGACGCGCTGGTGGCAACGGATATGACCCAGATTGCCTATACCGGAAATTATGTATTCCCCAGAAACCGGCCGCGCCAGTGGTTGCACCCCACCGGGTACGGGACTCTGGGTTACGGACTGCCCGCGGGCATCGGTGCCAAAATTGCCGCGCCGGCGCAGCCTGCACTGGTCATCGCCGGGGACGGCGGCTTTCTGTATACCGTGCAGGAGCTGGCTACGGCGGTGGAGGAGGTCGACACCGCGCTGGTGGTCTTGATCTACAACAATGCAAGCCTGGGACAGATCCGCGACGATATGCTGGAGCGCAATATCGAGCCGGTGGGTGTGTTGCCGCGCAACCCGGATTTTATTGGACTCGCGCGCGCGTTTGGCTGCCAGGTTTATCAGCCCGGGTCGCTGCAGGGGCTGGCCGGTGATCTGCAGCAGGCGTTCGCGTTCTCCGGTGTGAGCTTTATTGAGGTCGACGCCGAAAGGCTGTTCATCTGAGTGGCGGTACCCAGCCGGCGTTGGTAAACCATCAAGTTAGATAACAAGAAAACAGTGGTATGAAGTATTCAGACGTAACCCGGCGCATTGCCGGCGAGGGCTCCAGTGCCTGGGACATTCACTTCCGTGCCCAGGAGCGGGTGGCTGCGGGCGAGGATGTCGTAATTTTGTCGGTGGGTGACCCGGATTTCGCGACCCCGGCACCGATTGTGGAAACCGCCTGCGCCGAGTTGCGCGCCGGTGCCACCCACTATGCGGATCACCGCGGCGAGCCGGAACTGCAACAGGTGCTGGCCGCTCGCCACAGTGCCAGGGTCGGTGTGGCCACCGAACCAGAGCAGGTGGTGGTGGTGGCAGGCGCGCAGTGCGGGTTGTATGTGGCGGCGCAGTGCCTGCTTAATCCCGGCGATGAGATCATTGTGCCGGAGCCCATGTATGTCACTTACGAGGCGTTCCTGCAGGCCACCGGGGCCCGTGTGGTGAATGTGCCATTGCAGCCCGAGCAGCACTTCAATCTCGACCCTGCCGCGATTGCGGCAAAGGTCACCGACCGCACCCGTGCCATCCTGATCAATAGCCCCCATAACCCTACCGGTGCTGCCGTGGATGCAGACACCTGGCGTGTGCTGGCGGAACTGTGCCAACAGCATGACCTGTGGTTGATCACCGATGAGGTCTACGCAGACCTGATGTTTGAAGGCGAGCACTTTCACCCGGCGCAGCTGCCGGGTATGCGGGAGCGTACGGTGACAGTTTCCAGCCTGTCCAAGTCCCATGCGATGACCGGCTGGCGGCTGGGGTGGGTAATTGGCCCGCGCGAGTTTGCCCGCCATGCCGGGAACCTTACCCTGTGCATGCTTTACGGCAGCCCTGCGTTTGTACAACGTGCAGCGGTGACCGCGCTCACGTCGGAGCTACCCGAACTGGAAGCCATGCATCAGGTGTATCGGCGCCGGAGGGATCTGATGGTCGCGCGCGTTGCGTCCATGCCCGGCATTCGCTGCCACACGCCTGCCGGCGGTATGTTCATGATGCTGGATATCCGCGCGCTGGGTGTGAGTGCAGAAACCTTCGCTGCGCGCCTGTTAGACGAATTCGGGGTATCGGTACTGGTGGGCGAGGCCTTCGGACCCAGTGCGCGGGGGCATGTGCGGGCGAGCTTCTGTGTCAGTGAAGAAGAACTGGAAAAAGCCTGCACACGCCTCGAAGCCTGTGCGCGGGCTTTTCTAGCGGAGTAGCCCTCTTCGAATAGTCTTACCGTGTGAGGCTGTCGCGCTGCTACGCACAGCGCGACAAATGCCCGCGGGCTTAGTTGCCGGCAAGCGCTTTTTCTTGTCCCAGCGTAGAGCTCTCCGAATTCCTGTTGGCTGCGATAGCGGCTTTTTCATGCTCGTCGAGTCGCGCAATGCGAATACCCAGGAAGCCATAGGCGAGTGCCACCAGCGGGTTGAGCAGGTTGAAAAAGCAGAACGGCAGGTAGGCCAGCGTGGCCACCTGCAGGGTGCCTGCCATATACACGCCGCAGGCGTTCCAGGGGATCAGCGGGGAGGTAATCGTACCGCCGTCTTCCAGGCTGCGCGACAGGTTCTTGCTGGCCAGCCCGCGCCTGCGGTACTCCGCCTTCCACATCTGACCGGGCAGCACGATCGAAAGATACTGGTCGCCCGTCAACACATTCACGCCCAGGCTGGTACCCATGGTGGTGGCGATCAGTGAGCCGGTGGAAGAAATCAGACGTGACAGTGCCTGCATCAGCAGGTCAATAAAACCAATCCGCTCCAGCACACCGGTCATCATCATTGATGCCAGTACCAGCCAGACCATATTCACCATGGATTGCATGCCACCGCGGGAAAGCAGGCTGTCTACCTGCTCGTGGCCGGTATGGATGGCAAAGCCGTCGTACAGGGTGATCCAGATAGCGCGTCCAAGCGCAGTTGCACCTTCAAGCTCGCGCAACGCCATGAAATGCCTGATGACGGGCATTTGTGTCAGCAGGGCGAAGACCGTCGCCACGATCGTTGCGCTGGTAATAGCCAGATATGCCGGCACTCTCTTTACTGCCAGCACCAGTAGCAGGATTACCGGAATGAGGTTGTACCAGGCAATGTCATAGGCTCCCTCGAGCGCCGCCAGGAAAGCGCCGACATGGCTTTGCTGGTTGTCATCGTGGCCGCCGCTCAGGCTCATGACAAAAAACAGTACAAGGGCGGCGGCAAAGCTCGGAACCGACACCCAGCTCATATGGCGGATATGCGAGAACAGCTCGCTACCGGCAATGGCCGGGGCCAGGTTGGTGGTCTCAGACAGGGGCGACATTTTGTCGCCGAAGTAAGCGCCGCTGACTACCGCTCCCGCGGTGATTGCCGGCGATAGTGAGAAGCCAAACGCCACACCTACCAGCGCGACACCAATGGTGGCGGCGGTCGTCCAGGAGCTGCCGATACACATGGCGACAATGGCGCAGATAAGGCAACAGGTAGGGTAAAACCACTGAGGGGAGAGTAGATTCATGCCCACATAGAGCAGGGTGGGCACGGCTCCGGAGAGCATCATGGCACCGATCAGCGCACCAATGGATAGAAAAATAATAATGGAGCCGCTGGTGCGGGCGGTGGAGCGGACAATGGACGATTCCAGTTCGTCCCAGTGGATCCCGTTTTTCAGGCCGACCAGCGCGGCGAGAAACCCGGTCATCATCATCGCCACCTGAGTGGCCCCAGCCAGGGAGTTGCTGCCAAACAGGCCGATGGCCCCTCCCAAAACCAGCAGTAAAACCGTTCCAATTAAAACCGCGTCGAGCGCACTGAGGTTGTGCTGCTTCGATTGATCCATGCCAACATCCAGGAATTATTGTGCTTTTTGTATCCCAGACAACGCCGGTGCCATCTGCGAAAATAACGCCTTACCCTAGCATGTCTTACTGTTGCGGCCTAATCGTCGGGCGCGGGCACATCAGCATATTCACTGCACATTCGTATTGTTACGAACGCCGGTCCAGCCCTTGAAGGCGCGAATAAATGCACTCGCCTCAGAGAAACCGGTTTTGTAGGCTATATCCTCTACCATTATCCGGGGTGACCTTGGTCTTCCCACAAACTCAGGGGCAACGCGATGGCGCAAAATACTGCGTATATCTACGAGGCAATTCGGACACCCAGGGGCAAGGGCAAGCGAGACGGCTCTCTGCACGAGGTGAAGCCGGTGGTGTTGGGAGCAAACCTGCTGGGCGAAATGCAGCAGCGATACGACCTGGACACCAGTTACGTCGACGATGTGGTGATGGGCTGTGTCTCGCCGGTCGGCGAACAGGGCGGTGATATTGCCAAGACCATGGTGCAGTACGCCGGCTGGGACGAGAGTGTTGCCGGGGTTCAGCTTGACCGCTTCTGCGCGTCCGGTCTGGAAGCGGTCAACCTTGCGGCGATGAAAATCGCTTCGGGGTGGGAGGAGCTGGTGGTGGCTGGGGGTGTCGAGTCCATGTCGCGTGTGCCTATGGGCGCAGCCGGCGGTGCCTGGCTCAATGATCCCGAGGTCAATATCAAGACCGGCGCGGTACCCCAGGGTATCGGTGCCGACACCATCGCTACGCTGGAGGGCTGGGGTCGAGAAGACGTGGACGCTTTCGCGCTCTCTTCACAACAGCGTGCGGCCCATGCCCGCGACAGTGGTTATTTCGATCGCTCGGTGGTGCCGGTGAAAGACCTCAATGGTGTCACCATTCTCGAACGCGACGAATTCATCAAGCCGGACTCCACCATGGAAGTTCTGGGTGGTTTGCGGCCCTCTTTTGCAAAGCTCGGCGACATGGGCTTCGACCAGCTGATGCTGCGCAAGTACCCGCAGATTCCACAAATTAATCACGTGCACACCCCGGGCAATTCGTCCGGGATTGTCGATGGCGCAGCGGCTGTGTTGATCGGCTCGGAACAGGCGGGGCGCGACCTCGGGCTGGTGCCGCGGGCCAGGGTGGTGGCGGCCGCGGTGCTTGCAACCGACCCCACCATCATGCTGATTGGACCGGGTCCAGCGGCGAAAAAAGTGCTGGCCAAGGCCGGTATGACCACGGCCGATATCGACCTGTTTGAAATCAACGAAGCGTTTGCCTCAGTGGCATTGCGCTTTATGCGGGACCTTGAGATCTCTCCCGAAATTACCAACGTCAATGGTGGTGCCATCGCTATGGGCCATCCACTCGGCGCGACCGGCGCCATGCTGGTAGGCACCATGGTGGATGAGCTGGAGCGCCGCAATCTCAAGCGCGGACTGGTGGCCCTGTGTGTGGGTGGTGGTCAGGGGATCGCAACTATTATCGAGCGCGTTTAACGCAGCAAGGGATCGAACAGGGTAAACGGCTATGAGCGAGAGTATTCACGGATTTATTTACCACAAAGATGCGGACGGCATCGTCACCATCACCATGGATATGGATGGGCCGGTCAATGCGATGAATGCGCAGTACCGTCAGGCCATGGCGGAGGTACTGCGCAAGTTGACCGCAGAGCGGGAGCTGACCGGTGTGGTGCTGGCTTCCGCGAAGAAAACGTTCTTTGCCGGTGGTGACCTGCAGGAACTGTGTGCCGTGCCGCGGGGCGGCGAGGAGGCCCAGTTCCACACCATCGAGGACGATATCAAGGCACCGCTGCGCCAACTGGAAAAGCTGCCGGTTCCGGTGGTGGCCGCGATCAATGGCGCGGCGCTGGGGGGCGGCCTGGAAATCTGCCTGGCCTGTAACCACCGTATTGCGCAGGATCATCCCGGCCTGGTCATCGGCTTTCCGGAAGTCACCCTCGGCCTGTTACCCGGCGCCGGTGGCGTGGTAAGGACCATCCACATGCTGGGTTTGGAAAAGGCACTGCCCATCCTCATGGAGGGCAAGCGCATGAAGGCAGCGCAGGCGCTGGAAGCCGGCATGGTAGATGCGCTGGTGCCGTCCGCTGAGGAACTGGTTCCGGCAGCCAAGGGCTGGATCAAGGAAAACCCGCAGGCGGCAGTGCAGCCGTGGGACCAGCGCGGGCACCGCATTCCCGGCGGTGACGTGTGGAGTCCGGCGATCACTGCGTTGCTGGCGGTTGCACCGGCGACCAATTTCCAGCGCACGCGGGGACTGTTGCCGGCGCCGGAGCGGATACTGGCGGTGGCCGGGGACGTGATGGCGGTGGACTTTGACACTGCGCTGCGCATCGAATCTCGTGGGCTGGCGTATCTGGTGACCACCCCCGAGGCAAAGAACCTGATCAGCAGCCAGTTCTTCCAGCTGAACCGGGTCAAGAGCGGTGCTAGCCGGCCGCGGGATATCGAGCCCACAGCGGTAACCAGGGTGGGAATTCTCGGTGCGGGCATGATGGGGCAGGGTATTGCCTACGCCTCGGCACGGGCCGGTATCAAGGTGGTGCTGACGGACACCAGTATTGCGGCGGCGGAAAAAGGCCGGACCTATAGTGCGCGCCTGATGGACAAGGAAATTGAGCGCGGACGTGCCACCGCTGCGGAAAAAGATGCCGTACTTTCCCGGATCCGTGCCACCAATGATTACGCAGTGCTGAATGGCTGCGACCTGATTGTGGAGGCGGTGTTCGAGGATGTCGCATTGAAGGCTCAGGTTACCCGCGATACGCAGAAGTTCCTTGCCGCAGGTGGCGTGTTTGCCACCAACACCTCGACGCTTCCCATCACTCGTCTGGCAGAAGCCTGCGATAGCCCAGAGAACTACATTGGTATTCACTTCTTTTCCCCCGTGGAGAAAATGCCACTGATAGAAATTATCTGTGGCGAACAGACCAGTGATACGACGCTCGCCAAGGCATTCGACTATGCGCGACAGATCGGCAAGCTGCCGATTGTGGTCAACGATTCTCTGGGTTTCTTCACTTCCCGTGTATTCGGTACATACATTGATGAGGGCGCGCGCCTGTTGGTGGAGGGGCTGGATCCGGTGGTAATCGATGCGATGGGCAAGCAGGTGGGTATGCCGGTAGGGCCACTCACCGTACAGGACGAAGTCAGCCAGAAACTGACCTGTGAAGTGGCCGAAACTCACCGCGCTATGGGAGTGTTCGGATCGCTGGGTGACAACAGCTGTAACTCGGCAGTGGCAGAGACCCTGATCAAGGATCACGGCCGCGGCGGGCGTCATCACGGCGGTGGGTATTACGAGTACGCAGAGGACGGCAGCAAACACATCTGGCCCGGGCTGTATACGCTATATCACAATCCTGAAGTGCAGTTGCCACACCAGGATATCAAAGATCGCCTTCTTTTCCGGCAGGTGGTCGAGAGCCTGAAATGTCTTCAGGAAGGCGTGCTGCGCTCCGTCGCTGACGGGAATATCGGATCCCTGTATGGCATTGGCGCTCCTTCGTGGACCGGCGGGTTTCTCCAGATGGTCAATACCTATGAATTTGGCGGTGAGACAGGATTGCAGGCATTCATTATGCGCTGCGAGCAATTGGCGGAAACCTACGGCGACCGGTTTTCGGTACCTGACGTCGTATACGAGACTCTTAACGCAGGCAAAACCTTCGAGTAACGGAAGTTTTACGTTCGCAAAATTGTGATCATCGATTTTGCGAAGAACTTCGACTACGACGTGATCCGTAATTACATGCACGATAATATTGAGCATGCTTGCGATTTACTGGATTGCACAGACTTGAGCGTGGGGGAGATTGCGTTTCAGCTAGGGTATGATGACCCGCTGTATTTCTCGCGAGTTTTCAAGCGGGTAATCGGGTTGTCACCTTCCAGTTATCGTGATTCAGCGTATCAATGAAAAACTGTCTGGAAAGCCGGAAATCTTAGGGTTTCTTTTTTCTTCGATTATTCCCTCCGCAACATCTCAATATGCGGTATCCCATCCTCATCGTATTCTTCCGTGCTTTGCACAAAGCCAAACTCCTCGTAAAAGCGTTTCAGGTAGAGCTGCGCAGAAATGCGGATTGGTGCCGCGGGGAACTGGCGTAAGGTGTGCTCAATACCCAAGCGCATTAATTCTTTGCCAATTCCCGTGCCTCGTACACTTTTCCGTGTCAGCACCCGGCCGATGGAAGGCTCGGCATATTTCTTTCCCGGCGGTACGAGGCGCAGGTAGGCGAGGAGGGTTGGACTTTCCTGTTGACTATCCCAGCATGTGAAATGCCACGCATACAAGTCTTTGCCGTCTAGGTCCTGGTAGACACATTCCTGTTCGACCGCGAAGACCTCCTGGCGCGCACGCAGAATCTCGTAGAGTTCGTATGTTGTCAGCTGATCGAATGACGACCAGCGGCAGTTGTATTTTTGGTGTGGCGACTTCATTGATATGGCTTCTATATTTGTGCCGGAAACTAATAATTTTTGCGCATAGTAATAGTCGTGGAAGCTGCAGTCGATCATAAACCCATGGGGTAACACCTGATATGGCGTCTTATCTGGCTATTGATCGCCACCTATAAAACTCGCCTAACGAATACGAGCATGTGCCAGTAAGGGCCGCTGTCGTGACGAGGCTTAACGGTAATAATTCGCACAAATTCGCTGCGTAAGTAAGGATAGTCAGTATGTGCAGGATCCATGCGTAATATTTCTAAATGGCTTGAGTGTCGCAAATACAGAAATATTTGTAGGTTGATGCACAGAAAAATCTGTTGTGAATGCTTCAGTCGAGACTTTTGGGGCATGGGATATCAGTTTCGCTCGAATTCGAATTAACAGCTACTTGCATACAGCGGAAATGTTCTCGGACGTGGCTGGGCGATAGTGGTATGCGAGCTGGATAGTTTGCTGCAGTACTGTCTCGAGGAGCTTTATCTGTCCTGAAAATGTGATTAGTATCACAACTGGCACATAAGTGTAGAAAGTCGATCAAGATGATAGCCGCCGAGTTTATGTGCTCGGTGACCGTGATGACTATGGCAGTCTTGGCTACCGTGAGCGTATCCAACGCATTGGGTCCATAAAATCCGGTATGCCGGCTACGTAGTGATGATCGAGTCTGGTTATACCTCTCCAGACAAACGGACCATCAAGCACTTCGAAGAAGTCGTCTATCTCATCACAGGGTTTGAGCCAGAAGAAATCCGATTTCAGAATAGTAAATAAACAGCGACCGAGTGGAAATAAAAGAGGGGGCAAGCACTTGACCAAACTGCTGAAATACCTGGTTGCCAGTTATTGCTGGCTTACTCCCGGCTGGTTCCTGTCCGGAATGGTGAACGAGGGGAAGCTGTGGGTATTGCTGCTGGGCAGTTTACTGTTGGGTTTACCGTTCTTTTTGTCCCGGCTTTACATCAGTACGGTGGACAAGACATTCGTAGTGCATCAATACCGTAGGGGAGGGCTACTGAGGGCGATCCGGGGCAGCCGCCTGTTATCTACGCCTTTCTGGCTGGTTATATCTCTCGCTTCCGGTGCATGTATGTTGTTCTGGTTGCATACGCTCTCCCGGGCGGAGTGGATTTTACTTTGTCTCTGTGTGCCTCTCTACGCTTGGATCCATGCGCGTGTGTTCGCTGCAGTACGGAGCCAGTATCGCGAATATCGGGCTTTTGCGCAGGGTCTCGGCTGGTCGCAATGGGTGTTTTCAATCATCGCCAGTATTGGCTGGGTGCTAATCCTGGTCTATTTATTCCCTCATCATGAGGCCCCACTTTTATCTGAGGTGATGACCGAGAAGCACAAAGTACTACTGTCCGCGGATCAGAGCGTGCTTACGCAAATACTCGACCGATACAGTGCGTATTATCGAGCAGTGGCCGATATGGGACTGGAAATACTGCAGTCTGGCACTCCGGGAGGTTTCGTCATTGCCGCGATAGTGATTACTTTCGTGGCTATAGCCAGCTTCACTGTTGCGATTTCCGCCTTTTTGATTCCTGTCAAAGAGTATCGCCGAATTTTTTCACCCTTGAGTGAGGCGTCCGACATCCCCGTGGTCGGATTTGAAAGGTCAAGTACCGTGGGAGGCTTCGCTGTACTCGGGCTGCTATTTATATATCCGGCTCTGGGTATTCAGCTGGAAGCTTCGGTTGCAGAAAAGATTCGTATGAGCGAAGTCAACCGGTTCGAGTTGGTGGTCAAGCCCCGCTTGGAAAGGTTTGAGGGACATTTTTTCCGACAGGGAACTCGTGAGAAATTGCAGAAACTCGCTGCCGAAACCCTAGCCAAGCAGGGTGTTGGCATTGAGTTGCTGGAAACTCAAATGGATGCAGGCTATCGGTTGATGTCCAGCAATGTGGATGCCTACCTCGATACCTATTACAGCTTGCCAGCCGAGTATATGCGTCTTGGTGCCATGCTCAGCAATTCCTTGGAGCGTAAGTTATCCCAAGACCTTACCAAGGCACTCAACCGAGGAGAGCCGTTCAAACATTTTGAACGGACTCTGTCGAAACTCTCCGAACGAAACGCGGACCTTCAGGCGAAGTATCAGCAAGCTTCGCAACAGCTTATGGCAGAAAATCAGGTGGCTGTACCACAGGGTGACTTCTGGCAGGTCGAAGAGCTCTCGATGGAGGATCTGGTTACCCCTGCGGATGAAATTCAGCATATCAACGGCAGGATGCGTGGTGCTGCCGCTGGAGTAGGGGCAGTTTCGGCTATGGTAGCTACCAAAGTGGTAACTAAGGCACTTGCCAAGGGTACGCTCAAGCTAGCCGCAAAAGCGGTGGCCAAGGGCGCGGTTTCTAAAGCCGGTGCTGGTGGAGCTTCCGCGGCGGCTGGCGCGGTGATCGGCTCCGTAATTCCAGGAGCCGGCACACTGGTCGGAGCCATCATCGGAGCCGGAGTCGGGCTGGTGGTTGGCGTTACGGTTGACTACGCCCTGCTGGAGGTAGAGGAAGAATTGACTCGGGATGAATTTAAGCAGCAGATCCTTCAGTCCATAGATGTGGCCCGAATAGAGCACCGGAAGCAATTGGGGTTAGAGTGACTTGTAGCACTTAGCCATTTGGTCAAGAGCTCTGAAAGCAGACCAGCGTGCTTACTTAGTCTAGAAAACTAGCGTCGGTAATGGCGCCATAGTGTTGTAGTGAACAATTTACTCGTTGCGTATTCCTGAGTAACCGCTAGAATTCATGCACCATTCAAGGAGAACACCGTGACCAGATTATCAATTAACGTCGAACGAATAGACCTCGCCGCGCCAAATGGGACGCGGCACGGGTTTATCTGTGTCGAGAAAAATATCTGTTAGCGGTCTCCCGGCTCCCGGGAGGCGCGAGCCTTTCGGAGTTGGCCCCTTAAGAAGCCCCCGCAGGTTCGCCTTCGGGGGCTTTTTTGTTTCTGGGGTCGGTAGCTCATTCGGTAAGAGCGCTCGCCTCATAAGCGAGTGGCGGGGGTTCGAGTCCCTCACGACCCACCAGTAAGTAGTGCCACGCCAGGACTGATTTGGAGAAATGGCAAAGTGATAGAGCGAGTAAATATGCAGAAGTTAAGACGGAAAAACAGGACCTACTGAGCGAATGAATAGCGCTTCCACCGGCTTTAAAGCCCAAATTTTCATGCTGAAACCCCGGTAGGACTTTGCTCGGCTTGAAGGTTCGTAAGTCATTGAAAAACATATAAAAAAGTTTGAATTTCCGCTTGAAAAGTTGTTTTTTCGTGATAGCTTTTAATAAGAACTTGAGGCGCGAACTTGTTCAGCCTCAAACAGCAAAAGCCGCTAGCCGGCAAGAAATACTGGTAAGTGAAATGTTACGTATTCAATGCAATAAGACCACGCTCGCGACGGCCCAGAAGCTGGGGCGGGATATGTGTGCCTGTGCATTGCCCAGGAGTTTTATGCGGTGGCTAATGATAAATCCGTCGAAAGGTGCAGAGATTTATTTTGGTGATCGTATGAAAGCGTAGTTCGGCCTGTCCGGTCGGCTGCGCGCCAACCGGACTTTTGAACACGACGTGTGAAAAACCCGGTTGGCGATTCCCGCCATCCGGGTTTTTTTATGGCGGGTAAAAAGTGCGCTGGCACTGATACCCAGCACGTTTGTTTCACAATCTGGTCGCTTTTTTGGGATGCGGTGTAGCTCAGTGGTAGAGCAAACGCTTGATAAGCGTTCGGTCGACAGTTCGAATCTGTCCTCCGCAACCAGAAGATTTTTGTCCCCATCGTCTAACTGGTCGAGGACAGTTGCCTTTCAAGCAGCAGATACGGGTTCGAGTCCCGTTGGGGATACCAATGTGAGAGTCCATCGTTGGCGTATGGTAGAGCGGTGATACACCGGCCTTTTAAGCCGGCACACGCGGGTTCGAGTCCCGCTGCGCCAACCATGGATTTTATCTGGGTCAGTAACTCAACTTGGCAGAGTGCCGGTTTCCAAAACCGGTGGTTGCAGGTTCGAACCCTGCCTGGCCCGCCATGTTCTTGCGGAGTAGAGCAGCGGCAGCTCGTCGCCCTCATGAGGCGAAGGTCGCCGGTTTGAGTCCGGCCTCCGCATCCATTTACGCACCGGTAGCTCAGAATGTAGAGCGCGAGCCTGAAGAACTCGAGGTCGGGGCTTCGCCGCCCCTCGGTGCACCATGTTTGCAATGTTTGAAATATTTTCGGGGATAGTTCAGAGGGTAGAACGCCTGGCTGTTAACCAAGAGGTCGCCGGTTCGAGCCCGGCTCCCCGAGCCATTTTCAGCACCCGTGGCCAAACTGGACTGAAGGCACCGGCCTACGAAGCCGGGGATTGCAGGTTCGAATCCTGCCGGGTGCGCCAGATGCAGCGGTCAAATCCTTCTCCCGAATCGTTGCAGGGGGCTGCCGTAGGGTAGTCATGTTCATCGCGTAGGTGGGGCGGTGAAAATATTTTAATGGATACATGGCAAAGCAGGCCATTGCACTGTGTTGCCATTCCATAGAGAGCTGGGCTGTATACACCCCCTGGCTCCCCCAGACATATATATCACGCGCCGGTGGTGGAATGGGTAGACGCGGCAGGCTTAAACCCTGCTCGACTGCGGGTTCGAGTCCCGCCCGGCGCACCAATTTCTGCCCCGTTAGCATAGCGGCTCAATGCACTCGCTTGTCGAGCGATAGATCACCGGTTCGAATCCGGTACGGGGCGCCAGATTATTAGCATTTTCGCCCACGTAGCTCAGTTGGCAAGAGCACCTGTCTTGTAAGCAGGAAGTCGAAGGTTCGAATCCGTTCCGTGGGCACCATTTTCGTTAACGATCCCGTAGCTCAAATGGAATAGAGCTCAGGTCTCCGAAGCCTGCGGTTGTCGGTTCGAGTCCGGCCGGGATCGCCACAATTGCGAGGTAACACCATGCGCTTACTTATCGGTGCCCGTGAGTATGGTGCGGGCCTTTCTGCTACCAATTACATCAGCGCGAAGCGCCTGATACGGGAGCACCCTGTGTCGATCCTGCAGATTATGCAGCCACTGCCAAGCCGCGAAAGCCTGGTTGGCTTCCTGTCCTGGTGCAATGGCCGACACTGCCTGCCCCTGCGTGTGGTTCTAAACCAGGTATCTTCTGCAGATCGTCGGTTGGCGATGCAATACCTGATTTCCAGAGGGTATCGCACGCCGGATCGGGTGACATTCTTAAAGGTTTAAACGCTCGTAGCTCAATTGGCAGAGCAGGATCCTTCTAAGGTCTTGGTTGGGGGTTCGAGTCCCTTCGGGCGTGCCAGAAAAGCGACCAGATACTTTACCGAAGGGAAGAGCAATGGCTCGAGTACTCTATCTAGATGCCGGTGGCAGACCGATCCGTTGGATCAATATCCAGCGTGCGGCGTACCTGTATGCAAAAGACCAGGTTTTGTGGGATTTGGGTGCTCGCAAGACGGTTCTCCTGGGAGGCTATCAAAAGTGCGGCCTTCGCTCGACACTGGCAATCGCCCCGGTGATTGCGGGACGAAAGGTGAGCCGCGCAGGTTCACGGCAGCGTCCAGCGCTGACCAACCAGAGCCTGTTTGCCCGGGATCAGCACCTGTGTCTCTATTGCGGCGACGATTTTCCTGATGCACAGCTGACAAGAGATCACGTGGTTCCTACTTCCCGTGGTGGTGCAGATTGCTGGGAGAACGTGGTGGCTGCCTGTAAAGGCTGTAATAACCGAAAGGGCGCGATGACACCGGATGAAGCGGGCATGCCGCTACTGGCGGTACCGTTCATCCCCAACCCGTATGAAGCCATTCTGTTGCAGGCGCACCATATTCTGGCTGACCAGATGGAGTACCTGAGTGGCGGTTTAAGTGACCGGCGCAACTGGGTTTCGGCATAAATGATGTTCCGGTATTGTGCTCGGTGAAACCACAAAGTAGAACTTGGGTTGTCGCTTGGATAGCGGTTTTTCCGGGGAGCTAATTGCGCATCGGGTAGCAACAAAAATGGCGGCCACTGGCCGCCATTTTTTTTAGCCCTTGAAGGTTAAGGACTGGCCTGTGCCTCCAGAGTTACGCCGGAATAGGCGCGGTATCCCCGAATGCTGATGTACCAGGTGCCTGCCTGCGGATTGTTAAAACTGCAGTTTTCACTGTTGCCCGAAGTATAGGGCCGGCAGTTGTAGCTGCTGGTGGTGGGCTGCGCACCGTAGCGCACATACAGGTCCGCATCCCCGGTTCCGCCAGACATCTGGACATTCAGGGAGGACATGCCGGAAGAGACGTTCAAGGTGAAATGCTGCCAGGAGCTCCGGCTACCGGAAAGATCGGTTTCGACCCAGCCATCCCCGTCGTTGCCGCCACCGGTGTCTTCGTCATAGCTGCCAACCAGGCTCACGCCCGAGAAGCTGCTGTAAGCGCGAAGCATCACGTAGTAAGTGCCGGCCTGCACATTGGAGATGTTACAGGTCTCACTATTGCCATTGCGATAGGGGCGGCAGTCGTAGCTGGACGTGGTGGGGGCAGAGCCGAAACGCACATACAGGTCTGCGTCGCCACTGCCACCGGAGATCTGGAAGCTCAGATTGGAGGCACCCGCCGGCACGTCCAGTGTGTAGAGGATTTCACCTCCGGTACTGGCGGAAAGGTTACTCTCCGTCACGCCGTTTTGCAGCTCGCCACCACCGGGATTGCCGCCACCACCGCCGCAACTGGCCGTGGATACACCTACGGTATTAAACGCGGAAGAGACCGTATTCGCATCATAAGCCAGGTCTGCCGTTGCGGACATCACGCCGCAGGCCGCATCAATGTAGTCCGAGGTGGCGTTCCAGTACATCTGGTTCGCCAGCACGAAAATATCGAATGCCTTGCGGGTGTCCCAGCCATTGGTATTGGCAATCAGGTAGAAGGCGCGATTGAACACCCCGGAGCTGTGGTGCACGTCCATGCCGGAATAGTAATTGGAGGCGTGGCCGATGGAGTTGCCGTCAAGCGTGGGGTCTTCCATATACCGCAGAGCGCCACTCGCCTTGAAAATATCTGCACCTACCAGCCAGTCGTTACTGCCGCGCATATAGAACTCGGCCGCTTCACCGGCCATATCGGAAAAGGCTTCGTTGATGCCGCCGGACTGGGCCGAGTACTGCAGGCCGGAATTCTGCTCGGTGAAGCCATGACTCACTTCGTGGGCGGAAACGTCAAGGCTGACGAGCGGATGGAAAGTGCTGCCGCCATCGCCGAACGTCATCTGGCTGCCATCCCAGAATGCGTTTTCGTAGTTGTTGCTGTAGTGCACGCGCATACGCAATTTTTGTGTGATCGGGGCGGTGTTGTACCAGTCGTTGTACAGGCCGAATACCACGCCGCCAAAAAAGTGCGCATCGTTCAGTGGCGAATAGGCGCCGTTGATGGTCTTGTAGTCGTTGTACGGGCAGGTGAACGAGAAAACGCTACCACCGCTGGTGCGGTTGTCCATGTCGACGGTTTCGACGTTGGGTGTGTCCATGCGGCAGCTGCTGTCTACCTGCATCGCTGGATAGTCGGTTCCGTATTCGTAGCGTCCTGTTTTTTGGTTGCCGCCTGGGCCGGTTGCATCCTGGTGCGCAAGTCCGTCCCAATGCTCGATCACTTCACCGGTCAGCGCATCGATAAAGTAAAAGGGGCGCGACGGTTCCTCACCATATTCGACCCAGCTCACCAGGTAAGCAAGCCGCGCATGATCCTGTGCATCCACGTGAATATACAGTTGCTCTTTCTGGTTTTTCGCCGCGAGCTTCAACTGCGGCATCGACAGCGCGCCGTTGATCTGGCCCATTTGTGCGCGCTGGTTAACCATATGGCCCATCGCACGCTGTATGGCGTTAGATGCTTGAATGGATGGCTTGGTGGAGGGGACATCCAGCGTCAGGCCCATCAGTACGTCGCCGTTTACCTGCGCGGATACCCCCTGGCCTGAACTGGTGACGGTCTGCCCCCAGACAGGAATGCCCTGGTGTGTCTGGCGGTACCGTGTCACCACTTTACCGTTTGGCAGTGTTCGTGACCGAATTTCTTCGAGTGCGATGTCGGTACCACTGGTGGCTGCGAGTGCTTGCGGGGACAGCATGTCCGGGGTCGCCGGAACGCGGTCCGCTGCATGGGCACTGATCGCCAGTGCAAGTGTGCAGCTGATTCCTAGAAAACGCGTCATTGCAAATTATTCCTTATTGTTTGGATTGTTTTTGAAATTCGAGAACCTGAGGGATCTCCTCTGCAATGCGGAAAACGACGGCGCGGAAAGCGCGCGCACTGCCACTCGATTTCAAAAAAATGGGAGGTAAGACTGCAGAAGACGAACTGGAGTGCAGGGATTGGCTGGCGCAGATTCAGGCAGCGGGAGCTGACTGAATCAGGGGGCACTCGACTTTCTCAAACCGAAGGTGCTCGGGGTTGCCGAACGCTCCGGATAGTACTCTGCGTACTCATGTTTACAATATGCATATGATGAAGAGACTAATGCACCAAACGTTTTTGACTTGTATTGAGTATTTGGTCTCAAAAAGAGGCCGACTATCCCGCCTGGGCTGGTCAAATTTTCGATTGTAGCCAACAGGGATGACGCTGAAACCCACGGTAGAGGTAGTACACCCGTGTTAATTACTGGGGTGGCTAGCCCTCCAGGGCCTTATCTTGGTGGAGGGGGTATATATCTGTATGCCCAGCAACAGTATCGTCTGTTGCGTTCGTCACACTGAAAGTACGGAAAGCCTACAGGCTCTATTGAAAAGTGGATAGCAGGGATCTCCGACAGCTTGCCGGCTGCCGGTCACCCTGGTCATTCTGCTTTTGGTGGGTGCAATCGCCGTTACATCAGGCAACAGCATTAGAAGTCTTCAGGAAGTGTGACGTCCCTTCGTCAAGTTCACGTGGTTGTCTCCAGGGTTCTGTTTATCCATCCGAGCAAATATTTACTCATAACCCTGTCGTTGTTGCATATGCTGGCGTAGCGGGAAATCTTTGAAATTGTAAATTTTGATAAAAATAGAGATTCATCACAATTGTTCAGCGCGGCCAGGGTGTTGGGTCCGATGATGCCGTCTACCTCTAGTTCCAGACTCACCTGAACCAGTTTGGTGGCGGTGACTGCGCCCATATTTACTGCGGTGTCAAAGTAGTTTTCAGCAATTATCTGAGATTGAATTTGATCGCCGAAAATTTTATCCCAGTAATAGGTTTTATATGTGTCTTCCGCTTGGGGCTTGGTTAAATTCTTAATGTCCAGGTCCGGGAAGGCACGTTTGGATATCCCAAATTTTGTTTCTCCGCCAGGATCATCCTTGTCATTCGTGTATTTTGATCCGCCTTCCCGGATGATTGTTTTTTCTACCGCCTCGAGAAAATTCGCCATATGAACACCTGATATCCTGTTATAGAAATGTGTCTACATGAGTAACATCTACCGCGTATATATTGTCTGTGTGGTGTGAAGTATAAATAGGGGAGCAAGGAGTAGCTTGGCATATATTTCAACTCGATATACGATAAAACTAAACGCTTCATTCTGTTCGCGCTGTATATCGGTAGAGTTAGCCGGAGACATGCCGAAAGCCATTGCAAATATTTGCACAGCTATGCGAAAGTGACAAGGTAAAGTGTTGTGCTTGGTATTGCCTCTATTTAAAGCCTGCTTTCGATATTCATCTGTAACGTTATCAGGCTAGTGGTGCGAAGGAGCGTTCGAGCCATATTGCTTTTTGTGGTTGATTGAGGCGCCAGCCTCGAATGAAACAGATGAAAAATAACAAGGGGTGCTTGCGTGCCGCGTATTACGTTGATCGTTACTTTGGCTTTGTTTGTTGGCGGTGAGGTTGGCGCCCAAACAAATATTGATGAAACCCGGACCGTTATTGTCGAACTTGATAACGATAAGTTGATACTAGAGAACGATGGTACTGAAAACGGTAAACGCTTGTACGCGCTGGGTAGGGAGCTGCGTGCACTGGACGAGGATATTCGGCAGCTGAAAGAGCAGGCCGATATGATGCCCGTGACACCGAGCCCACCGCCCGAAAGTAACAATAAGAACGCCCCAAAACCCCCAACCGTTAAAAATGAAAATATAGAGATCCTTCACAGTGTATTGGCGGTGATGGAACAAAACCGGGCGGATGCAGCAGAGGAATTACGGGAAGCCTGGAAGTTATCCAATAGCCGATCCTGGGGCTCTCCTGCTGAACACCTCGAGTCGGCCCAAGATAATATACAGTCTGCGCGCGGTGCATTGGATAAGTCGATGCCCTCGAGCCTATATTGCCGTACGAAGATCCAGTCCACCCGTGAGCCCAGCAATATTCACTATATGCCGGAAGGCGATTTCCGCAGCGGTGGTGAAGACTGGGTAAGCTATACCGTCGGGGCCAAAATCAAGATCGGCAACTACCGCTTTCGGGTTTCGGGCGATGATGCTGTCTTCGATCAGAAGGTGACGATTCTTCAGGATCCTTTTGTTCACGTTATCCAACCTCTTTAGCGGATTATCGGAAATAGGGTAGCATTGTGAGTATCAAATCGACGTTGGAACGCGTGGGGGGCATCTGGGCTGCGGTAGTTGCCGCGGTAGTCGCAGGACCTCTGGGAGTCTGGGCGGGAGAGCTTGATCCGCCTGATCCCGCGGGGCTGGCGGTAAAGATTGCGATTCCCTTCTGCTGTATATGCCTTGTGCTGGTGTGGCTCTGGGGCCGAAATGTAAGCCAAGTGACGCGCAGGATTCTGGCTAGTATCACCCTGGTAATGGGTATCCCCGCTTTGGCTTTCTACCTGCTTACATACTTTTCTGTCGTTGTTGCCCAGCCAATCCCTACTGAAACGGGCATGCGGACCGTGCGCCTTACCATAGGCAGCGCATATCGTTCCCGGATTGAAGTCCAGGATCGCACCCCCTCTGAATTGTTGCTGGACTATGCTTTTGACCCCTCCAAGATCTGGACGCGGGATTCTATTCGTAATAATCAGGTCAAGCTCAATAGCCTGTTTATCCTCAGCTTCTCATTACTTTCCGCTGGCTTTGCTTTTGTATCCATCCGGCCGCAAAAGCGCCCTGAGCCTTCGGGCGCGGAACTGGCCACCTGAATATAACGATAAGGCTTAAATCCAGGAGTGGAACCATGGTGATTAAAGGGAAGATTGGGCGGGCATTGCTGGGGGCGTCTCTGCTGGCGGCTGCGCCTTTGGTTTCGGCTCAGAATGGCGCAGAGATCCATACATTTGGTGGACTGGAAATGGGCTATGGCACCTTCTCCTTTGAGCAGAAGCTGGATCAGACCGTGGTCTTCCCGGTCGCAAATCTGACCGGCGGGGTAGCCTACAAGCGTTTCAACGCGGCATTGAACCTGTCGGGATCCGTGCAGGGGGCGGAAGTGTCGGAGGAGGATTTTATCGGCACGGCGGAGCGCAGGGATTACGATCTTACCTTTGGCTATCAGGCTAACGATTACCTTAGTGCGTTTATCGGCTACAAGTCTGGTAAGACCGACCTGGATCGCCTCAGTCGGGATGAAAGCCCGATTGCCAGTTCCGAGTACTACAAGCAATCGGGGGCCTTTGCCGGAATTAATCTCGGTCGCAGTTTCGAGAACGCCGGTAAGCTTGATTTCTCCATCGCATATGCGCTGCTGGATGGCGATAATTTTTTCGCGTCGGATGGTGACGGTGTGGAAGCCGGGGAAACCCGCGAGTTCGATGATATTGATGGCAGAAGCTCAGGCAGCTCCACGGGTTACTCCATCAATCTGGGCTGGACCATTCCCATCTCCGGTAACCTGCTGTTTCGCAGCAAGCTAAAGCACAACAGTTACCAGCAGGATATCCGCTTTGATGGGCAGGATTTCAATGAAATCCGCGAACAGTCCAATATGCTCATTGTGGGAGTGATCGGGGTATTTTAGTCGGCCGTTGACGTATGTGGCTGCCTAAAGGCTAGTCGCTTCAGGCTAGAAATTAACCACATTGGGAATCTTCTTGTTTTTGGGTGGGGCAAAATAGAAGGTTTCCAGGAGGGAAGAGTGCTCCCATGGCGTCTGCCGATTATTGGTGGCTCGCAGTACATCCTTGCGTACTTTCTTGAAGAGCTCTTCTGCCGTTTCCGAGCGGGTGAAATGTCGTAGTAGTGCCCGAGTATAGGTGCCGTTACGGCCGCGGCCATCCTCCGCCACATTTCCCGGCTCCGTTGCGTAGGCAATCAGTGTACTGGGTGGCGGTTCTACCAGTGCCAAGCCAGCCTGAATCTCTCGCAACTGGGCCGTAACCGTCGCCGTTTTCCGGAAGGGATTATTGCGGCAGGCATCCAGAATGATGATGTTCTGGTCGCTGAGGGACTGCTCCAATTCCGTAATCAGGTTATTGATCGAATAGGCGCTGTCTATCAGTTCTTTTGGACTCTGAATTGGCACATCTACAGGAATCAGGTAATTGGTGTTCTGCAGCTGGATGCCATGGCCCGCGTAATAGAACACACTTACGGCGTTGTCTTCGACAATAGAGCGATAAAACTCAGCAACGGTCTGGCGGAATTGCTCCGGATTCAGATCCGTTGCCAGGGTAGTCTTGTAGCGCAGTTTTTGTAAGTTTTTTGCCACATCCCTGGCATCGTTCACCGGGTTTTTTAGCGGTGCAAAATCGTAATTACTATTGCCTATGACCAACGCATAACGGGGTAAAGATTCATCGTACGCATAGCTCGAGGGTTGGTATAACAGGGCAGCGACAGGTATCAAGAGCTGTAGTAGCCGTTGAAAATTCCGTCGGCTATTGAGAATGCGGAACATCGACCAATCCTCCTTGCAGAATGCTGATCTCGAATTGTGCCAGAAGTCCAAGAGATTAGCGTTGATTGCAGGTATTGGAAAGCTTGGGGCACGGGTTGGGGCCATATTGAAAGAGTGGCCGTGTACAAAATCGCCTGGTTCGTACCCTTGTTACATTCAAATCGCTCTGTGCGTGCTATCCGGCGTGAGCGTGTTCACTTGCGCAGAAGTTTACTGATCAGCTCATGGTCAGCGGCACTTAGTTTACGGTAGGAGTCTCGTGATTCTGACTGGCCGCCCAGGAACCCCTGAATAAGCAGGCGAATAGCCTGCTCAATAGTGTTTCGCGCTCTATCGGTTTCCACTGGCAGGTCGATAAATCCGCGCCCGCAGGTGTCGTCTGGAGGTGTGCAGAAGGAAAAGTGGTTGGCGTCGTGCATGAGGAGCAGGACGTTGTCTCCACCGTTTTCGGGTATCGACTTGTCGAAGGTCTGCTCGATGCGGGCGGTAGCGCTGTTGCTGTCGCTGCCATAGCGGTGAGCGCTGTGGGCGATGCAGCCGTCTTGCTCGCCACCGATCACTAGCACCGGCACATCGGCATTCACTGGTAGCAGTGTTTCTTCCGGCCACCCTAGCACCGTCGATGCGCCAGTGTGGGCGCCGTAGGCAAAGACCGCACGCAGAGCGGGAAACCAGTCACGGTTGGCGTTGAGTAGCGCGAGCGTGCCACCGGCGCTATGTCCGCCGAAGGCGAGGCGATTCAGGTCAAGCTTGCCTGCCAGTAGGCCTTTTGTATTGAGCTTTTCCAGCATCGATAGGATTGCGGGCACGGCCAAGGCTGATGGACGCTGGCCGAACTGGTCTGGAGTCAGTGCCTTTATGTCGATCGCTGGGGTTGCCGCAACATAACCCGGCATTTCCTCCGCCACGAGCTGGTAAGTCACAGTTACGATACCAGATGATGCGAGAGTTTCCGCCAGCCAACGGTAGCCAGCGGGATCAATATTGATACCGTGGAACAGGATCAGTACGGGGCAGGGTGCGAGGGCGTCGTCAACGGGGACTGCGCCGGTATTGCGCTCGTCAAAAGAACCACCGTAGCGGGCGGGATAGTAAATTCTCGCAATGCCTGTATCGTAAGGGGGGTGTAGAGAATCAACCTTGAAAGCGTCAAAAATACAGCGTGTTATGTACATGGAAATTTACCTGCATATTCCTGTAGTCGAGCTTAGACAGGGGGGCACTGCCGGGGATTGATAATTATCAATTCGTACAGTGATAAGTTGCTGTATCCATGATCCGGTGTATTCGGTCATGCGTAATCTGTCACCACAGCACTATCCCTGAACTATCCCTGAGCGATCAAAGGAAGAACCAATGATAATATCCCTTACCCTCCCGCGCGTGGCCCGTGTTCTGGCGCTAATGGCCGGACTCTATGGCACTGCGGCACAGGCCTCTCCACTGAAGGTAGACGACGCCTTTTGCGGGCGTATGCAGCAGTTTATCGCCGGCACCGATATGCCGGTGGAAAATGTGCTGTACGAAGAGGGAACCTATTGGGGCACCTTCAAAAAGTCCAAGCCAACCGCCCAGCCGCTGACCAGCCACCAGTACGTGGCCTACCAGTTTGCGGACGGGCAGCGCGCCGATTACCCGGTGATGGTGGCGTGTAAAATGAAAACCGCCGAGCGAATCCGTACCGCGCATGGGGAGGGCAGCAAGTTCACCATTGCCGACGAGGACCGGAATTGCCAGCAGTGGCTGGATACCATGCTGGCAGATGTGTACGAGGCGTTGGAGGAGCAGGGTAGCGAGAACCTGATGCCGCGTGAGCGTATATCCCTGAGTGAGGATGCCGTGTATATCGGCCCCTTCTGGTTGCGTCCGGAGTTGTATCAGGTGGCCTACAGTGAAGGTGATGTCATGAAGCTTCGCACCAAGGCACTACATGTGGAGTATCGGCGCTTCATGCCGGTGCCCGACAGTTTCATGGGTACCCATTACTGCACCATGATTACCCCCGAGTATCTCGCCAAACTCCTGCAGGGCGAGGCGCAAGCGCCGCAGCTACAGGAGTAAGGCGGATTACCTTTGTGGGGCTTCTGCAGGCCCCGGATCAGACCTCCAGCGCGCGGCGCATCTGCTCCGCGCCCATCCGCAGGGTCAGCATTTGCTGCACGCCTTCTTCGCCAAATACCTTGGTCGCGAGCTTGTTCATCGGGTCGCGCTCGTAGCACAGGCGGCGCAACTGATGATCGTCGCGGCGCAGTGTTTCGCGCTCGCTTTCCGCGATTGGCTGCGCATCGTCATACCATTTCAGCCAGTGCGCGAGCATACGGCGCGCATAGTTCTCGAGAATATCGATATTTTCGTCATTCAGGTCGCCCATCAAGCTCTGGGTGGACGGGTTGATCAGTGCGCGCATATAGGGGCCGTGGCTGACGGACCACTGGAAATTCTTGTGCCCGCGCAGTGCCAGATATTCGTCGTTGATGGGCGCGTAGTACTTGTCGAGGTAATAGCTGTCCACCAACAGGTTGCGGCGCGGCATAAAGTCGAAATAGAAAAACAGTTTGGGAATGGTGCCGAACACCATCACGAAGTGCGGTACGTCGGTCTTCTGTCCCAGATACGCAGTGGCGTTCATGTCCAGGATGCTGGCCTTGCGGTTGCCCAGCCAGGAATTTACCAGCCACTCGCAGTCGCCGCCGCTCCAGGCCTGGAAGGAACCCTCGAACTCGCCATTTGGGGAGGTGTAGTACTCGCGGTCCTGACAGGACGGTTCCAGTGCGAGCCCGCTAAAGCGGCTGGCGATGGTCTGTTTCACATCGGTGAGGATACCCCAGCAGCGCTCCCACGCTTTGCTCACGTCCACATTGGGGTTTTCTGACAAAAACTGGTCGATGGTTTTGGTATCGGAATGCATAGCTCGCCTCATGGATCACTCGGGTGATGGGTTTATTGTTATCCGGTGGGGAATAGGTCAGGCAGTTTCGCCTTCCCGCAAGTAGCTTGCATTGGGATCTCCATGGGCAACGCGATACCCGGTCGCATAGATTTTTTCCGCGGAAATCCTGCGGTTGGGCGCCTTGATCTGATTGAGAAATTCCAGTCGCGTCAGGCCCTCCGCATCACAGATGGCATCGAACACCCGGGCGTTGGTGGCGGGAATGCGTTCGTTGTCGCACACGTTAAAAATGCCGCTGAGCCTCTGGTCGACGGCGTGGGCCACCGCGCTGACCACGTCTTCAAAGTGAATTGCGTAGAGCAGGGCGTCGGCGCCAAACAGCGCCTTACCGCCGAAATAGGAGTGCGCCAGCTTTACCCGTTCCGGAAAACTCAGGTCGCCCGGTGCGCCGTACATGTCCGGGAAGCGCAGTACACAGCCGCCGGACCGTGAGAGGATGTTCTGCTCCGCCTGCTGGTAATACAGGGAGGAGGGCTCCTCGTGGTTGCTGGTGGGGGTTTCCTCGGTGATGGGGGAGCTGCCTTCACCGCCATCGCCGTACACGGAGAACGACGACAGGAAGATCAGGCGCTCGCAACTGGCCGCGGCGCTGGAGCAGGTTTCCACCAGTGTCTGGCGATAGTGCTGGTGCCGCTCTTCCGGAGTGCGGGTATTTCTTACATTCGGGGCAACGGTGACCACAATCAGGTCGACGCCCGCGGCCGCCGCAGCGACCTTGTCGGATTCGTGACCCTTCAGCACCACCACTTCGTCCGCATACGGTCTTAGCGCTGCGACCTTTTCCGGGGTGGTGGTGGTACCGATCACCTGGTGGCCGTTGTCGCGGAGCCGGCTGCCGAGGGCCTTGCCCACATGCCCCATGCCCAGTATCAGTATTTTCATTATTGTCTCCCGTCAGGGTCTATTGGTTATCGCACCGATACTAGGCGAGAGGGGACGAGCCGCATTGACGATTGTCAATAACGGCCCAGCTGCGCTGCGTCAGATAGCGGTTTCCGCGGCCGTGTGTTTCGCGCTGGTGACGCCATTGTGAGATTCGAAATACTGCACCTCCGCCAGTTCATAGCGGGTCTGCATGTAGCCCTCCACTTCGGCGCGCAGCAGCAAGTAGTCGTCATCCGCGGTACACCAGACATTGTAGGGCGGGTGCTCTTCCGGCAGGTCAGCGGCGGTGTCGGTGACCTGGAAATGGCGTGCGCGGAAGCGGCCGGCCTCCACGGTGACGTCCGTTTCACCCACGTACACCAGGGAAAAGCCCATCTTGAACAGCAGTGGACCGGTCGCACCGCGGTGATCCGGAGAGGACAGCATCATGTGTGGAAAGTGCTGTTTGCCCGGACCCTGGGACAGGTCGTACAGCCGCATCAGCAGCCCGTCGCCGGCAATCGGGTGGCACTGCATCCACTGCACGGGTGCCGCCAGCTCAATACGCTGGCTGATGCGTCCGTCGCGATGGTTGAAGGTTTCGCATTCGGCCTGCTTGTCGGTGAAGCGGAACCAGCCGGTACCCTCAAAATGGTCGCCCACGGTGAGGCGCACCGAGCAGTCGAGAGGTGCGGAATCGGTGTGCCGCAGCGCCTGCACGATGTCGCGGGTGACGCTGGGAGCGTCGTCGATTTCACAGTGGGCCTGCAACACATCGATGCCGTCCGCCTGCTGGGTGATACTGAAGAATTCCCGGCCGCGCTCGTGTCCCAGGCGGTCGGCTTTGCGGCTGCTGTAGCGGATGTGTCCGCGAATGGTTCGGTAGGGCATGGGCTTCTCTTGGTTGCAGTCGTTATTTTTCGTTCTGGCGGCGTTCGTTCGGCATTCGCCGGTGCTAGTGCGCGGTGCGTTCGATCAATTCGATCCGTTCGCCGTCGTGGCCGTAAACAGTACAGCTCCGCCGTCCATCATAGGGCGCTTCGCGGTGGCGGAAGGTCACAACATCCGGCGGCAGGCGATCAATCAAAAAAGTAATCATGGCGATGCCACCGCCAAGGCTGTCGGCCTGCCGGGGTGGCGTGGCGAGGTCCGGCAGCTGGTCGATTTCGATCAGGGTGCTGTCAGCCAGTTGCAGGGTGGCGAGTGGATGCTGTTGTGCGAGCGGCAAGCCGCGCAGCTGATTGATCACGGTGACCCGGGTATCAAAACTGAGGCCGTCGTGTTGTGCCAGGGATTCGTAGCTTGCCAGTGATGCGCTGCGATCGCGGCTTGCCAGCACTGGAATAAACAGATGATCGACGGCACAGCGGGCCTGTGGCAGCTGGAATGGTGGTACCGCGCCGGAAATTCGGGTCAGGTAAAGCAGCTCTCCGGCGGGTCCTTGCACCTGTACCGCGCGAATCTTGTCGCTGAGTTCGAGGTTGGCGGCGGGCCGCAGTACCTTGAAGGGTGATGAAGTCAGGTCCGCTGCAAGGGCGTCCGGGTCTTCCACCAGTATTTCCAGCGACATCCAGCCGGCCCGGGAGAGGGGGGCGGCGGGCTCGGCACCGGCGTCTTCAATAATACGCAGCCAGGGGTGCCCCAGCGCATTGCCCAGCAGCCAGCACGGCGCGTCCGCGAGATCCGGGCAGTCCCACTGCTCGGCGACGCCGGGTGTGAGCGGTTCGCTGGCGAGCACCCGGCACTGCAGGTAGCTGCAGTATTGGTCCACCAGTGCTGCGGCATCGGGGCTCGCCAGAGTGGCGATGGTGCAGGGGCCCAGTGCGGGTGTTGGCTCGTTAATGCTCATTGTTGGCAAATCACTGTTCTCAAAGATCTAATGTTATAATAATATATCAAATAGAGAGATAAAAGATCTGACCTTGCCGCAGGGTACAGGAGGGCAGTAAGTATGGCGATAAACAGCGCAAGCACGTTGTTCGACAAGTTGTGGTCGGACCACACCGTGTGTGAACTCGATAGCGGGGAAACCCTGTTATACATCGACCGGGTCTTTCTGCACGAGCGGACCGGTTCGATTGCGCTACAGAGCCTGCACTCCGCCGGCTACAAGGTGCGGGATGCGCGCCGGGTGTTCTGCACCATGGACCATATTGTCGATACCTTCCCGGGGCGCGGAGACAAAACCCTGATGCCATCCGGGTCCGATTTTATCCTGGCTACACGCAGCGAAACCCGCGCGGCCAATATCCGTCTGTTTGACGTGAATGACGAGGATCAGGGGATCGTGCACGTGATCAGCCCGGAGCTGGGGCTGGTGCTGCCTGGACTCACACAGGTGTGCCCGGACAGCCACACCTGCACTCTCGGAGGCATCGGCGCGCTGGCCTGGGGCATCGGTTCCAGTGAGGCGGAGCACGCGCTGGCGACGGGCACCCTGCGGGTGCGCAAGCCCAAAAACATGCGTGTGATCGTCGATGGTGAGCTGGCTTCCGGTGTAACCGCCAAGGACCTGGTGCTGCACCTGATCGCCCGCTTTGGTAGCAATGGTGGGGCGGGTTATGCGGTTGAGTTCTGTGGTTCGGCGATCCGTCGGTTGTCGGTGGAGGCCCGCTTTACCCTGTGCAACATGGCCGTGGAGTTTTCCGCGTTTACCGCGATCATCGCGCCAGACGAAACCGTCGAGGACTATGTGGCCGGCCGCGATTTCGCGCCCAAGGGCGAGCACTGGCACGATGCCTGCCGTTACTGGCGCACGCTGCGCAGTGACGAAGACGCCGTGTTTGATCGCGAACTGCGCGTCGATGCCAACCTTATCCGCCCGATGGTGACCTGGGGTACCAGTCCGGAACAGGTGGCGGGCCTGCATGAGTGCACGCCCGATCCTGAAACCTTTGCCGAAATTCATCGCCGGGAGGCTGCCCAGCGCGCCCTCGAATACCAGGGGCTGAAACCCGGGCAGGTGATTGCTGATATCGCGGTGAATGCCGCCTTTATCGGATCCTGTACCAATAGCCGTATCAGCGATCTGCGAGCGGCAGCGGCGGTGGTGCAGGGCCGGCACATCGCGCCAGGGGTGCGCGGTGTGGTAGTGCCGGGATCTCGACGGGTAAAACGTGAGGCCGAAAAGGAAGGCCTCGACCGGATCTTTACGGCGGCGGGCTTCGAGTGGCGGGATTCCGGCTGCTCCATGTGTTTTTACGCCGGAGGGGAAACCTTTGGCGCGCACCAGCGTGTGATTTCCAGCACCAATCGCAATTTTGAAGGGCGCCAGGGGCCCAATACGCGCACTCACCTGGCGAGCCCCGCCACGGTAGCGGCCTCAGCCATTGCCGGATATATCACCTCTGCCGAGTCACTGGCCAATAGCGAGTCACTGATTGCATGAAGCCGTTTGTCACCCACACTGGTATTGCCGCGCCGCTACTGCGACGCAACATCGACACCGATGCGATCATCCCGTCGCGGGAAATGAAGCGGGTTTCCAAGCGCGGTCTCGGCGAAGGTCTGTTTGCCGGCTGGCGCTACACCTTGCCCGGAAGTCGTGAGCTAAACCCGTCTTTTGTTCTCAACCGGCCCGAATACGCCGGCGCCTCCATTCTTCTGGCCCTCGACAATTTCGGCTGCGGTTCCTCCCGTGAGCACGCAGTGTGGGCGCTGGCGGAGTACGGTGTGCGTGCAGTTATCGCCAGCGGTTTCGGAGCGATTTTTCATACCAACTGTATCCGCAACGGCATTCTGCCGGTGCGCCTCGATGAAATCAGCATTACGGCGCTGGCCGAACAGGTGCAACGCGACCCGCAGAGCAACCCCGTGACCATCGACCTGCAAACCTGCCTGATCCAGTGCGGCGATTTGTTGTGGCCATTCTCTCTCGATGAGAGCGCTCGCCATCAGCTGTTGAATGGCCTGGATCCGATTGCACTGACATTACAGCATCGCAGGGCGATAGACGTTTATGAGCAGGCGCGGCGCAAGCAGCGCACGTGGGTGTATGCACCACTGGAAGACAGTGTGGAAGGAGTGCCGCTGTGAAGCTTCCTCCAACGCTACTGCAACAGCTGGTACCCCTGCTGGAGCGTAATATTGACGATGCGACTCTGGCGAGGGCACAGCTGCACCTGCTCGACTGGCTCGGCTGTGCGGCCTATGGCAGTCGCAGCGAAGTGGCGGCAAAGCTGCGGCATTACCTTGCCCGGTGGGGGGGGGCGGGAGACTGCTGGAACCTCTGTGGGCGCGACAGCAACTGGCAGGACACGCTGCAATACCACGGCATACTCGGCAGTATTGCCGAGATGGACGACCTGCACCGCACCTCCACCCTGCATCCCGGCCCGATCCTCATTCCTGCCGCCTTGGTAGTCGCCGACATGGTGCGGGCTACGCCGCGCGCGTTGCTGGAATCTATTGTGGTCGGCTATGAAACAATGATCCGCATCGGCCGCGCACTCGGCCGCGATCACTATGCGCTGTATCACAACACCTCCAGCTGTGGCAGCTTTGGGGCTGCTGCCGCCGCCGCCAGGTTGCTGGGGCTCGACCCTGAGCAGACCGTTTGGGCACTGGCCAACGCGGGCAGTCGCACCGGTGGCTTCTGGCAGATGCGCCACGAAGCGGTGGACACCAAGCCCTTGCACAACGCCAGCGCGGCACAGGCCGGCGTGCAGGCGGCGCTGCTGGCGGCGAGCCAACTGCGCGGACCGGCCAGTTTGCTGGAGGGGACCCAGGGCTTCTTTGCGGCGACATCGCCGCAGGCCAAGCCGCTTGCGGTGATCGATCAGGCCGCGGGCGGCTGGCTGATTTTCCAGTGCAGTTTCAAACCCTGGCCCGCATGCCGTCACACCCATCCGGCGATCGACGCGGTGCGAGCTTTGGGTGACATTTCCGTCGAGGATATCCGTTCGCTGCAAATCGGCAGCTACGCCGACGCACTGCTGTTCTGCGATCGCCCGCGGCCACAGTCGCCGGCCGAGGCGCGTTTCAGCGTGCAGCATTGTGTCGCTGTCACCCTGCTGTACGGGAAACCGGACATCGCCGATTTTGAACACGAGGTTGTGCAGCGGTCGGAGGTGGCGGCACTGCGGGAGAAGGTGTCGTTGGTGTTGGATGACGAGCACGAGCGGGCGTACCCCGGACATTTTGGCGCGACGGCGCTGGTAACACTGAACGACGGCACACAGCTGAATATTGTGTTACGCGATGCCTGGGGAGATCCGGAATGGCCCATGGCGGAGGACGATATCGTCACCAAGGCGCGCACCTTGTTGGGTGCCGGTGGGGTTCACCCGACGTGTGCCGAGGATGTCATCGAGATCGCATTGAATCTGATTGATCAGACGGATCTCGGACATTTGTTTGCGGCGCTGCGCGCACTGGGGGCGAATAGTGCGTGACTTTGAACAGCAGCTGGTGGGGCATGTCGCCGGCGCGAACTTCGCTGACCTGGATGATGCGGCGATAGCGGCCTGCAAGACATTCATTCTCGATTCCATCGGCGTTGGCATCAGCGGTTCGCGGCTTCCTCTGGCCGCCGAACTGCTGGGCACCGCCGCTGAATGGGGTAGCGCTGCAACCCATCGCGCCGCCACGGTCTGGGGAAGCGATGTTCGCCTGCCCGCGGCGCACGCCGCCATGGTCAATGCCTACCAGATCCACAACCAGGAATTCGACTGTGTGCACGAGCGCGCCGTGGTACACCCGATGGCGGTGATCCTGTCGGCGCTGCTGGCGGATGCCGAGGCGCGCGAGGCGGACGGCCGCTCCCTCTTGCTGGCGCTGGCGCTGGCGGTGGATGTGGCTACCGTGCTCGGCATGAGCGCCAGCAAGCCCATGCGGTTTTTCCGCCCGGGTACCGCGGGCTGCATCGGCGCCGCCGCGGGCATTGCCCGATTGCGCGGCTACGACCGTGAAAAAATCCTACAGTCCATGTCCATCGCATACAGCCAGACCGGTGGCACCATGCAGGCGCACACCGAGGGGGTGGCAGTGCTGCCCATGCAGGTGGCATTCAATGCGCGCAATGCCATCGCCGCTGCGGATATGGCGGGGTTCGGCCTTGAGGGGCCGCGCCGCTTCCTGAGTGGTGCCTTCGGTTATTTCTCGATTATGGAGTCGGATGGTAACGCGGAGTCTGCCTTTTCCCTGTTGGGGGGCGAGTGGCAGATCGTCCGTGTCAGCCACAAACCATTTCCCACCGGGCGTGCGGCGCACGGCACTCTCGACGCACTGACGCAGTTGCGTGCAGCCCACGGTTTTGCCGCCTCGGATATCGAATCGGTAATTATCGCGGCACCGCCGTTAGTGCGGCGCCTGGTCGACAGGCCCGCGCAGCCCGGCATGAGCGTGAATTATGCGCGGTTGTGCATCGGCTATGTGGCGGCGACGCTGCTGCTGTCTGGGGATGTGGGGGTGGAGGATTTCGATCCCGCCGCGCTCGCCGATCCCGTTCGCCAGAATCTGGCAGCGCGCATCACCATGACGCCGTCTGCCAGCAAGGATCCCAATGCACTGGCGCCGCAAACGGTCACCGTGCGGCTGAATGACGGCACTGAATATCGCCGGGAGCTTACTGCGATTCTCGGTCACCCGGAAAACCCGCTGGATCGCAGCCGGCAGCTGGCCAAATTCCGGCGCTGCCTCGGTTCTGCGCGTACGCCATTCGACGCGGAAACCGGAGTTGCGATTATTGCGAGGATTGAGCGGCTGGAGCAGCTGGCATCCGTGAGCGAACTGACCGGCTTGCTGGCGTCACTGCCGCAACCCGTCGATGCCATTACCTGAAACCAGCGCCGTTTAAACAGCGCCAATCAACAATTGCCAACGAACGAAAGCCAACACACGACAGTCACTGGAAGCGAGCGAAGTTCTTTCATGCCTTACCCAAGTTATTTCGAGAGTTTTGATGTGCATCAGGCGCTGGCGGACTACCCGCTGGGGGATGCCTTTCTGCAAACCTACGCCGGTATGTCGCGGGATGCCCTGCGGGAACTGCAGAACCAGCGCTTTCTGAAGTTGGTGGCGCGGGGTTGGCAGATTCCGTTTTACCAGCGGTTGTGGGGCGAGGCCGGCATTCTGCCCACTGATATTCGCAGTATCGACGACATCGAAAAACTGCCGGTATTTTCCAAGTCCGACATCATGCAGAGCGTAGAGCGGTTTCCCCCCATTGGGGATTTCAGCGGGCTTGATGGGCTGGCGCCGGAGCAGCGGCCCCCGGTGGTGTTCCATACCACCAGTGGCACCACTGGCCGGCCGCAGCCCATTCTCTTTGGCCCGCGCGGGCGCGAGATACAGGCGATGCTGGTGGCGCGGGCCTACCGTTTTATGGGGCTGAAGCCCGGCGCTACCGTGCAGTCAACCTATGGCCACGGCATGATCAATGGCGGGCACTATATTCGCGAGGCGGTAACCCGCTACACCAACGCGCTGTTTTTATCTGCGGGTACCGGCCTTGAAACCCGTTCTGCCCAGCAGGTGCAGCTGATGCGGGATTTCGGCGTGAACGTAATGGTGGGTTTTGCGGATTACATCAAGAAGCTCGCCAGTGTGGCGCAGGAAATGGGCATGACCCCGGGGGAGGACCTGCGCATTGACATGATCATTGGCCACCTGGGCCAGGAAACCCGCGCCGCATTGAGTGATGCCTGGGGCGGCGCGAAGCTGTACGACTGGTATGGAGTGGCGGATACCGGCTGTATTGCTGCGGAAGGCCCGGACCAGAATGGACTCTATGTGTGGGAAGACGCCCACTACCTGGAGTTGCTCGACGTGGAAAGCGGGCGTGCGGTATCGGCGGGCGACACCGGCAATATGGTGGTGACCTGTCTGTACAAGGACGATATCTATCCGGTGATCCGCTTCAATACCTGTGACATTACCGCGGAGATTCCGGGAGAAAACCCGTTCAATCTGCCGTTCAGGCGCATCCGCGGTTTTCTCGGTCGCTCCGACAATATGGTCAAGCTGCGCGGTATCAATGTATACCCGCACGGCATCGGTGGCATGCTGGCGGAGCTGGAGAGTTTTACCGGGGAATATGTGTGTATCGCCGAGCGCGATGCCAGTGGCCGCGAGACCCTCACGGTGCTGGTGGAAGTGGGCGCGGCCCTGGAGCAACACCCGGCGATTGCCCGGCAGTGCGCGGAAATGCTCAAGCACAAACTGGGAATCGAAGTGGGGGTGGAACCGGTGGCCGCCGGCGGCACCGCGCAGTGGACCGAGATCGACCGACGCCAGAAACCCTTGCGCCTGATCGACCGGCGTTTCGACTGACATTGCGATAATTAATCGGGGGTTGCCCATGATTCAGCTTAGCGACAGCCATTTGCGTGAGGATGCCTCTTCACTGGCGGAGCGGCTGCGCCGCGGCGAATACACCAGTGAGCAACTCACGGCGCGCACTCTGGCGGCCATCGAAAAGACCCAGCGTGCCATCAATGCCTATGTGTTTGTCGACCGCGAAGGCGCATTGGCCGCCGCGCGTGCGTCGGATGCGCGGCGCAGGGCAGGGGCACTGCTGTCCATCTACGATGGCCTCAGCTTTGCGGTAAAAGACAATATTGCGGTCGCGGGAATGCCCACCGCCAACGGTCTCGGTTACCGCGGCGATGCACCGGTGTCCAAACTGGATGCCGCGGTAGTGGCACAATTGCGCAGCGCCGGCCTGATTCCTTTGGGCAAACTGAACATGCACGAGATCGCCCTCGGCGCCACCAACGATAACCCCCACTGGGGGCGCTGCGAACACCCGCTGCGCGCCGGCTTTACCCCGGGAGGCTCCAGCGGCGGCTCGGCGGCGGCAGTGTCTGCGGGGCTCTGCGCAGTCTCGCTGGGAACCGACACCATGGGCTCGGTGCGTATCCCTGCGAGTTACTGTGGCGTCAGCGGGTTCAAGCCCGGACGCGGCTCGGTGAGTGCCAACGGCGTCACCCGCTTGAGCCGACAGCTCGATACCGTCGGGCCGCTGGCGCGCTCGAGTCGTGATCTGTGCGGGCTTTGGCCGCTGCTGCGCGAAACAGTGTGCAAGGAATCTCTCGGTCCAGCCGATCTGGCGAGCACCCGCTGGGCAGTTGTCGACGACTGCCTGGCGCTGGGTGTGGCTGCAGAAATTTCTGCGGATTTCCAGTGTTTCACGGCGGCGTTGCCGGGCGCAATAAAACGTCCGCGAACGTTCGCGGGAAGCGATTTTTCTGCCATCCGCCGCGCGGGCCTGTTGCTGTGCGAGGCGGAGGCCAATGTGACTTTCGCGCAAAAGCTGGCCCAGCGTCCCGCGCTGTTTTCGGAAGAGTTACAGCGGCTGCTGCGCTGGGGCGCCGAGCGCAGTGCACCGGACCTGGTGCGCGCACAGGATACTGTGGAAGCAGCGGGTCACTGGTTGCGTATGCAGCTGGACGCCGTGGACTATCTGCTGACACCGACCACCCTGCAGACCGCGTTTCCCTTCAGTACCGCGGCTCCGGTGAACCAGGCTAACCTGACCGCCTGCGTGAACATGGCGGGGCTGGCGGCGGCGAGTATTCCGCTGGGCGTGTCCAGCGATGGACTACCATTCGGTGTTCAGATCATTGCCCGCGCGGGCGCTGAAGCTACATTACTCGAGACCTGTGTTGCGCTGGAGCAGTGGTTGCCCAGCCAGCGAAAGGCACAACAGGAGATGGCGTGATGGCGATGGAGGGCAATGCCACATGACAACGGAAACGCAACAAGCGGCGACGGCGCATATCGGTTTTGTCACCGATGGCGGGCTGGCGCGCATCACCATCGACAACCCCAGGCAGCGCAATGCCATGACGGTGGCAATGTGGCAACAATTGTCGCAGCTGCTCGATCGTGTGGCGGCCGACGATAGCATCCGCGCAGTGCTGCTCACGGGGGCGGGTGAGCGCGCATTCTGCGCCGGGGCCAATATCGATGAACTGGCGGCGGCGATGCGGGACCCGGCGGAAATGCGTCGCCAGAATACGCTGATTCGCGACGTGCAGTTGCAGCTGGAGCGATTGCCGCGGCCGACGCTGGCGGTGATTCGCGGTGCCTGTTACGGCGGTGGTTGCGGCGTGGCGTTGGCCTGCGATATTCGCCTTGCCGACAGCGAGTCAACCTTTGCCATCACGCCGTCCAAACTGGGCATTCTCTACAATCTGGCGGACACCCAACGACTGATAAACGCAGTGGGTGCGGCCAATGCGCGCGAACTGTTGTTGACCGGGCTGCCGGTATCGGCAGCGCGGGCGCAGCAAATCGGTCTGGTGCAACATCTGGCGGATGGCCCGGAACTTGAGCGGCTGCAGGCAGAGCTGGTGCAGAGCCTGCTGGACAATTCCCAGTATTCCCTGCGCTGGACCAAGGCTACGCTGAACTATCTCTGCGGCCATGCCGCTGCATCGGACATTAGTGAAGACCAGTTGCGGCAGGCGTTTGAAGAGGCGTTCTCCGGTGGTGATTTCGAAGAGGGTAGTGCGGCGTTCCTCGAGCGGCGTCGTGCACAGTTTCGCTGGCCCGAGGGCTGAGCGGGTCCTGCCAAGAATCCGCTAAACAGGATGCATAAAAAAGCCCTGCCATTCTGCCAGGGCTTTTTTGTTTCTGCGTCGTTTTCTCTGGTTCAGCTGCTGGCGAGCTCTTCAATCAGCTCCTCTAGCTCGGTCGAAGCGCTGACATTTTCCCTGCGCGCCTGTTGCTGTGCTTCGCGGTCCTCGTCGAACTGTTCAATCTCCTGCTGAACCACCCGCAGGATCCGCGCGATAAACTCCTGGTGCCAGAGCCCGCGCTCGCGGGCAGCGGTGGTGTCCGGCACATAGCCTTCGATGTCTGTTTGTTTTAGCAGGTTGCGCGCTTCCAGCAGCCGCTCGAGGGTGTCGATCCGTTCGCGGGCGACAGCGAGCTCCCCGGCCAGTGCCATCAGGATCGACAACAGCCGATCGGTGTCGGTGTCCTTGAAAAAGGTCGGACGTTTGCCCCGGGCCTTGTTACCGGCCATGTCGATTGCATCAAAGGTCATGGCATTTCTCCGCCTCGTTCCATCCATCATCATTGGGATTCATTTGCTGGCGATATAGGTGTGCCAGGCAGGCTTGCGCCCGTAGTCTTCACTGTCGGCCGCGGCCTTGGCCGCGCTCGGGAACAGGGTTTCATCCACCACTGCGAACAGGTTGCGGGTGGTGATATTTTCCCGCGCGAACCCGGCCTGCGCCATCGCTTCGAAAAGGTCCAGGTCGTGCAGCGTGCCCCAGAAGGGCTCGTTGTTGTTGCGGGTATCCCAGTCGCGCATGAACTGCTCGTAGGGCGGCATGTCCGGAGTGAACTGGGGCTGTTCGATATGCACCACCTTACCGCCGTTTGCGAGCAGGCGATGGGTTTCCGCGAGAATGCGTGGCAGCGCGAGGTTCGAGGTTTCATGCAGAAACATACAGGTGATAATCAGGTCGAAGCTGCCGTCTTCCGCGGCGATGGATTCGGCGTTTTCCTGGCGGAAGGTGATGTTGTCGATGCCCAGCGAGCGGGCCCGTGCATGGGCATAGCGCAGCACCGGGGCGGAGACATCGATGGCGAGAATTTCGGTGTCCGGAAAAGCCTGGGCGAGCGGCACGATGTTGTGGCCGACTGTACAGCCGATATCGAGAATGCGCTTGGGTCTGTAACCGGATTTCGCTTCTTCTCTTAACCATTCCACCAGCGCCTGCCCGCCGCCGTCGCTGTAGCGCCCGAGCATGCCGGCGGTGGTGACAAAAATGCCGCTGTCGTAGTTCGCACCTGCGGCGACGTCGTCGTCACAGTATTCAGTGTGGTAACTGCCCGGCATGCAGTGAGTATCCACAGCGCTCACATAGCGCGGGATCTCCACCGCAGGATTCATTTGCAGATTATCGTGGCCGTCATTCAACTGCCGGGCTTTTTCAATGAGGTCCGGCAGCTGGCGGAATACCATGGCGCGACTGTTCTGCTGACGCATTTCCATCGTGTTGCGGCGCAGGCTGCTCCACAGCTGGTAGAGGGGTTCGCGTCGCAGCAACTCACCGACTTCGCGCCGGCTGGACGGCGCTGTGGTGCCTTCAATGCGTTTGTCATAGGCCTTGCGCACACCGGGCAGTACCCGGGATGCGAGGTGCATATTCAGGTTGGTGAGAAAATTGAAGCGGGCGATCTCATCGTGATTGGCTTCAGGAAATACTCCGTGGCGCCCGACCGCATTCCAGGCGGGGGGGACTTGCCGATCTGTATTTGCCATGGGCAACTCCGCAGTTAGCGAGGATTTTCGCTAGTCTAGCGGGGTGGGTAGGGCTGCCCATGATAATTGTCAACTTGTGCCGAAGGCATGGCGCTGGGGGGCAGAGTGAGGGCTGAGTGGCGTCTTGGGGAATGGCTGCGCGCTTCACTGCACGCTGGCCAGCTCCTCCAGCACGCTGCGATCGAGCACACGGATGCGATGCGCGCTCACGATCTCGACCAGCTGCATGGCCTTGAGGCGCGCGAAGGCGCGGCTCACGGTTTCTATGGTGAGCCCGAGGTAATCGGCAATATCCTGGCGACTCATGATGAGTTCGATATCGGCATTGTGCGCGCCGCACTGGCGGCGCCCGATCTGGGCAAGCAGAAAGCACAGGCGCTCGTGGGCTTTTTTCTGACCGAGCGCAAACAGCTGGTCGAGGGTCTGTGCCAGCACATTGCCGCCCACCTGTCGCGCATTGGCCTTGAGTGTGGGGAAGCGATCCACCAGGGTGAGGAATTCGCGGCGCGGGAACACCTGTAATTCGGCCTCCCGCAGGCAGACCACGCTGTATTCGTAGTCTTCGGTATTGGTGAATCCGATGTAGTCGCCGGGATAGGAAAAGGCGATCACCTGGCGGCGACCGGAGCGTGATAGCCGCTCGATCATCAGGGTGCCGGCAACCACCACGTACACATGCTGGGCGGCGCTGTACTGGCGAATCAGTTGCTCACCGGACGGTATCCGTCGCCGCTGGCAGATGGCGGCCAGCGGCGCCAGCTCCTCATGGCCGAGGCCGCGAAACAGTTTGGAGTGGAAAAACGTTTCCGGCGGTTTCAGAGCTGCGCTGCTCACAGTGACCTGTCCTCAAAATACATCTTTCCTGAGACTAATCGCAAAGGCCTTAGCTGTCCATATCCTGTACGGTCAATGTACCGGATCCTCGAGCCGGCTGCCCCGCAGCACCCCATGCTCCACCAAGGCTTCTATCTGGGCGTCGCTCAGCCCCAATGCGCGGGCCACCTCGATACTGTGTTGACCGGCCTTTGGCAGATCCCGGCGCAGCCCGGGGCGGCGGCCATCAAACTCCACTGGCAGCGCCGGCAGGTGCGCGTGCTGGCCGTTCTCCAGGGTGACTTCCACCAAGCCGCCGGCGGCGTTCAGGTGCGGGTCGGTAAACAGGTCGGCGGGTTTGTTGATGGGAGCGAAGGGGATTCCGGCGCGATCGAGCCTTGCCATCAGTTCTTCTTTGGGAAGACTGCCGAACAGGGCATTGATACGCGGCAGTATGCGCTCGCGGGCGGCAACCCGACCGGCGTTGCTGGCGAGGGACGCATCCTCGGCGAAATCGCTCAATTGGAATTCGCTGCAGAAGGCCCGCCATAGGGTGTCGCTAACCACGCCGACAAAAACACGTTCCCCTTCGGCGCTGTGGAAGATGTCATACACCGACCAGGCACTGCGGCGCACCGACATGGGGGGCGGCTCCTCGCCAGTCACCGCCTGTTGTGCCATATGCTGGCCCACCAGGAAGGCCGTGGTCTCAAACAGTGAGCTGGTCACATGCTGGCCGTGTCCGGTGCTGTGGCGTTGCTGCAGTGCGGACAGGATTGCGATGACTCCGAACATCCCGCCGGTAATGTCAATCACCGAGGTGCCGGCGCGCAGGGGGCGGTCGGGTAGCCCGGTCATGTAGGCGAGGCCGCCCATCATCTGGGTGACTTCGTCGAGGGCGGTACGGTGTTCGTAGGGACCACTGAGGAACCCCTTCAGGGAACAGTAGATGAGGCCCGGGTTGCGCTCCCTGAGTGCCGCATAGCCAAAGCCCAGTCGGTCCATGGCCCCGTGGCGGAAGTTCTCGATCACCACGTCGGCCTCATCAATCAGGCGCAGGGCGAGATCGCGGCCCTCCGGGGATTTCAGGTCCAGGGCCAGGCTGCGCTTGTTGCGGTTGTACATGGTAAAGTAGCCCGCCCCCGAACCCTGCAGCCGCCGGGTGTTGTCGCCCTCGAAGGGCTCTACCTTTGTTACCTCTGCCCCCAGGTCCGCGAGTATGCCGCCGGCGGCGGGGCCCATCACCATGTGGGTAAACTCGACCACCTTGATGCCGGCGAGCGGCAAAACTTCCTGATGCGCCATTGGCGGCTCTCCACTGAAATACATTGCCCGTGCAGGTACTGGCCAATATGATATAATAATATAACATTAGGTCAAGCGGCCGGTTGGGCGTGCCAGATGGGCAAGCGCAAATAGGCAGTACAAACGACGGGGGATACACCAGTGGTTGGTAGTGATATCGATATCGAAATAAGTGAGGTAGGGCCGCGGGACGGACTGCAGAGTATCAACCGTATTATGGCGACGGCCGACAAGAAGCGCTGGATTGGTGCGCTGGCGGCCGCCGGTCTGCGCGAGATCGAAGTGGGCTCCTTTGTACCCGCAAAAGTGTTGCCGCAATTGGCGGATACGGCGGAGGTCGTTGCGTTCGCCCGCACCATTCCCGGGCTCACGGTGGCGGTGCTGGTGCCCAACCTGCGCGGTGCACAGGCTGCCGTAGCCGCCGGGGCGCACAAGTTGACCATTCCTCTGTCGGTCAGTGAAACCCACAGCCTGAAAAACCTGCGCCGCACCCACCAGCAGGTCCTGGAAGAGGTGCGCGGAATTCGGGCTTTGCTGAACGAATTACCGCCGCAACAGCGGCCGAGTTTTGAGGGCAGCCTGTCTACCTGTTTTGGCTGCACCCTGGAAGGGCCCGTTGCCGAAGACGCGGTGCTGCGCTTGGGCGAATCGCTGATGGAGGCCGGCTGCGATGAGATCGGGCTTTCCGACACCACCGGTTACGGCAACCCGCTACAGGTGCGCCGGATGATTCGTCGCATCTGGGAAAGCCTGGGGCGCGAAACGCTGCACGGTATTCACCTGCACAATACCCGCGGCCAGGGCCTGGCCAATGCGCTGGCGGCGATCGAGGAGGGGATTACGACGGTGGATGCCTCGATGGGCGGAATCGGTGGCTGTCCGTTTGCGCCGGGTGCCAGTGGCAACATCGTCACCGAGGATCTCGCGTTCCTGCTGGAGGCCATGGGCTATCGCACCGGCGTGGATTTTGAGAGATTGATGGCAGCAAGAGAAATTCTTGCGGCCGCACTGCCGGGTGAGCCACTGTATGGTTTTGTGCCGGATGCGGGCTTGCCAAAAGGGTTTCAGCGCGCAGCAAGTATCCAGCCGGAAATCGCCTGACGTTCACTTTTATTTTCTGGGTAAGGTTTTTTACTTTTTTGATTACTTGCCTGTTGCCGCGCCGACAGCGAGTGTTTTGCACTCGCTGGCTGCGCGGTTTTTTTTACTGCGCAAATAGAAAAGCCGGCAGGGATACTGCCGGCGACTATGGTCATCAAGTGAGAATTGGAAACTCAGGCAATACGCGCGTAGCGTCCGCGGTGGAAGAGTAGCGGTTCCCGATCCTGGGTGTGCATGGCCTGGACTCTGCCCACCATGATCAGGTGATCGCCGCCATCGTAGCGCGCGGCTACAGTACATTGCAGGCGCGCACAGTATTCATGCAGCAGGGGAACACCGTCGTTATTGATGATGTAATCCAGTCCCGCAAATCTGTCTGTCCCGCGGCGGGCGAACAGGGAGGAAAGCGCCTCCTGTTCGTCACTCAAAACGTGAATGGCGAAATGCTCGCAGCGATCGAAGGCGTCAAAGCAACCCGTGTTCTTGCCGATACACCAGAGAATCAGCGGTGGCTCGAGGGAGACCGTATTGAAACTGCTGGCGGTCATCCCCACTGGTTCGCCGGATTCGTTGCTGGTGGTAATTATGGTCACGCCGGTGGCGAACTGGCCGAACACCTGGCGAAGTTGCTGGGGCTCAACTGCATGCTGCCTCCCGTTAATAGCAGGGGCAATTGGTCTCAGTAGTTCCGCTTCAGTCGACATGGTTGGCTCCCAGTATCAGGTCACCCTGTTCCCAGCGCAGCACGCCGAAGGTGGTGTATTTTTCTTTTTGCGATTGCATGAACTGCCAGGCGCACACCAGGGTGTAATCCTCATCCACCTGGGTTTCCCGCGACCAGAGTTTGAAGGCCTGGCCGAATACGTGGCGCACGGAGTAGAGGTAGCGACCATACGACATGCCGTTGCCGAACATGTCGGGGCCGTGGTACTGATGGTGGTTGCCGGTGCGGGTGCGCATGGCGGTCCACTTGGCATTTATCACGCCGCTGATTTCGATGGTCTGCTCGGAGTGCAGCAGGTTCAGGGGCTTGTGATGGATCACCACATCGTTGTGCCCCACCAGTTCCTGATTTTCGTTGTACACCTCGAAACGGCCGGAAAACTGGCCCGCGTGCTTGACGGGAAGGTTGAATGGGCGCTTGCCATCCAGCTTTTCTTTTTCCAGGAAGGCATCTACCCGTTTCTGGGTTGCCGGGTTGGTCTCGTGATCCTGGGTGACCACATAGAGACCATTGAACACGCCGACCAAGGTGTCCGCTTCAAACAGCTGGGAGGAGTACACCTGGATGCCGAGTTCCGGAACCACATGGTTCATGGTACGCAAATTGACGTTCCAGCCCGGTGAGAAGTAATTGGAATCCACCAGCAGACCGTAGGGCCGGCCACTACCGATAAAATCCGGGCCGGTGTAAATGCGATCCTGGTCGGAATCGATCACGCCAAAGCGAAACGGTGACCCGATTTCAAAGCGGTCATTCAGTGGGCCGGTAGCATCGAAGCGGGTGTTCATCCAGTAGGTGGTGCGCCCGTTTTCAAATTCACTGGCACGGCTGACCTTGTTGTAGCCCACATGGGTACCGTCGGCCTCAAACAGCGAGGGCAGGCCGTGCCATTCGCCTTCAATGGCCTTTTGCCAGTTGCTGGGTTTTTTGTCGTTGCTCATATTGGTTCTACCGGTTTAGCGTCACTGTGTCATGCGCCAATATGTGGTTGCACATGAACATTATTCGGCGATTTCAGCTGCCATCCTAACCTGTGGATGGCCGGCTGCCTTGTCAATTATCAATTCTGCATGATGGGTGCGGTCTGTTCGCTGAAGGCCGGGGCCTGCTTGCAGGCATCGCCGGCCAGCGCAAAGCCCTGGAGTTGTCCGTCGCTGGCGATGAAGCGGGCAATTACGCCCTGACTGTCACTGCGCTCATACTGCCACTGGCCGTCGGCGTTACACGGTGGTGGCGACACGGTCACTGGGCACAGGGTTGTCTTGATGCTGACCGGCATATTGCCGTAATGCACCGGGGTGGGGCTACCCGCCAGGGTCTGTGCCAGTGCGCGCGCACCGGCCAGTAACGGCGCGATATAGCAGAGGTTGTGACCGTCGACATCGGCGCAGTCCCCAAGGGCGAAGACCTGCTCCGCGCTGGTGGCCAGATAGCGGTCGGTGACGATGCCGCGGGTGGTGCGGACGCCGGCGTGCTGCGCCAGATCCACCCGCGGGCGCACGCCGATGGCGCTGATGACCCGATCGACCTGCAGCTGGCTGCCGTCGGCCAGTTCGACCCGGACACTGCCAGCGGCGTGGTCGAGGTTCTTGACGGTGGTACCGAGGTGGAAGTGAACTCCGGCCCGGGTAAGGGCGTTTTGCACCAGGTCGCCTGCTGCCGGTGGTATCAGGCTGCCGAGCAGCTGCGTCTGGGGTTCGACCACATGCACGTCAAACCCGGCCTGGATCAGGTCGTTGGCGTACTCGCAACCGATCAGGCCACCGCCGATCACCAGCACCGACCTTGCGCCGGCGATGCCAGTGTAAAAACGTTGGAAATCCTGCAGGTCGTTGATGCTGTAGGCGCAGCCCGCCGCGCTTCCCGCCATCGGAATTTCCACCGGATCGGAGCCCATCGCCAATACGAGTTTGCCGTAATGCAGCTGTTGATCATGGGCACCTGCGCGCATGGTCAATACCCTGGAGGCGGTATCCATGGCGGTGACCCGGGTAAAGGTGAGTATCTGCGCATTGAGGGTTTCCGCCATTTCCCGCGCTGTATTGCTGACCAGCTGCAGCGGTGAGCGCTGTTTGTGAAATGCGGTGCTTAATTGCGGCTTCGAATAGTGCGCACCATCGTCGGCGGAAATCATGATCAGCGGCGTTGTCTGGTCAAGTTTGCGCAGTTCCTTTGCCAGGTGGTAACCGGCAAGCCCGGTACCGATGATCACCACCGGCGCGCGGCTGAAGTCGACGTCGGAGCTTGCGGCGACCGGGGATGGCAGTGGCTTGTCTGGCGATTCTGCCGCAGCGGCGTTATCCGCGGCCATCGCTATGCGGCGCACTTCGATCATTTCAAAGTCGTCTTTGCCGACCCCGCATTCGGGGCATTGCCAGTCTTTCGGCACGTCTTCCCAACGAGTGCCCGGGGCAATGCCGTCTTCCGGCGCGCCTTTGGATTCATCGTACACCCAGCCGCAAACCAGGCATTCCCAGATTCGATACTCCTGCATGTGCTACTTCCCGATCGTTATTACTTTGTAGTCGGTGTGCCGCAGCAGAACGCCGCGGTCGATGAGCAGAGCATAAGAAGGAGTGTTTGCCGGGTGGATGACAATTATCAAGCCGTGGTGGATTGAACCAGATGCTGCCAGATGGAGGAGCGGAACGGTTCTTCGTGCACCGGGCCATGGTCGCCGCGTGGATCCAGAGAATGGCGACAGTCGCAGGTGGGCGACAGGCGGACCCCGCGGGCCGTCAAGGTGCGGGTGGCGACGCCGTCGCGGTAAAGCACCGTGTGCCGAACACGCTGGCCGGGGGCGGTGAGCATGATGAAATCGGGCTCCATATACACATCGCAGGCCTGGCCGAGGCGCAGCGCGTTGAAGGTCAAAATACCGACACCACCGGATACGCCGATATTTTCATAGGCGCCGGGGCCCAGCGGATCGAACACCAGCAGGTTGTCGCGCAGCTGGCCGGTGAAGGTTTTAGCGGTGGGCTTGCGGCCGCGAAAATGCACATTGGTCAACTGCAGGCGCTGACCGTCGAAATCCAGGTAAACCAGGTTGTCGAACGGGCTGGGCCCCGGGGTGCCGCTGCCGGCGACGGTGTCGTCTTGCAGTGGGCGGCCATCGAGGTGGAACAGTTCTACCTGGTCGTGCCAGGTGCCGCGCATCAACATGAGGTTGTAACCCACTGAGCCGATGGGGAAGGTGGGGTAGCTGGTAAAAGTATCCGTTTGTTCCGTGGCGATCTCAGGCATAGTGTTATCGTCTTGCAATAAACATAATAATGATATAACAATAACTCAAAATATCGGCAGCAGCCAGAGTGCGTGCACCGGCGCCGCCAATCTGACGCTGCGAATCTGGGAGGGAATTTCATGAAAACAGTGGTAATTACCGGTAGCACCCGGGGTATCGGCCGCGGCCTCGCGGAAAATTTCCTGGCTCGTGGTTGCCGGGTGATTGTCAGTGCCCGCTCCCAAAACAAGGTGGATGAGGCAGTCACTGAACTGCAGGCTGCGTATGGCACCGATGCGGTGGCGGGACTGCGCTGTGATATCACCTCCGAGCAGGAGCTGGCCGAATTGTGGGGCTTTGCCCATGCGCGCGGCCCGGTGGATTACTGGATCAATAATGCGGGCATGAGCATTGTGCGCAAACCGCTCGCCGAACAGTCCGCGGACGATCTGCGGCGTATTGTGGACACCAATCTCACCGGACTGCTGCTGGCCTGCAAGGTCGCCCTCGCCGGCATGCAGCAGCAGGGTCATGGCCAGATCTGGAATATGGAAGGATTCGGCAGCACCGGGCAGACCGCTCCGGGCATGGCGGCCTACGGGGCCACCAAGCGCGGGCTGAATTACCTCACCAAGGCGCTGCAAAAAGAAGTGAAAGGTACTGCAGTGCAGGTCAACACTCTGAGCCCGGGCATCGTGGTCACCGACCTGTTGGTGGGCGATTACGACCTCAATTCCAGTGAGTGGCAAAAGACCCGAAAAATTCTCAATATCCTCGGCGACACCGTCGATACCGTAACCCCGTATCTGGTGCAGGGGATACTGAGCGCTCAGAAAAGCGGTAGCCGCGTAGTCTGGCTTACCGGGCGCAAGGCTTTCTGGCGATTTCTGACTGCGGGCTTCAACAAGCGTGACCTGTTTGCAGGTTACAAATCCCACGCCGCCTGACACCACAGCCTGCGAATTCTCCTTCATTGCCGAGAAGGGTGAGGGGGAGCACGTGCACAGGTAGCAGCGGTAAGTAAAACCCAAATGCAGTAAAACCTGATAAGGATAAAACCATGATGCTCACCAGACTTGTAAAGATTGCAGGATTTTTTGCCGCGGTGTTTATGTTCCATACTTCCGCTCACGCCGATGCACAGGCCGAGGTGGATGCGGCCATGACATCATCCCCAGCAGTTAAAGTGTTCCAGAAGCGGGACTGGGTCGGAGTCTCCCAATTCTTCGGCTTCGAACCGGCCCAGCCGGTGTCTTCCCGGGGGCTGATCATTTACCCGGGCGCGTTTGTGGACCCACGTGCTTACGCGCCGCTCGCCCGACACTTTGCTGACCTCGGCTATCATGCGGCAGTGGTTACCCCGCCGTTTAACCTTGGATTGCTTGGCAGCAATTATGCGGATTATGTGAAGTATTACTGGAAGCGTGAGGTGAGCGGTTGGGTGATCGGTGGTCACTCATTGGGTGGTGTCGTTGCCGCCGACTATGTGAATGTTCACCGGGCCTCCTGGGATAAAGTGGATGCACTTTTCCTGCTGGCCGCCTATCCCAATGACCTGGCTTATCTGAACTCGCTGGACATTCCCGTGACCTCCATCTGGGGGGCTGTCGACGGTCTGACCACCGAACAGGATATTGAAGACAGCAAGGCACGGTTGCCCGCGCATACAAAATATGTGCGTATCGAGGGCGGCAACCATACCCAGTTCTATTATTCCGATACGCTGCAGAGCGATGATAATCCTGCCCTGATCAGCCGCGAGGCTCAGCAGGCGATTGTCGAGCAGGAAATTGGATTGCTGCTGAACTGAGCTTGATATCGATGCCGTAGCGCGCCGGTCATAATTGGCCGGCGCGTTGCTGTTGGCAAACGGGGGAGCCGATGTTCAGCTTTTTATTTTTTGCACTGGCAATATCCCATCTTGGGATTTTTATGTGGAGCCTGCGACAGCCGGTGATGGGCTTCGCGACCTGGTTTCTGCGTGGGGAATGTGGCAGAGCTGGTATTTGCATTCAGTCTAGTGATTGCTTTGAATGCCTCGAGCAGATCTGTAATAGCGCCGCGGTCAGAACCAATAACCGCTGCGTGAATTCTGTCTTGTGAGCGGTTCGGCAGGCTGTGATTTCGGTGTGCCCCCCAAGCGTCCCCAATAAAAAAGCCCGCAACTGCGGGCTTTTTTATTGCATCTATTTTGAACGCTATTGTTATGCTGGATCCACAAGCATTTGTGCCTGTGCGTCTCGGCTTGCGGACCGACGCTCCAGCACAACGGCCCAAACCAGCACCAGGGCAGCCACCAACGCGAAGAATACGAACGGGCCTGAGGCGCGCCAGGTGTCGAACAGGTATCCGCCAACGACACTGGCCACCAGAATGCCGACGGCGCCGGACAGGGTGAAAAATCCGATCACCGCACCGCGGTGGGATTCCGGGGCCTGCTGGGCGATCAGCACGCCGCTGGTGATGATGCAGCCGATTTCCCCGAGTCCGATCAGTACCGCACAGACAATCATGCCGGTGCTGAATGGGTCAGTGATGAAAATCGTCGAGCCATAACCAATGGCGGATACCAGCAGGGCGATGATGAGTGCGCGCACACGGGTGATCTTGTCCGCCATGATGCCAAACAGCGGCGCACCGAGCAGCGCACATCCCTGGGCGATGCCCACAATCATGCCAGCGCGCGCCAGCGCGTCTGCGCGGCTCATGCCCATTTCCGTAGTGCCGTAATTGGTTACCCATAGGGTGAAGAAGGTGCCCACGATCATCAGGTTGCCGCGTGCCACAAACGACGCACCGTAGGCCAGGGCGATCTTGGGATCCCGCGCGGCGCGCAGGCCATTGCGGGTGATGCTCAGCAGGCTTTCACTGTGTTCGCTGGGTACGCGACTGCCGGGCTTGAGTCCAACCAGCATGAGAATACCGGTGATGAAGGCGATGGCGGCAACCAGGCTGTAGGTCTGGATACCCGCTTCGTGGGCGGTAGCGCCGCCACGCTGGAGGATGGCGGGGAGCTGCAGCAGCAGGAACACGCAGACCATGGCGCCCACCCCGTTCATTACCCCCTGCAACCCGGTGGCGCGGCCGCGGCTTTCATCCCGGACATAGTCCGCGACCAGCGCGACAATAGTGGTGGTCACCGCGGCGATGCCCACGGCGTAGACCAGGCGGAAGACCAGCAGTTGGCTGATGTCGCGGGCGTGTGGATAGAGTGCAACGCCGGCGGATATCAACAAAAAACCGAACCCGGTCACCGGCCGTCGGCCGAACCGGTCGGAGAGCGGGCCGAAAACCGCAACCGCGATGATGATCGCAATTTCCGCCCAGAAGTTGAGCAGTCCGCTCACCATGCCGTGCCGTTCCTGGGGGATTCCAAGGAATTCGGTCAGCAGAAACGGCTGGCTCTGGGGGATAAAGGAGGCGAACATGATGGCCGCGAGGCAGGCAAAATAAAACGTCAGAATATTGGCTCCGGTCACGTTCTCCGCGAGGCGCAGGCCCGCAAGCCGTCGATCCTGTTGAATGGCCATGGTGGTTTCTCCCTTGAGAGCACGAATGCGTTTTTATTTGGTGCGAACTGTGTTTGGTTATTACGACTCAGGATCTTATTTGGATTCTTGTCGAAAAGATATAATGATAGTAGTTTATATCAAATGAGCTAATGGCTAGTGAACCTAGAGCCTTCCTGCATCCTGCGGGGGAGGTGGTTGTCCTGGAGGCGGATCGCAAAATGAGCAATAGAACCATTCGTGTAGCGGCGGCGCAGTTTCATGTGGGTACCGATGTCGATACAAACCTGGCGACGGTCTTGCGCATGCTGGATGAGGCGGCTGCGGTAAGCCCGGACCTGATCGTGTTGCCGGAGTTCTGTAATCACCTGTCGTGGTATGACAGCCGTGAGCACTGCGCTGCGGTGTCCGTGACCCTGGATGGTCCGTTCCTGTCGGCGGTGGTGGAAAAGGTACGGGCGCTCGCTGTGCATGTGGTGATCAATTGCACCGTAAATCGCGAAAATGACACGATCACCGGCTCCAGTCTGTTGTATTCCCCCGAGGGGGAGTTGCTTGCCGACAACACCAAACAGATCTACATCGGTCACGAAAATGACTTCCTTGAGCCCGCACACGAACCGGGGCCGGTAGTGGAAACACCGCTCGGGCGGCTTGGTCTTTATGCGTGTATGGATGGTGTGATCAATGAACCTCCCCGCACTCTGGCGCTGCGTGGCGCGCAGATTCTATGCAACAGCCTGAACTCTTTTGCCAGCGATGAAGGTTCGCTGCATGTCCCGGTGCGCGCACCGGAAAACCGGGTGTTTATCGTGGCCGCCAACAAGGTGGGACCGCTGGTGCCCGAGCCGATTCTGGTCCCGGTGAGCGAAGCGACGGGCATTCCGCTGAAATTTCTCAACGGGGCCGGGGAGAGTCAGATCGTGGCGCCGGACGGTAGCGTATTGGCCTGCGCGTCCGCGGATCGCGAGGAGGTCATCTTCGCGGACATCGAGCCATGTGCGGCAGACCGCAAGCGACGCCCCGATGGCACCGATGTGATCGCCAGTCGCCGCCCGGCGCTGTACCGTGCGATATCCGAGGACCCTGCGGGACAGGCTTACCCGGCCTGGAAGGGCGCGGAGGAACTTGCCGCGTCGGTCATTGACCCGTTGACCGGTGGGCGTGACGGCCTGCGGGAGGCGGTGTCACTGGCGGTGGAGGCCTTCGGCGGTGGCGCAAAGCTGGTCGCCGTGCCGCCGTTGCTGGATGCGGAAACCATTGCCGCGGACCTGCCGGCGGCGCTGGACTTTGCCGGCGAAGTGGTGGAAACCCTGCGTCAGTGTTGCGGCGCAGAAGGCTTTATTGCCACGGCATTGCCCATGCGCGGTGACGACGCTGCCCCCCGTTACTGTGCGCTGCTCATCGGCGTCGATGGCGTGCGGCTTTGCCAGGGGCAGGTGCACCGCAGTGAACGTTTTGCCTGGTCGGAGCCGGTGGATGAACTCCAGACTCTGGAGCTGCCATTTGGTCGCGTGGCGGTGGTGACGTCTGACGATAGCATCTACCCCGAGACTTTCCGCTTGCTGGCCATGGCCGGAGTGGATACCGCGGTGGTGCCGCTCGAGCCGCTCGAGGCCTGGGAGTTGCGCACCGGATTGCTGGAGCGCTCGGCGGAGAACCGCATCAACCTGCTGGCGGCGGCCATCGGTTCACCGCTGGGGCAGGGATTTGCCACCGCGCTGCAGCGGGACTTTACCGTACTGACCCCGTGGGAAGCGCGCCCCTTCGATGGCCTGCTGAGCCAACCGGAACTGTATTGCTTGCCGGTGGGCGACAAGCGGTTGGCGGTGACCTTGTACCCGGCGGCCGCGGCGAACAAGGAAGTCTCGCGCAACACCGATCTGGTGACCAATCGCCCGTGGAAACTCTGTGGGCCGATTACCGCGCGTTGATGCCAGACATCCATCGCGCGTAACGCTTCAAGACCCTTTTCAGTGTGAGTGTGGGTGGCAACTTATTGAGATTTATCAATGTGTCGCCACCCTGACTTGCCGACAATAAGACTCAACAGAATAACAACGTCCGGAGTCCATTATGAGTGCAGTATCACTGCCGCAGGCGCTGGCACAGAAAACCCGAGACCGGGTGATCGAAAAACTCGGGCTCACCGAGATTCCCGGAGACCAGGGCGGCCCTTACATGACGCTCGAGAGTCATGCGCCGATGGCGCAGGGCAAGGTGGGTGAAGTCCGGGTTTATTCCGGTGGCCCACTGCAGCAGATGGTCACCTGTGCCATCATAGTGCCGCAGATCGGCCTTGACTCCCACATGCTGTTTGCCTTCACTCCCGGCGAGAGTCCGGTTCCACACTTCACGCTGGATTCCGTGGGGGCGGGCGGCCACTGGGCGTTCCATCTCGACCTTATTCCCCGTGTCGATCTCGGTGCAAACCTCGCCTACATGGATGAGGTGTTTACACCCCTGACCGACGCCTGCAAGGCGGGCCGCGGGATCGATGGCCTCAGCGAGGCGCAGCTCGATCCGCGTCAGCTGGCAGTGATGTCACCCTGGATGCTGGCACACCGGGCCACTGAATCCGCCTTTGCCAGCATCGGCGCGACCGTCGATACCTATCTCGAACACTGGTTCTCGCTGCTGGAAAGCGGCGTAAGCGACGCGGCACTGGAGGCTGTCGACAGCGCCAGCTTGGCGGAGCGCGATCGTCGCAACCGCGCGATTATTTTCGACCCGGCCGTCGACAAGGTGTGGGGCCAGATAGGCGGACTTATCGGCGCGGACAATGGAGCCGCACTGCGCGTGCTGCTGAAAAGCAATGCCTGATAGTTTGCAGCTCGACAGAGCCTGGCAAGTAATGAATAAGGCTAGGGGTTAACGGGAAGGATATGGCGATGAAACTGACCGGTGAAATATTGCTTGAGGATATGAGCGAAGCTGAGCGCGCCCGCGCGCAGGTGGTCGAGTCGGTGTTGCCGGCGGTGCGGGAAGCCGCGCGCGAGGTGGATGCCCGCGCGCAATTTCATATGCCGCATGTGCGCCACTTTAGTGAAGCGGGTTTGCTCGGCCTGATTATCCCCACCGAGTACGGTGGCCTCGGCGGTGGTCTGCGGGATCTTGCCGCTGCCTGCTTTGCCCTCGGTTCCGCTTGTCCGTCGACGGCACTGGCGTTCTTTTTCCACTGCAGCGCCGCATCGCGCGGCCTGTTGGCGATGGAGGCGCTCGAAGCCGGATTGTTCAATGACGAAGAAGCACCGGTGGTGCGGCAGTTTGCCGAGCGCGTGCTGCACGGCATGGGGCGCGACGGTTTCTGGTTTGCGAATTTCGCCAGTGAGTCGGTGAAGTCGGAAAAAGCCGCGGTCACCATCAGCACCGAGGCGCACAAGGTCGAAGGTGGCTACCTGCTCAATGGGGTGAAATCCTTCGGTACTGGCACGGGTGTCGCCGATAAATATCTGGTCACCGCCAGCCTTGCCGGTTACGACACCGCCGAAGGCCTCTGCACCTTCTTTGTCGATCGTGATGGCGACGGCGTGCGCCCGCGTGCGCCCTGGGATGCGATCGGGATGCGCGGTACCAGTTCCGGCGGCATCGTGCTGGAAAATTGCTTTGTGCCGGATGAATTGGCGCTGGCCATTCCCGGTGCCTTTACCCGCTGCATGCAGATGAGTCGCGGCAGTTTTGTCGGCAACCAGATGGCCGCGGTGTGCGGTTACGCCGGTGCCGCGCACTCGGCCTACCAGAACGTACTGCATCACCTGACCGAGAAGAAATTTGCCGATACCGGCAAGCCTATCGGCACCGCACCTTACCAGCAGGAGTTGATCGGCAAGATGATGGTGGATTTGCAAACCGCCATTTTGTGGTTGCGTCGCCAGCTCCAGCTGGAAACCAGTGAGCCGCCGATTGCCTCCAAACACGAGGTCGTCAAGCAGTGGCGCCTGTGCAAGGGGGTGGTGGCGGAATGTGGCTTCAGTATCGCTACCAATGCGCTTAAGGCCAGTGGTACCTCCGGCACCATGGGGGATCCGGCGCGATTCCTGCGCGAACTGACCATGGGCATCGTGCAGGCATTTCCCGCTGAACGCGGTCGCCTGATGGCGGCGCAGATGGAAGTGGAAGGTGCGGAGCAAAACCTGTTTGGCGTTGCGGATAAGGCCGCGGAAAAAAGCGCAGAAAAAGAGCCGGGCTGAGCCAACATGGAAAACACAACGATGCTGATCGGCGGTGAGGCTGTAGCCGCGGTGAATGGCGCGAGCTTTGAAGTGACTGCGCCAGCCACCGGAAAAGTATTGGGCCGTGTGCCCCGCGCCGGCGCCAACGATGTGGATCGTGCGGTGTGCGCCGCGGCTCACGGATTTGAAGACTGGTACCGGCTGCGTCCGGCGGTGCGGGAAGCGGCGCTGTTACGCGCGGCAGACCTGGTCGAGCGCGAAGGGCATACGCGATTTCTCGATACCCTGATCGACGAAAGCGGCTCGACGATTACCAAGGCGCGAGGCGAAATTGCCTATACCGTCGATCTGCTGCGCACAGCGGCTGGCGAAGTGCGTCGATTATATGGGGAGACATTCCCCAACGACGATCCCCACCGCATCTCCATGGTGATCCGCGAGCCGCTTGGTGTGGTCGCGGTGGTGTCGCCATACAACGCACCGCTGTCACTACTCACGAAAATGTGTGCCTTTCCGTTGGCAGCCGGCAATAGCCTGGTGATCAAACCTTCGGAAGAAACCCCGCTGACGGCACTGGCGTTTGGTCGCCTGCTGCTGGACGCGGGGGTGCCCGCTGCAGCGGTAAATGTGGTCACGGGATTCGGTGCCGAATGCGGTGCCGAATTGATCCATCACCACGGCGTGCGCTGTATTGCGCTCACCGGTTCCACCAACACCGGTATCGCGGTGGGGCAGGCGGCCCTTTCCAGAATGCGCCGCATGCAATTGGAACTCGGTGGCAAGAGCGCGTTGCTGGTACTGCGGGACGCGAATCCAGAGCAGGCGGCGAAGGTCGCCGCCCAGGGAATTTTTACCCACGCTGGCCAGATCTGCATGGCGAACTCCCGCATCGTTGTCGAGCGGGCGATCTACCAGCCGTTTGTCGCGGCGCTCAAGGCGGAAGCGGAATCCCTGTACCTCGGTGACCTGCGGGACGAGCGCACGGTGTACGGGCCGCTGATCAATGCGCGTGCGGTGGAAAAAGTGCTGGAGCACGTGCGCGAGGCGGTTGCCGGCGGCGCAGAGTTGCTCACCGGCGGCGAACTGCAGCAAGGGCTGGTGATGAAGCCGACCGTGCTGCTGGAGCCACCGCGCAACAGTCGCGCCTGGCGGGAGGAAAGTTTCGGTCCGGTCACCAGTGTGGTGGCGGCGGACGATCTCGAGCAGGCCATCGAGTTTGCCAACGACAGCGACTACGGGCTTTCCGCTGCGGTGCTCACCCACAACCTGCAGTGGGGGCTACATGCGGCCCGCCGCATTGCGTCTGGTGCCGTGCACATCGGCATGCACGCCTTTCAGAGCAATGCACTGGCGCCGATAGGTGGGGTGGGGCTGTCGGGCATGGGGCGCAGCGGCGGCCACTACAGTACCGAGGAGTTCACCGAGGTGAAGTGGATCAGCGCCGACGTGGGGAGCCTGCCGCGTTGATTGACGGCAATGACAGCGGCATCCGTCGCGGCTATATGGATTTGGACCTGGGTCCGGGGTGCGCACAGCTGCATTACCGCCGTTGCGGGGATGAAAGCGCACCACTGCTGTTGCTGTTGCACCAGACCCCCAGTTCGTCGGCGATGTACCTGCGCCTGATGCCATTGCTGGCGGAGGATTTTTTCGTTGTGGCGGTGGACACGCCGGGCTTTGGCAATAGCGATCCGCTGCCAGGCGCCGTCACGATCGCGGGGTTTGCCGATGCCATTTACCGCGCGGTGAGCGGCCAGTACGACCGCCCCGCACTGGTGTTCGGTCACCACACCGGTGCCGCCGTTGCCGTGCAGCTGGCGTATGACCAGCCGGCGTTTGTACGCGCGCTGGCACTGAGCGGCCCCACACTGTTGACTGACGAACAGAAGGCCGCGCTGCCACTGGCGGCGCAGACCGTATCGGTGAATGCGGAGGGTGGTCACTGGCAGGTGATGTGGCAGCGCTTGCGCGCCAAGGATCTGCATGCAGACCTCTCTCTCAGTCTGCGCGAAACCCTGCTGGCGTTTGCCTGTGGCGACCGCTACGAAGCGTCGTACCGGGCGGTGGTGGAGCAGGATGTGGCGACACAGATGGCGGCGATCAAGTGCCCGGCGCTGGTGTTTGCCGGTGGCCGCGATGTGTTGCGCGGGGCGGTCACTCCCTCCGTGCGGTTACTGGACCAGGGCAGGGCGGCGACCCTGCCTCACGACGCAGGCACTTACGTGTGCGATCGACAGCCGGCGGCGGTTGCCAGTCTATTGCGTCCCTTTTTTCGTGACGTGGTCGCTGCAGGCTGAAATTGCAGCTGATCTATCACACACACTGATATTCGAGGTGCCGGTCAAACATGGATCTTGTGCGAAAAAGTCTCGGTCTCGGCAAAAAGCCGGCACTGCTGCTGGTGGATATGATCGTGGGATTTACCAGCAGCCGCTGCCCGCTGGGCACCGACTGCCCCGAGGTGGTCGCCGCGAACCGACGGTTACTGGATCGCTTTCGCCGCCTTGGCCTGCCGGTGGTGTATACCACGGTGGTATATCACCACGACGGTGAGGCGCGCGTATTCCGCGACCGCATCCAGCATCTCAATGTACTCACGCCGGATTCTGAGTGGGTGCAGGTCGACCCCCGGCTCGCGCCCCGTGACGATGAACCCGTGTTCAGCAAGCAGTGGGCGAGCAGCTTCCATCGCACCGGATTGGACGGATGGCTGCGGGAGCAGGGCGTGGACTCGCTGGTGGTGACCGGGCTTACCACCAGCGGTTGTGTCCGCGCCACCGTGGTCGACGGCCTGCAGTACGACTACCCGGTGGTGGTGCCGCGCGAGGCGGTCGGCGACCGCAACCCGGACGCGCACCGTGCGAACCTGTTCGACATGCACGCCAAGTACGCGGACGTTTTATCGCTGTCGCAGGTGCTGGCGCTGTTGCCCGAAACCCATAAAGAACTTTCTTGAGCCGGCCACCGGTCGGTAATGGGAACCAACAATCAGTTATTGGCGAGTGGTTATGTCTACACAGCAACCCGTAATCATCGCCGGTGCCGGCCCCAGTGGCTGTGTGCTGGCTCTGTCGCTGGCGAAGCAGGGCATTCCTGTGTGTTTGCTTGAGAAGTGCGATCGCCTGCCCATCGACCTGCGGGCCTCTACCTTCCACCCGCCTTCGCTGGAAATGATTGCCGACCTCGGCGACGGTATCATCGAAAAAATGCTTGCGCGGGGACTGCGCGCGGATCGCTATCAGTATCGCGATCGCAGTACCGGTGAGGTGGCGACGTTTGATATGTCGCGGATCGCCGACGAGACCCGCTTCCCTTTTCGTCTGCAGCTGGAGCAGTACGAGCTTACCCGGTTTGTGTGCGAGGCGTTGCAGGATTATTCCTGTGCGCAAGTGCGCTTCGGTTGCGAACTTGTGGATTACGCACAGGATGCCGATGGGGTAACCGCGGTGGTACGCAGTGCCGACGGGGAAGAGCAGTTGCGCGGTAGTTACCTGGTTGGTGCCGAGGGCGCGCGCAGCGTCGTGCGCAAGAAATCCGGCATCGGCTTTATGGGCTTTACCTACGACGAAAAGTTTCTCGTGGTCAGCACCAGTTTTCCGTTCGAGCAGGTGTTCGAGGATTTCTCCTGGGTGAACTACGTGTCGGACCCGGAGGAGTGGTGCGTGATCCTGCGCACCGACAAACTCTGGCGCGTGCTGGTGCCGGTATTCCCGGCCAGTGCCGAAGAAGAGGCCTATTACCTTTCCGACGAGTTTGTGCAGTCACGGCTGAAGCGCCTGCACCATCGCGCGGACGACTACGACATCCATCACCGCAGTATCTATGCGGTGAACCAGCGGGTAGCGGAAACCTACTATCAGGGGCGCGCACTGCTGGTGGGCGACGCCTGCCATATCAATAACCCGCTGGGCGGTATGGGCATGAATGGCGGTCTGCACGACGCGTTCAACGTCGCCGACAAGTTGTGCCAGGTGTTGCTCGATGGCGTGGATGCCGAAGCGGCATTTGCCCTTTACGACCGCCAGCGCCGCGGTCTCGCGGTACAGTTTGTGCAGCGCCACACCATCGAGAACAAGAAGCTGATGGAGGCGCGCGATCCCGACCTACAGCGCAAGCGCCAGCAGATGTTGATGGAGGCGGCCGCCGATCCCGAGCGCGCGCACGCCTTCCTGCTCGAGCGGTCGATGATCAATTGCGTACGCGAGAGCCTTGCGGTCCAGTGAAGCGGCCGCCAGCAGTTTTCTGCTTGCACGTGGAATAACCCGTTGTTCGGCCATCGGCCCGGAGAAAAACCGAAATGTCATTTCCAACCCAGATCGACCTGTCGAAAACCCGTGAGCGCTCGCAGCTGACCAACGGCCACCGGGACAACTATATCGGCCACCGTGCCAAGATCGGGGTGGTGATTCCGTCCACCAATACGTCGGTGGAATACGATTGCCAGCGCCTGCTACCGCGCGGCGTCACCTGGCACACCACGCGATTCATGATCGACCACCCGGACCTGAGCGACGACGCCAACTTCATGCGTTTTCTCGAGCGGCTGCGGGAGACCATCGGTGATTCGATCGAGAGCCTGATGACCTGCAAGCCCGACCACGTGATGATGGGTATGTCGGCGGAAACCTTCTGGGGCGGTATTCAGGGTAACGATGGTTTCGTCGACCGCATTCAGCAGCTGGTGGGCGAGGACACCGGGCTCACCACCGGTGCCAATGCGGTGATTTCCGCGCTGGAGGCACTGGGAGTACCCGGCCATTCCGGCAAGACCCTGTCGATCCTCACCCCCTACCAGCCGGTGGGGGACAAGAACGTGCGCCTGTTTTTTGAAGACGCCGGCTACCGCATCAAGCATCTCGTCGGTCTGCGCTGTGCCAACGCCCACGATGCCATTGCGCTGGTCCCGGAGCCTCAGGTGCTCGACATCGTGCGCGAGATCGACGGTGACGATGTGGACGCGATCGTGCAGGTGGGCACCAATCTCTCCACCCTCGGGGTTTTCCCGGCGATGGAAAAAATGCTGCAGAAACCGGTATTGCCCATCAACGTCGCCACCTGCTGGCATGCGCTGCGCAGCTGCGGCATTCATGACCGTTTCGACAATATGGGCTGGCTGCTCGAGGAGCACTGAGTCATCCCTTGAGCGCCTGGAGGCGGAAAACCCATGTATATCGCGGTGTTTGTGGTTCTGCTGGACATGATCGGGTTCGCCATCATGCTGCCGATTCTTGCGTATTACGCATTGCAGCTGGGGGCGAGCCCCGGCATGGCTACATTCTGCATGGCGCTGTATGTGATCGGCATGTTTTTCTCGACCCCGGTGTGGGGGCGTCTCAGCGACCGTTTTGGCCGCAAGCCGATTCTGGTCATCAGCCTTGCGGGTGCTGTATTTGGTTACATTGTGCTCGGTTTTGCCACCGCGGTGTGGATGGTGGCGGTCTCGCGTCTGTTCAGTGGCTTGATGGCCGGAAACCTGTCAGTGGCTCAGGCCTATGTGGCCGATGTCACCACGGAGCAGGAGCGGGCCAAGGCCATGGGTATGTTGGGGGCGGCGTTCGGGATCAGTTTTATTGTCGGTCCGGCGCTGGGCGGATACCTCGCCGGTGACAGTTTTGCCGATGCTAACCTGCAGTTGCCTGCGCTGGTGTCGGGGCTGCTGTCCCTGGCGGCGCTGCTGGTGGTGGTGTTTTTCCTGAAGGAAAGTCTCCCTGGCGGTGCGGAGCGCCCGCGCTCCGCACCCACCTCACGCGAAGTGCTGTCGTGGATCGGAAGTCGGCGCAGTCTCTGGCTGCTGCTGGCGGCGGTGCTGGTGTACAACCTGGCAGCCGGATTTGTCGAATCGGTGTTCCCCATCTGGGCAGATGCCACGGATATCGCCCACGGTCCCAAGGACCTGGTGCCGGTACTGCTGGCCGCCGGGATTGCCATGGTGATCGTGCAGGGTGGGCTTATCGGCCCGCTGACCCGGGCTTTCGGTGAGCGGCGCCTGATGCGCGCGGGGGCCGTGGTATTCGGGATTTCTGTGATCCTGGTAACGCTTGCGGGCTCGGTCGCCAGCGTGCCGGCGGTGGCGGCGGCGCTGGTGTCGCAGGCGGTCGGCGCCGCACTGGTGCTTACTTCCATGCAGTCGCTGACTTCCAAGGAGGCGGTGGCCGGTAATCGGGGCGCGGTGATGGGGGTCTACAACGCCCTGGGCACCCTCGGCCGGGGGCTGGGTACCGCGCTCACTGGCTCGGCATTTGCCGGTATCGGCGTGCATTCCCCATATTATCTGGGCGCCGCCTTGATGGTTCTTTTGCTGTTCATCGCCCTGATGCTGCGGGCCCCGCAGTCGGGTGTCGCGGCGCCGGTCGCTTCCCAGGCGGTCTCCTGAGATTCTTGATATTTGTCATGCCGGCCGCCGCGTGTGGCCGGTATAACTTCCGGAAGTGCATTCCGGAGTCTTTATGGACAACTATCAGATCGCTCGCCGCGCGCAGATCGGCGTCATCATTCCCTCCACCAATACCGGGGTCGAATACGACCTGCAGCAGATTCGCCTCGATGGCGTGACCTGGCATCCGTCCCGCTTCTGGATCGAGCTGCGCAATTGGTCCGATGAAATGTCCCGCAGCGGTGACGACGAGAACACCGTGTTCGAGCGCTTCCTCGAGATCATGCGCGGTGAAATTCCTGTATCAATTCGCAACATTCTCTCGGCCAAGGTCTCCCATATTATGCTCGGCATGTCGGCGGAAACCTTCTGGGGCGGCCTCGAGGGAAACATTGCTTTCGAGCGGGAAATTCGTGACCAGATTGGGGATCTCGGACTTACTACCGGAGCCGGTGCCACCAAGGACGCGCTGAACTGCTTCGGAGCCAAGCGTATCTCGGTGATCACGCCCTATCCGCAGGTGGGGGACGACAATGTGCGGCGCTTCTTCTCCGACATCGGTTTCGAAGTGGTCAAGGTGAAGGGAATGAGCCGTCCGTCAGCCACCGCCATTGCAGAAACCTCGATCCAGGACGTCTTACAAGCAGTGCGGGAAGTGGACGGTGACGATGTTGACGCGATCATCCAGTGCGGCACCAACCTCTCCACCATAGATGTATTCCCGACCCTGGAACACTGTCTGCAGAAACCCCTGATTCCCATCAATATGGCAACGGTCTGGCACGCCCTGCGGGCCTGTGGCATCGAAGACCGCATCATCGGAAAGGGGCGTTTGCTGGAAGAATTCTGAGTATTTGTGCGCAATTTTGGTGAGCACAGATTAAAAGATGGGGTTTAGCGGTGCTGTTACGGATCGGACGGAAATTTGGATCAGAAATTCAAAAAATAAGTTGAAAAGGTATAAAAGTATAACATAATGACTTTTGGGGGTGCCGTGCGGTATCCCCTGTATGGCCGATACACAGCAGTAGGTCTATTAGCCAACTCACACGCTGTAACTGAAAAGAATAATCGGAGGGGCCATGTTCAACAGGAACCAGATTTCTATCGCCGTCGCTGCCGTGGTATCGGTGCAGGGCGCAATTGCGCAGGACGATCACAAAAGAGAGGTAGAAGCACTGCGCGGAGACGACTTCGCCATCGAAGAAGTATTCGTCACGGCGCGTAAACGGGAAGAATCCCTGCAGAGCGTGCCGGTATCCATCGATGTGCATACCGCCGCGAAGCTGGAAGAAAAAGGCATCGCGTCACTGGAGGGCATTGCTCGCTACACCCCGGGCCTGGATTTCGAAACCGGGTTGATCCCCAGTGACACCCGCATCTCCCTGCGCGGTCTGTCCACCACCCGCGGGCGCTCGAACGTGGCCCTGATGGTGGATGGGGTGGACGTATCTTCCGAGTCCATGACCAGCGCGGGCAGCGGTATCGGCCCCAATCTGGACCTGCTGGACCTGGAACGCGTGGAAGTGGTGAAGGGGCCGCAGTCAGCGACTTATGGCCGCTCAGCGTTTTCCGGTGCGGTGAACTATGTGTCCAAGCGCCCCGGCAATACCGCGGAAACAAAACTCTCCATCGATGGCAATGACCAGGGCTTTGCCAAGGCGCAGGCCTCGGCGAGCGTGCCGATTATCCAGGATGTTCTGGCCGGCTCCGTCAGTCTGGCGAAGACCGAATTTGGTGGTTACTACGAGAACCCCAATACCGGCGGTGAGCTCGGCAACATTGATTCTGAGGGCGCCGCCTTCAGTCTCAACTGGACCCCGAACGATTCCTTCTCCGTATTCTCGCGCACCGAGTACAGTGAGAGTACCTATTCACCGCGCGCGCTGGTTCAGCGCCAGTCTCTGGTTAATACCTCCGCATCGCCTGACCCTTACCAGCTGGGCTCGGTTTCCTCGTATGCAGAAAATCGCCCGATACCCGGGTCTGGCGCTACTGCTGCAGACTGCGCGACTACCCAGGCTTACGCCTACGCATTCAATGCGACGCTTCCACCGTTTGTTCCCCCATATCCAGAGTGTGCCCCTATCATTGTCGGTAACCTGGGTGATGCCAGCGAGGGGGATATCGACCTTTCCCCCAATCCACTGACCGGGCGTGACTTTGCCGGTACCGAGGCGCGCAGCCTGAGTTCGACCCTGGAGCTGGCGTGGAAAGCGGACGCCTTCGAATTCGTGTCCCTGACGGGCATTCACAACAATGATTCCCGTACCCAGACCGATTTTGATCGCACCAACTTCACCCTTGCGTCCCTCGGTCCGAATTCCGGTATGTTTGTGCCGCCGGGAGGAATGCCGGGCGAAGTTTCCCAGTTTGGTGTGAACGCCAACAGCGATACCAACTTTGATACCGATCAGCTGAGCCAGGAATTCCGCCTGTCCGGCACCGCCGACAAGCTGGACTGGCTGGTGAGTGCGCTGTACTGGACCGAGGACATGGACACGCTGATGAACCAGCAGTGGTGGTTGCGTGACGGCTCCTCCAAAGCGTATTGGGATGCAGTATTCAATCGGTTCATCTTCGGCGATATCAGCGGTTCACCGTTCGCCGCCGTGGATATCCGCACCTCCCCGGTACCCTTGCCGATTCCCATGGGCCGGGATACAGACCATACGTCGCTGGCATTTTCACTGAATTACAATGTAACTGACACGCTGCGGATTACCGGTGAAGGGCGCTATCTGGAAGAGGACATCAGCTACTATTCCTATCCGATCAGTGCGCAGAATAACGGTCTGCTGGGGTTGCCGTTGTCGCGTGATATCGAGAAGCAAACCTACAGCCGCACCGACACGGCGTTTGTGCCCCGTGTGAGCGTCGACTGGCAGGCGATGGAGAGCACCATGTTCTATGCGTCCATCGCGGAAGGCTACAAACCCGGCGGTACCAATACCACCGGGGACGGCGGCGACATTACCCAGGAGGCCTACGATCCTGAAGAACTGCTCGTGTATGAAGTCGGCGTCAAGAGCAACCTGCTGGACAACCGCCTGCAGCTGAATGCCGCCACCTACCTGTACGATTACACCAAACAGCAGATCAATGCCTTCGTGCGTGATCCCATTAACGGGTCGCTGAAGCCAAGTATCACCAATGCGGGTAAGAGTGAGTTGTTCGGTACCGAGCTCAGCGCAGTCTATCGTCCGTCCGAAAACTGGACCTTCTATGCGGGCTATGTGCTGAGCGATACGGAGATGAAGGACTTCACCATCGCAGATGTGGGCGACCCGACAACGCTGGATAAGCTTCTCACGGGTACCGTCGACGGTGATTATACTGGCAAGCAGTTCATCAATTCACCGGAAGACTCTGCCATGCTTTCCATCCGTTACGATGGCAATTTTGCTTCCGGAGCCGGCTATTTCACCGAACTGATCGGCAGTTACGAATCCAAGCGTTACCTCGACCTCGGCAATAATGCCTACCTGCCGGAATACTGGCTGGTGGATTTCCAGGGCGGTGTCAGTTTCGACAAACTGGATGTCATCTTCTACGTGAATAATCTGCTCGATGATGACAAGGTGAAAAACGGTGTGCGCAACGTGAACTTCGGTTTTATGCCGATGGGGCGCTTCACTCCGCAAACTATGGATCTCATGCTGCCTGATCCGCGGACGGCCGGCTTGCGACTCAGCTACAACTTCTGATCCTGAACGGCCAATCGGGAGCGCTTGCTCCCGGTTGGCCGCCGGTGATCAGATGCGCACAGTGATATTGCCGTACCGGTCACTGTCCGAACTAGAGGCCTGTGGCGGCGATGTGCTGCCACAGGCCTTTTTTTGTTTCGGACTGTTACTGTTAAAGATGTGCTCTGGATCTCGGGAGCGTCGTAAAATACAGAGTTTCATCGTGTATATAAGCTCTTGAATGTTGCCTCTCTCTGGAAATAAAGATATAAAGATATAAAGATATAGCAAAGTATCTTTTGTGGTGCCGCATGATGGTCCATATGTGGCAGATACACAGCAGCAGTTTTTTTCTAAAGCAACCGCTGCGACTGAAAAATAATAATCGGAGGGGCCATGTTCAATCGAAACCAAATTTCTATCGCCGTCGCTGCCGTGGTATCTGTGCAGGGCGCTGTGGCACAAAGTGAACATAATCGCGAAGTCCATGCTTTGCGGGGTGGCGACTTTGCCATTGAGGAAGTGATGGTCACCGCGCGCAAGCGCGAGGAGTCGCTGCAGACGGTGCCGGTGGCCGTCGATGTGCTTACCTCGGTACAGCTTGAGGAAAAGGGTATTGCTGGACTGGAAGGCGTCGCGCGTTATACCCCGGGCCTGGATTTTGAAACCGGGCTGATGCCGAATGATACGCGTATTTCCCTGCGCGGCCTTTCGAACACACGAGGGCGCTCCAATGTGGCGCTGTTGATTGATGGTGTGGACGTGTCTTCCGAGTCATTGACTACCGGTGGTAGCGGCAACGGCCCCAATCTGGATCTGTTTGATCTGGAGCGGGTGGAAGTCGTCAAAGGGCCGCAGAGTGCCGTGTATGGCCGTTCCGCCTTTTCCGGTGCGGTGAATTATGTCACCAAGCGGCCGGGTGATACCGCGGAAAGCCGTGTGGCGATGGACCTAACCGAGCACGGTTACAATAAGTTGCAGGCGGGTGGGAGCATGCCGATTGTTCCGGGGGTGCTCGCGGCGTCACTGAATCTGGCGAGGACCGAATTTGACGGCTACTACCAGAACCCGAACACGGGGGGCGATTTGGGAACAATCGATTCCGACGGCGTGGCGGTCGCAGTCAACTGGACGCCCACGGAAAAGTTCTCAGCCTACATGCGTGGTGAATATAGCGAGGCTGAATATTCCCAGCGTCCCAATGTCCAGCGCCAGGCGATTCTGCACACCGGGTCATCACCCTACGATTTCACGTTGCTGGGCTCCGTAAGTCCCAATGCCGAGAAGCGCGCGATAGCGGGTACCGGCACCACAGCTGCAGATTGTGCTACCACTGCTGCCTATCAGTACATGGTAAGCGCGCCGGGCACGCCAGCCTGCGGTGCAGTTCTTGTTGGGGAATTGGGGAGCGCAGACGAAAGTGAAATTGACCTTTCACCCAATCCGCTGACCGGTAAGGATTTTCCCGGTACCGAGGTGCGCGGTGCGCGCGCTTCACTGGAGTTGAATTACAAAGCCGATGCGTTTGAATTCCTGTCGCTGACAGGGGTCAACTACAATGATTCCCGCACCCAGTCGGATTTTGACCGCACCAATTTCACTGTTGAATCACTTGGCCCGGGCTCGGGTATGTTTGTTCCCCCAGGGTTTCCGGGTGAATACACCCAGTACGGTGTGAACTCCAACAGTGATACCAGCTTTGACGTCGAGCAGCTCAGTCAGGAATTCCGTTTGACCGGTACCGCCGGCAAAGTGGACTGGCTTGCGAGTGCCCTCTACTGGGCGGAGTCCATGGACACGGTGATGAACCAGCAGTGGTGGCTGCGGGATGGTGTCAGCAAGGAATTCTGGGATGCTTACCTGGATCAGTGGATGGGCGGTTTCGGTCTGGTGGATCACCGTACAACACCTGTGCCGCTGCCGATTCCCATGAGCCGCGACACTGACCATGTTTCTGTGGCTTTCTCGCTCAATTACAACTTTACGGACAACTGGCGTTTGACTGCCGAGGGTCGCTATCTCGAGGAAGATATCAAGTACGGCAGTATCCCGCTGAGCACACAATTCAACGGTTTAATGGGTGTGCCGGTACTTGATCCGGTCACATTCATGCCAACAGAACCCGAAGCCCAGACCTATTCGCGTACAGACAGCGCGTTTGTGCCGCGGGTGGGCCTCGACTGGCAGGCGATGGACAGCCTGATGGTATACGCCTCCTATTCGGAAGGCTTCAAACCTGGTGGCATGTCCACAGCGGATGGCAATGGCGATATTTCCGTTGGCGAATACGAGCCGGAAGAGCTTTCGGTGTACGAGGCTGGCTTCAAGAGCAACCTCCTGAGTAATCGTCTGCAGCTGAATGGTGCTGCCTACCTGTACGACTACACCAATCAGCAGATCTCCCACTTTGTTACAGATCCGCAGAGTGGCATGAGTAACGCTGCAGTCGCCAACGCGGGTGAAAGTGAACTGCGGGGGATGGAGCTGAGCGCGATATATCGTCCATCTGCGAATTGGACCTTTGTCGCCAACTATGTATTGAGTGACACTGAAGTTGTCGACTTTACCATTGCGGAACATGGCAGGGCGGGCACTCTCGATAAGTTGTGGACCCAGACAGCGGACGGGGACTATTCCGGTACCCAGTTCCTGAATTCCGCCAAGCACGCTGGCCTATTGTCCATTCGTTACGATGGTGAGTTTGCCAACGGTGCGGGTTACTTCACCGAGCTGGTGGGAACCTACGAATCAGAGCGCTATCTGGATCGGGGCAACAATGCCTGGCTGCCAGCCTACTGGCTGATGGACTTCCAGGGCGGTGTGAGCTTCGACAGTCTGGACCTGGTGTTCTACGTGAACAACCTGCTGGATGACGACAAGGTTAAATTCGGACTGAATAACGTCGATTACGGATTCCTTCCGGGTGGTGCGACAACGCCTCAGACGATCGAGCTTATTCTGCCGGAGCCTCGCACAGCAGGCTTACGTGTAAGCTACAAGTTCTGATCTTGAAAGGAATGCCCGCGACCTTGTGTCGCGGGCATTTAAGCGATACAAAGACGGGTAGCTTTCATGACAGATATTTACCTGCATGGTGTTCCTGAAATAAATCCAACCGCAGTAAAAAATCAGCAGTAATAATAAGAGGTAGCTGCAATGACTGTCGCCGCAATTGATACTCCGTCCAGCGCAAAGTCCCGAATATACGGTGCGCCCTACCTTGGGCTCTTGGCTCTTACCTGGATCGTGCTGGAAAAAATGATTGCCCACATTTACCTGGTAACCCTCATCTATGCCGGGATTCCAATGGCCGTCTCTTATGCTGTCGCCTTTGTGGTTGGCCTGCTGGGGTTGGCGCTGGTGTGGAAGGGGCTGGACCAGAATGAGGTGCGTGGCACCTGGATGGGCTTTGTGGGCGGATCTCTGATCTGGGTATTCTGGTTCGAAATGTACCTGCACTTTATCGGTGGAGAAAACAATTTTGCCCTGGCCATGACGGACTCGGGATCCCAGTACCTGTTGAAGGAAGATCTCGCTGCGTTGTTTGCTGGTGATCAGTCGATCCCGCGCCCGTACTTCATGGGTGCGCACGTCTTTCTTCAGAGCAGTACACTGTTCTGTTTCATGCTCATGATCTATATGGGAATGAACAAGGATGTGCGCTGTCGCCTGATTCTGTGGGTGCGAAAACTGTTTGGCCTGCGGCCGGGCAAGCCCACTGCGGGCTACAAGCCGCAGTATGCGCGGGTGGCCGCGGCCGAGCTGTTCTTCGTCAACTGGTTTATGTACACGCTGATGCTGGTGGTGAACGACGAGCGGATTCTCGGCCTGCATCATGTCGGCAACTATGTCGCCTTTGCAGCAGTTGCCATCTGGTCTGCAATTATTATTGGCAAACAGTTCAAGCAGAAAGAGGCGGGCCTCGCAATTCGCTACGCCATCGCCGTGGGTGGTGTCTTCTGGTACCTGCCAGAGCAGATGGTATTGTGGGAGTTGTTCCGGGAGCCCTGGGTGTTCTATCTCGAATTTCCAGTGACGGCAACGGCGATTCTTGTCGGCTATTTCGCCCTCATGTATGTGTTCTGGAAGACACCGGTGAATCCTGAGACCGGCAAGTCCATCTGATTTTTGGTGCGATCATCGCTATGACCTGTGGTAGTCAGTGCTGCCACAGGTTTTTTATTTTTGGCGCCCCAATTTATCGGTCGGCAACAGTTGCTAAGAGCTACCACTAGCGCTGATAAAGGATTAATATTATAACAATAGGCCATTTGTCACCCGATAGCTGATTTTGAAGGAGCGGCCAATGAACAAGGCTCTGCGCGGTATTCGAATACTGGATCTGACTCATATGCTGTCCGGGCCCTACGGCGCGATGATACTCGCCGACCTGGGTGCGGATGTGATCAAGGTGGAGCCCCTGGCGGGGGAGGGCACGCGCAAGCTGCTCGCCAACGACCCTGAAAATTCGATTGACGGCTTTGGCGCTTACTACCTGACGCTGAATCGCAACAAGCGCAGTGTGGCACTGAACCTCAAAAGTGAGCGCGGCCGCCAGGTATTTTACGATCTGGTAAAGCAGGCGGATGTGGTGATCAGCAATTTTGGTCCCGGTGTGCCGGAGCGGCTGGGCATCGATTACGACACCCTGAGTAACATCAACCCGCGCATCATCACCTGCTGTGTGTCCGGCTTCGGTTCCGATGGCCCCGGTGCCATGCGCCCGGCATTCGACCAGGTCGCCCAGGCCTATGGCGGCGGTATGTCGATTACCGGTGACGATCCGGCCAACCCGGTGCGCGCAGGTATTCCGATTGGCGACCTCGGTGGTGGCATGTTTGCGGTTATGGGGATTCTCGCCGCCGTTGCCGAGCGCGCCAGCAGCGGTCGCGGTCAGCACGTGGATATTTCCATGGTGGATTGTCAGGTCTCCATGCTGAACTACATGGCCACCATGTTCTTCCTCAGTGGCAAGAATCCGTATCCCATCGGCAATGCACACTTCGTGCACGTGCCCTACAACAGCTACGCGACTGCCGATGGGTTCATCATCATCGCGGTGATTACCGACAATTTCTGGCAGAACCTGAAGCCGGTGGTGAAGGTTCCCGAGTTCGATGACCCGAAATACGACGGGCAGCCCGGACGCTTTGCGGACAAGGATTTTATCGACGCAAAGCTCGCGCAAGTGTTTGCCACCGATACGACAGACGCCTGGCTCGCGCAGCTCGAGGCGCAGCGGATTCCCTGTGCGCCGATCAACAATCTGGAGCGGGCCCTCAGCGATTCGCAGGTACTGCATCGCAATATGGTGGTGGACATCGCTCACCCTAATGGCAAAACCACCAAGGCACCGGGCAACCCGATCAAGCTGTCGCGCACGCATGAAGACTCGTTTTCGCCGGCGCCCCATATCGGTCAGCACACCGACCAGATCCTCAGCGAACTGTGTGGTTATGCCCAGACCGATATCGAGGCGCTCAAGGAGAGCGGCGACGCCGCGTAAAGTGACAGGGGAAAACGTCATGCGGGAAAAAGTACTGATCAATGATGTGGGCCCAAGGGACGGTTTGCAGAATCAGCCCAGGGTGCTTACGGTGACGCAGAGAGTGCAGTTGATTCAGGCGCTCATCAACGCCGGTGTCCGCTCGGTGGAAGCGGGGGCCTTTGTATCCCCGAAGGCAGTGCCGGCCATGGCTGGCACCGATGCGGTGCTGGCAGGTCTGCCGGTAGATGCGGGGATCGATTTCCAGGTATTGGTCCCGAACCTCAAGGGCTATCAGCTGGCGCGCAGCGCCGGTGCCACGACGGTGGTGCTGGTGGTGTGCGCCAGCGAGACGATGAATCAGCGCAACGTGCGTATGTCGGTGGAGGAATCACTGGCGCAGGCGCGCGAAATCTGCGCGGCGGCCCGATTGGATGGGGTGCGTGTGGTGACCTGCATTGCCGTGGCCTGGCACTGTCCGTTCGAAGGCGCCACCGAGCCGGGCAGGGTGCTGGATCTTGCCGGCCGACTGTTCGCCATGGGCGCGCAGGACGTGAACATCGCCGATACCATCGGCGCGGCTACGCCGATGGCGGTTGGGAATTTGATGGGTGCGTTGGCGCGGGAGTACAGCACCGAGCGCCTCGCCTGCCATTTTCACGATACCCGTGCGTTTGGGCTGGCAAATGTTTACGCCGCGCTCGAAACGGGAATCCGCAAATTTGACAGTTCGGTGGGGGGAATAGGCGGCTGCCCGTTCGCGCCGGGCGCTACTGGAAATGTGGCCAGTGAAGATGTGGTGATGCTGCTGGAGCAGATGGGCTTTGATACCGGGATTGATCTGCCCCTATTGATGGCAGCGGGTCAACTGGTCGGCGGCATGCTGGACACCACTGCTGGTGGTCGTGCAGATGCGTGGCGCCGGTTGCAGCTGGAGAAAGGAGCTGAAGTCATCTGAGTATGTCGAATACACGTATCAACTGTGCCGGAATGTTTCCGGTTTTTTAGGAGAGCTGACCGATGAATAATCCACTACTCCGCTTTTGCCTTGGTGTGTTTGTAATTTTCACCTGTGGCAGGGCCATCGCTGATACGGAGACCGCCAATGTGAAACTGACGGTATCCAACATCCATTCCCAGGTGGGGAAGCTGTATATCGCCGTGTACGATTCAAAAGACACGTTTCTCGGCGAGACCAAGTTTTTCGCGGAAGAGGTGGCGCTTGAAAATCTCAAGGACGGCAAGCTCGAGGTGGATCTGAACTTGCCTTACGGCCAGTATGCGATCAGCGTGCATCATGATAACAATGCCAATGGCAAAATGGATCGCAATTTCGTCGGTATACCCAAAGAGCCGGTGGGATTGTCCAACGGCCATGTGCCGCGTTTTGGTCCGCCGAAGTTTTCCAAGGCGGTGATCGATATCGCACAGCCGGAACAGCTGGAAAACATTGCGCTGGTGGATTGAACGCGCTGGTGGATTGAATACGAGCGCTTTGAGAGCGGGGGCCGTCAGCGCCCCCCTAGTGGATCCTGTGGTGAGACCCCAATCACTTGCGCCCCGGTAAAAAACTCGATGGACTGGGCATGCCCTTCCTCGCCGAGTCCCGACAGCCCCCAGGCACTGCGGGGCGTTCCCTCCCCGATACTGAGCAGGCTGTAGCCGTTGATCTTCACTCCGCCTGTGCGCATGCGCCGGGCAAACGCGAAGGCCCGCTCTATGTTCTCGCTGTACACATACCCTGCCAGCCCCAGGTCAGTGCCATTCGCCAGCGCCAGTGCCTCGCTGTCGTCGCGGAAACTGTGCACCGCCGCGACCGGCCCGAAAATTTCCTCGCGGGTGTCGTCCGGTCGGCAGCCGTCCACCAGGGTCGGCGCAACGAAGTTGCCGCGCAGGTCGGGCAGTGGGGTGGAGGAAAGTAGCTGGCCGCCATGCGACTGCAGACGTTCGATGTCTGTCAGTATCTGTTCGAAATGACCGCGGTGTACCAAGGGGCCCATATCGCTCGATTCGTCGAGGGAGTGGCCGAGACGGAAACCGGACAACAGGCTCAGCACCTTGTCCAGCAGCGCGTGTTTGACCGATTCGTGGACCAGCAGGCGTCCCAATGCGCGGCACCACTGGCCATTGAGGTTGGTGAGACCGTACACAATACCGGTAGCGGCTTTATCCAGGTCGGCATCTTCGAGCACTACCAGTTGGTTGTTGCCGCCAAGCTCCAGCTGCGTCGGGATAAAGTCATCGGCGCAGGCGCGCGCAATGGCACGCCCACCGGCCAGGCCTCCGGTAAAGGAGACGGCCTTGATGCGCGGGTCCTCCACCATTTTGCCGCCCACACTGCGGTCGCCGAGAACCAGCTGGAACACGCCGTCGGGCAGACCGGCACGCTGCGCGGCGCGCGCCATCATAATGGCCGAGTGCGGAGTAAATTCGGAGGGTTTGAGAATACATGGAGCGCCGGCGGCCAGCGCACTTGCCACCTTGTGGGAAGCAATGGCGGTGGGACCATTCCAGGGCGCGATCAACAGCGCCGGACCCCACGGGCGTCGCAGGTATTCCACCGCTCCGCAGGGGCCTGGCACCTTGCGATCCAGATGCCCCTGGCGCAGATAAGCGGCCGCGCCGCGAAACACCAGGGGCAGTATGTTCGCCATCTTGCGCGTGGTGCGGATCACCGCACCGGAGGTGAGGCTGTCGGCAGTGCTGATGGTCTCCGCGTATTCCTCGCTGCCGAGTTCTTCGGCGATATTTTCGAGCAGGGTGGCGCGCTCCCCTGCGGGAATGGCCTCCCAGATACCTTCGCGATGGACGCGGTCAGCTGCCTCCAGGGCCGTGGATACCTGCGTGTCGTCGCTGTTGCGCCGTTCCTGTAACGGTTCACCGGTGTTGGCATCACAGAGATACTGCCCCCGGTTGATGGTCGGTGCGGAACAGGCCCCGTCGATGAAATTGGTGAGTTCGGGCAAGTGATATTCACGGTTCATAAATCGGTACCGTTTATTCGTATTGGTATTCTCTGCTCGCCGCCAACAGTTCGTCGGCACCGAGCAGGCCGTTGACATCGGCGAGGTCGATCATCTGGCTGCGCATGGCCTGGAGGTGACCACTGTGGCGCAACTCAGCCAGCATGTTCTGCGCAGTCGGGATAAACAGGTGCAGCAGGGAGGCAGGGAAGAGGGCGAGGCGATAGTGCAGTGCCTGGAGCTCCTCCAATGTCTGCACCGGAGAATGACCGCCCTCTACCAGGTTGTGGATGAGCGGCGTGCGGTGACCGAATTGTGCGCCGATCATCCGCATCTGCTCGGCGGTTTTCGGGGCCTCGATAAAAATGGCATCGGCGCCGGCTTCCAGGTAGCGTTCGGCCCGCTCCATGGCGTCGTCAAACCCGTGTACGTCGAGGGCATCGGTGCGCGCAAAGATCAGCGTATCGCGACTGCGCCGCGCGTCCAGGGCCGCATGGATTTTGCCCACCATTTCCCCGCTGCTGATCACCTGCTTGCCCTGCATATGTCCACAGCGCTTTGGCATCAGCTGGTCTTCCATCTGCAGCGCCGATGCTCCGGCGCGTTCGAAGGTGGTGACGGTGCGTCTGACATTGAGGGCATTGCCGAAGCCGGTATCCATATCCACGATGAGTGGGAGGTCGGTGCGCTCGCGGATCACCGCCACCGTTTCCGCTACTTCGGCGGCACTGACTAGCCCCATATCCGGACGGCCGAAGCGCGCAAACGACAGGCAGGCACCGGACAGGAACGCCGCCTCGAAGCCGGCTAGCTCCACCAGCCGGGCGCTGAGCCCGTCATAGATGCCGGGTACCGGGAGTGCAGCGTCTTTCGCCAGCAGTCGATGCAGTGGTTCACCCATGATGCGGCTCTTTGTGCTGAGGGTGTGACGCCATCAGGAGCGTTCTTCGGCGCACAGGATGCGTACCAGCCGGTCGGCCAGGGGCTTGCCCACGAGGCGCTCGGCGATCGGATTGGCCGGATCCAGGTGGACGATATTGCGGCGAACAAGCTCGTCGCGTTGCTTCAGTTGCGCGCGTTCCTGCGCGGATTCCACCGGCTTGGCCGCGTGCACCAGACTCAGCCAGTGATCGACATAGGCAAAAATCTTGGGCTCGACCTTGCTGCGATAAAATGCCAGCGGAACCACACCGGCCAGTGCTACTGGAGAGAGCGAAGAGCGGATAAACGGCATCGCGGCATTGAACGGTTTGACACCGGCCTCGAACAGTTCATCTTGCAGCTCCATGTAAATGCTGTTGAGCGGCGCGAGGTACTTCTGCAGGTAATCCGGGTAAGCCAGTGGTTCGTAGCGTGGCATCGGATCGATGTAGAAAAAGGCTCCGGGCAGTGTGCCAAACGCCATTCCCAGATGGGGAACATCCACACTGTCGTCCATGTAAATGGTCAGGTGGATGTTGGTAAAGGTTTTCTGCGGTGTGCCGATATTGGAGTGGATCACCCAGTCCACCGGCGAGGCGTCACCGGTAAAGGTACGCATACGACCGACATGCTCACCGTTCAGGTCGTTGAAGGCGCGCAGGTCTTCGCAGCGAAAGTCCTCTTTCAGCGAAAGGCTGTTCTGGATCTTCTCCCAAATGGCATCGCGGGTCGCCAGCACCGCCTCGAAGGTCTCGCTGGTGTCGATATGGTCATCGCCGCCCAGGTGCGCGGCAAATTCTTTGGTGAGGTTTTGTGCGTTTTCCATGTCCATAGCTCACGATTGGCTGGTTGAAATTACGTGTTCTGGAACCGGCGTCGGTGTCGGGGTTCCCTGGTCGAGACGACTGCGAAGCCACATGCTCCACAGGAATACCGCAAAATTGAGTATGCCGAATAGTACAAATGGGGCACTTGGCGAAATTTTTGCGAACAACACACCACCGCCAGATGTGCCGAGCAGGATGCCGAAGGCTCCGGCTACCCCGAAGAAGCCGATGGTTGCGCCGCGGTAGGCTTCCGGCGCTTGCTGCCCCACCAGCGCCTGGCTACTGACAAAGGCGCTGATCTCGGCGATACCCATCACAAACAGCAGGCCGATGACCCAATTGGCCGTCGGGTCTGAGACCAGAAAGACGGCACCGTACACTGCGGCTGCCAATCCGGACGCCATGGCCACGGCGGTCACGCGCGACGTGCGGTCGGCGATCACGCCCATCAGCATGGACCCGAGCAGGGCGCCGGCAACCGTTGCCAGAACCCGCGGGACCGCCAGCTGGAACATGGCCTCGCTCGCGCTGAGTCCGAGTTCACGGGTGCCGTACTGTATCAACCACAGGGAGATAAAGGCTCCGGTCACCGCGAGATCGCCGCGCGAGATGAACGCAGCTCCGTAGGACAGTGCGGTCTGGGGGTCGCGCGCGGCCTGCAATCCGCCACGCAGAGTGTTTTTGATGGACTCTCTGGCGGCATTGGCGGTGTCGCGCATTTTCGGCGCGAGCCCCACCAGTGCAATGACGGCAGCCACCAGCCCGAGGGCGCCGCCGATGGCGAAGGTCCACTGTTGCGCAGCCAGCTCATCGAAGCCTTGGCCGGTGAATACACGCGGCAGGCTGGCCAGTGCCGGAGGAACGAAGGCGCCCAGGGTCGCCATCAGCGCCTGTACACCATTGGCGCGACCGCGGGACTCTTGGGTTGCGTAATCGGCCACGACCGTCACCATCATGCCGATCATGGCTGCGCTGCCGACGGCGACCAGCAGCCGGAAAGCAACCAGTTGTGAAATGGAGTTGGCGTGGGGGTAAAGCGCGAATCCGATCCCGGTGAGTGCAAGCCCGAATACGTAGACCGGACGGCGTCCAATGCGATCGGACAACGCGCCCGCGGTGCCCAGTAGAAGTATAAACACCAGCTCCTGCAGGGCACTGAGGAAGCCCGTGAGCATGGCCTGGGTATCTGCCGCGATGCCCATAACATGCAAAAGTCCCGGCTGCAGCACAGACAGGGCGCCGGCATAACCCGACGAAATGAATACGGCAAACAGGTAGCTGTTGAAATTGCCGCGGGAAATACCCGGAGCCAGTTGGATGCCAAGCCAGTTAGGTTGCACCATGGTCGTTCGCCTCGCCAGTAGGGGATGCTTCCCGGTTATTGTTCTGATTATTTACCCAGAGTATTCAGAGTCCGTGGCGCGCGAACTGGTCTTCGCGCTTTTTGACCATGCCCACCAGCAGGCGTGCCGTCATTTTGCCACCGGTCAGCCAGCGGATTTTTTCGCCGCTCTTGTTGCACTTCAGCATTTTTTCGACCAAAAAGGTCGCAACCGTATCGACCTGGTCCACCAGGTTGTTCATGAACCTGCGCGAACGGGTAAACCGTTCCGGGTTGGCCTTTGCGTCGCGGATGGCGGCCTCGGTTACTACCATGCCGGGGCGAATCTTGCCCACCAGTATGCCGCTACTCTTCAATTCTTTGCCGAGGGCATCGGTAAAGTAGTCCAGCCCGCGTTTGGTGCTGCCGTAGATTCCCATACCCGGGAAATACTCGCCGTCACTGCCGCCACCGAGCATATTGAAAATCTTTCCATGACCCTGCTGTCGCATGCCGGCGGCCGCCACGCGGCAACCGTTGATCGTGCCCATCAAGTTGGTGTGCACCATCGCCTCGATCTCATCCTGTGGGATATCCAGAATTGACCAGCCGGTGCGGGCGAGGCCGGCGTTGTTTACCCAGATATCGATACCGCCGAGGGAGTTCTGCCCATACTGCCACAGGGCTTCAACCTGTTGCCGGTCACCGGTATCACAGGCATATCCCTGGCATTTGCAGGCGGGCGTTTGCAGCCGCTCCAGGGCCTCGCGGACACTGTCGTCACTGCGCCCGCTGATGATGACCTTGTGGCCTCGTTGGATGAATGCCTTCGCCAGGCCGAAGCCGATGCCTTTGGTGCTGCCGGTGATGACGATGTTTGTCATGCTGCGAGTTTCCGATGCCGCGTTTGCTGTGTCGAGGCTAGTGTAATAAAGATATAACAATAGTACAATTCATGTTGTTGTGGTTTTCCACTCAATCACCGGATGGGTCAGCTATGCCAAGAATCGCCGCGCTGCAGTTCGCCACGGGTACCGATATCGCACACAACCTCAGTACTTGCCTGCGCATGATTGACCGCGCCGCGGCCGGCGGTGTGCAATTGATGGTACTGCCAGAATTCTGCAATCACATTTCCTGGTATCGCGATCGGGCGCAGGCGTGGGACTGCGCGGTGGAACTGGATGACGCCTTTCTCGGAGCCATTGCCGAGCGCGCGCGCCGCTACCGCAGCCACATCCTGATCAATGTTTCGCTGCGCCGCGAGTGGCCGCTGATCACGGTGACGTCTCTGCTGTATGGCCCTGAGGGAACCCTGCTCGGCGAGGCGGACAAGCAGAGTTTGATGGGGCACGAGAACGATTTCTTCAGCCCAGCGAAGTGTGCCGGCGGACTGGTGGAGACCGAGCTTGGCAAAATCGGCTTTATCGCCTGCCGTGACGGCATCAGTTTTGAGCCCGCGAGACGGCTGGCGCTGGCCGGGGCGGACCTGCTCTGTAACTCTCTGAATTCTTTTGCGTTTGACGAGGCCAGCCTGCACGTGCGGGCCAGGGCGGCGGAAAATCGCCTGTTTATGGTGGCGGCGAACAAGGTCGGCCCGCTGGTGCCGGAGGCGGAGTTGCAGCAAGTCAGTGCGATGACGGCAATTCCCCAAGCGCTTTTGTACGGTGCTGGCGAGAGCCAGGTGGTCGGGCCCGATGGCCGGCCGGTGATTGCCGGCAGGCGCGGGCAGGAAGAAGTGGTACTTGCGGAAATCCCCGCGCGCGGAGCGCGCCTGCAGGCGAGCCTGGGGGCGCTGGCACGTCGGCGTCCCGCGATCTACCAGCGGCTCGAGATGGACGCGGAAGACCCCACCGAAGAGGCGGCTGAGCGGATTGATATTGCCCTGCTGGATCCGCAGGGCGAAGGCGGGGCTGCGATCGAGCGGGTCATCGCGCTGTTGCGCGCACTGCCGGACAATATCCAGCTCGCCGTGCTGCCGGCGGTTTTCCCGCAGCGCGATGCAGCCAAAAACTGGTCGCGCACCGCTGCGCTTTGCCGCGAAGCAGAAGCGCAGTTGCTGGAAATTTGCCGGGAAAGGGATATCCAGGTATGTACCAGTATTATCGAAGAAGCTGAAAGCGGCTGGCAGCACCTTGGTGTTTTGCTGGACGGTAATGGTCGCCGCCTGTCACAGCCACAACTGCATCGCTGTCACCTGGGGTTGCCGCCGTCCGGCCGCGAGCTGCAGTTACTGGATTTGCCCTGGGGGCGAGTTGCGATTTTGACGGGGAATGACTGCCGGTATCCGGAGCTTGCGCGCATCGCAGCGCTGGGTGGGGCACATTGCCTGCTGATGCCGGTGGGCGCGGAAGCGCTGGGTGTGGAGAGCCACAGGGAAAATCTTCCCTTGCTGTTGGCGGCGCGCGCTGCAGAAAATCGCGTGTGTCTGGCCGCCGTCAAAGGCAAGGGCGGGGGCATGGTGGCAAGTCTGGAACGGGAGTTTACCCTGATGGAGCCGTGGCAGGAGCGCCGCTTCGATGGCAACATCAACCATCCCCTGGTAACCCTGCAGCGCGGAGAGGTGACCCTTGCCTCTCTGGCCCCGCGTGCGGCGGCCAACAAAATGATCTCTGCCAACACGCACCTGCTGCGCAGCCGCGCACACAAGTCGACCAAACGATTGTTGATCACGGTGAAAGAGGCGGGTTGATGGGGGATTGTGCAGCGGTACAACCTATCGCTCAGGGTGACTATACCTATCTGTGCGACGGGGTTCCTGTGCCGGTTTTTGAGCGCTGGTCGCTTTTCCAGGTCGGCGAACTCTTTGCACTGCATAGTACGCGCGAGATTCCGGCGCTATCGGCCGTGATTTCGGCCCGTGCGCTGATTGGTGAAGGGCGGATCAAACAGTGCGTGTTGCGCTGGCATGACGTCGATCGCCAGAAAACAATTGCCGCCTCCAGTTATCGGGCCGAAGAAAGCGCTCCTGCAAGCGGTCGCTATCTTTATCGCGCCACCGGAATGTCCACTCGACGTGTTGCCGTTGGGCGCGCGCTGTATTTTCCTTTGTTGCGTATTTTCGCCGGGCAGCTGCTGGGCGCGCTGGCTGTGCAGGAGAATGCCGAAGCGCAGGTTCTGGTGCCCTGGATTCACGATCCATCGCAGCCACGGAAGCTGTTTGTGCCGGAGTTTTCGCAGCGTCGAGTGCGTTTCCTGGAAGCGGTGTGCGCACGGAAAGGTGGGGAAATACTGGACTGCTACGAGTATGTCGGCGGCCAGTACGATCGCGGCGCGATCTATGGCATGGCCAACGGCCTGTTACGGGAATATCGCTGGCAGCAGGGGCGGAGTGAATGGGTTGTACAGCTTGAAAACCTGCAGGGATGCTGGCCGGGGGAGGCACTCTGGCCTCACCCCATGGTCCCGGCAACGGATGCAATTAGCGCGGAAACCTGACCGGGGTCAGATGTCTTCGGCCTTCAGGTCCATCTGGTATTTGAAGCGGTCCGGGTGATAAACCACGTGCATCAGATCCACCAGTTGTTCCTTGCCGTTGACCCTGCTGTAGGAGCGGCGGGTCAGGCTGAGCAGCGGTGCCCCAATGGTGGTGGCCAGTTCGCGCGCGCTCTCACTGGTGGCGGCTTCGGCGCTCAGTGTCTGGGTAACGTGTGTGATTTCCAGCCCCTGTTTGCGGAAAATTTCCAGGCGTGGTGTTTTGGCAAATTGCCTGGCGGAGACCTTGCCAGTCAGTCCTGCGGTCCAGCTGACGTAGTAACCGAAAGGTGCGCCATCGCGGGAGCGGGTACGCTCCAGCAGCAGGGCGGTTTCACCAGTGCCGAGCCCCAGTTCTTCGCGAATCTCCGCTGGTGGCTGCAGCATCTCGCAGGTGCGCACTCCCACGTCTGAGTGCCGCGCCATACTTTCGATTTCCTGCAGCATGCCTACTAAGGGCGCTTTAACCGGCTGCTGCTTGTATTCATAGGTAACATGGGTGCCCTTGCCGCGACGACGCTCCACCAGGCTCTCGCCTGCCAGTTCATCCATGGCGCGTTTGGCGGTAATGCGGGAAACACCGAAGGCCTCGGCCAGCTGAAGCTCGGTGGGCATCTGGTCGCCGCGCTCCAGGGTTCCGTTCAGAATCGCATTTTTCAGCAGGGCATACAGCTGGTAGTAGAGCGGCGCGTGCGACTCTTCGCTGAGCGATTCCAGCTGTTGCTTGCTGAACAGTGTGTTTACGGCATCCATAGCATTACGTCCTTCAGCGGGTGGAAAGCGCATAATGATATATCATTCTATGTCAAATACCAGCCGCGCCTCAGGCGGGCTCACACTCGGACTGCTTGCACTGTTTTAGCAGGGCGTCTGCCGGTGCGCTGAACACGCCGTGCTGCGCAGTGACGAATTCCAGAATGCGCTCCAGATAACCGATTCGGTGCGGTTGCCCCAGCATCCATGGGTGGATGTTCAATGCGAGGATGCGCCCACCCTGTGCTCGCGCTTCCGCGAGCAGGAAACGGCAGGCATCTTCAATCTGCTCCGCATAGGAGGTTTCCGAGTGCAGGTTGTTGCGCAAAATGAACTGGTCTTCCAGTTCGGTGGAGAGCGGCATGGCCCAGAGCTCGCCGCTGTCTGTGCGGAAGCGGTAGGGCATGTCATCGTTGACCCAGTCGCAGAAATATTCCACGCCGTGTGCGGCCAGCAGTGCTGGGGTGTTTTCGCTGTGGATCTTGCCGGGGCTTAGCCAGCCAGTTACTTCCTGGCCGGTCGCCGCGCGCAGTGTATCCAGCGTTCTTGCAATCAGCTGCGCCTCTTCGTCGCGGGGCTGGCCACCATAGTGCGGGCTGTCCATGTTCCAGCCGTGCGCAATAATTTCATCACCGCGCTCGCGCAGCAGGTCCATCAAGTAGGGCGTGCGCTGTGCCAGTTCGCCGTTGACCGCGAACGTCGGGCGCACCCCGTATCGATCCAGTGCACGCAATACCCGGTACACACCCACTCGGTTGCCGTAATCCCGCAGGGAAAAATGGCGCAGGTCCGGGTAGGGCATGGTCATGCCGCCCGCTGGGGGGAAGGGAAAGCCGCGCTGGTTGAGCGGGAAAAACTGCAGGCTCACATTCACCCACAAGGCGAGTTTGCCCTCGTTCCATTTTACCGGTGGCCGCTCGCTGAGCATCTGCCAGTCATAATGGTTGTGGTCCATGCCGTAATGGCGTTCGGGGTACTGCAGGTGTTCCGGCCCCAGATTTTTCTGTTTGCTCATGGCGTGGCTACCTTTGCATTGGGCGATGGCGAGGGGGCGGAAGCGCTCTTGGCCTGAATATCCGCACGCGCGGTGTCGTAGTAGTGCTGCAGGTAATAGTCGGCAATTTCACGGCCGGTGGTCACCCAGACGCCGGAGTGCCCGGTGATGTATTCGAGAGCCTCCTCGAACGCGCGCAACCGGTGCGGGCAGCTCACCTGATAGTTGTGGGTGGGAATGCACATGACGGTGCCGCTCTCGGCCCCCTCCTGATACAAACGGTCGAAATTGTCTTTCAGCATCTGGCCGTAGCGGCGCGGTTCCACCTTGTTCACCACATAGGCGATGGTGTCGTTCATTTCCAGCGAGTAGGGCACCGATACGAATCGTTTACCACTGCGCAGTTTGATTGGCGTGGGCTGGTCATCGTGGAACAGGTCACAAGTATAAAAACCGGCCTCGTTTCCGAACAGCTCAGTGCCCACTTCGGCAAACAGGTCGAGCGTTTCTTCCGAGTGGGACAGGGCGGGCGCCAGGTAGCCGGCACACTTCTGGCCGGTATGGCGATAAATACTTTCCATGGAGTCGCGGATCATCTCGCGCTCCTGCTCGGCGGACATGCCGTAGGTGTAGCGCGTGTTGTATATCCCGTGACTGAAAAATTCCCAGTTGCGCTCGCGGCACAGTTCGATGATTTCCGGATGGTGGTCGCACAACGCCGTGGACAGGGAAATGGAACCGCGCACACCGTACTTGTCCAGTACGGCCATCTGGCGCATATGGCCGACGCGATTGCCGTAATCACGGATGCTGTAACCGGGTACCGCGGGATTGGGTTGCGGCCAGGCCTTGCGGTGCGGGTTGGCCGGCGGATGCAATTCGTAAAACTCGATGTTGGGTGCGACCCAGAAGGCGACCTTTGCGCCGTTCGGCCAGGTCAATTTGGGCCGCTGGTGATAGGGCCAGTAGTCGTAGAAACCGGGATCGGATTTCTGTTGCTTTTCTTTGTGTTCGGCCGTCATCACTCGCCACGCTCCAGCCACTGGAAGACCTCGGCCAAATCGACCACGTCGGCGTATTTCAGCGAGAGGTCGGTCAGGTTGGCGTAGTGGTAGCTCTCGTGTTTATCGGCCACGCATTCCTCGGGAACGATGGTGCGATAGCCGCGGGAGAGGCTGTCCACCGCGGTGGCGCGAATGCAACCCGAAGTAGAACCGCCGGTCAGGATGACGGTGTCCACCTGGTGCCACACCAGCAGGGACTGCAGCTGGGTTTCAAAAAATGCACTGGGCATTTTCTTGCAGTAAATGACATCGCGCTTGGGATCGATTTCCAGGCGGTCATCGAATTCGCTGCGAGTGGAATCGAACTTGATATTCTGCAGCGAGTCGGGAGTGTCGGTGCGGGTGCCCCAGATACCGGCGTCTTCGCCGGAATCCATGTACGCGACATGGGTCCAGACCACCGGCCAGCCCTTGGCGCGAAAGCTTTTGGCCAGCTCGTTGATGTAGTGCAACTGGTTGGGGTCGGTTTCGTAGGCAGTCTTAAACAGGTCGGTGCGAGTGTAGGCTTTCTGCGGGTCGATATTGACCAGCACCGCCTTGCGTCCGAACCCGAAGCGCTTGCGCGCGGGGTTCGCCTTGATTTCCAGGTAGAGTTCTTTGGCCGTTTTGCTTGTGGTTTCCATTGGCTGCTCCCGGGCAGTGACTGGATGGGATTGTTATTTTAATTGTAATTGTTGTTATAAAAGTATAACAATATATCTATTGCGGCAATCTCCACTTGAGACCAATGTCGTCGAGCGGCTGGTGTGAGGATGGCGTTTGCCGTTATTGTTTTAACGATATTGTTACCTCAACTAAAAAGAATTGACCAGTATGAGTGCGTATCTGTTTGTAAAGTTGTTGCACAACCTGTGCTTTGTCTACTGGCTGGGAGGGGATCTCGGCACCTTTTATGCGAGCCGCTATGTAACCCGTTCCGACCTGTCGCCACAGGCGCGCAGCACTGCGCTCACTATCATGATGGGGTGTGACCAGGGGCCCCGTTTTTGTATGCCGCTGATTCTTCCGCTGGGACTGCAGCTGGCGCACATGAGCGGTCAGATGCTGGTGCCGACGGTATGGCTGTGGCTGGCCTGGGCTTTATGTCTGGGTTGGCTGCTGCTGGTGGCCACCCTGCATTTTGCCCACGGCAAAGCGTTTGTACCGGTGCTCACCCGCTTTGATTTCTATCTGCGGGTGGGCATCATCATCGTGCTGCTGGGGCTTGCGGGCTATGCGCTGGTCACCAATGTGATCCTCCCTTCCGATTGGCTCGCCATCAAGCTTGGAATCTTTGCGCTGCTGGTGCTGTGCGGACTGATGATCCGGATGCGGCTGAAAACCTTCGGTGCGGCCTGGGGGCGCCTGATGTCTGGCGACGACAGTGATTCCGTGAACCGCACTATCAGCCGTTCCATTGCATCCTGCCGGCCGTTTGTTTACCTGATCTGGGTGGGGCTGCTGGCGAATGCCGCCTACGGCCTGCACCTGATCTACTGATAGCGGGAGAATTGCTGTGAAATTGTACAACCTGCCTCATTCCCCTTATGCCGCACGGGTGCGGATCCAGATTCGCCTGCAAAACCTGCCTGTGGAGGTATTGGCGCCGCCGGTGCCTCTGCGCACTGACGCGTTTATGCAGCGCTTTCCCCTGGGCAAAGTGCCGGTGTTGGAGCTCGACAGTGGTGAGACCATTGCGGAAAGCTGGGCGATCATGGAGTACCTGGCGGAGGTCAATGCGGGGAATGGTGGCGAAGGCGGCCGTGCGCTGGTTCCGGCGGATGCCCTGGAGCGTGCACAGATGCGTATGCTCGGGCGTTATGCGGACCTGCACCTGGCTGTGAATGCGCTGTTCCCGCTGTTCCGTGCCGCCATGGGGGCCGCCGGTGAAACGGCCAGCATTGCCCAGGGCCTGCGCGGAGAACTGGCAAAAGGGGAGCGGTTGTTGGCGAGTTTTGGGGAGGGCGAGCGCCCGCTGCACCTGGGGGATGTCGCGCTGGCACCCACGCTACTGTACCTGCACGAGCTCTCGCCGCTGGTGGGCATTGACGATCCACTGGACGAATACCCCCGTCTGGCGGCCTGGTGGGCGTGGGTCAATAGCGTTGCCCCGGTACGGGAGGTGCTACACGAAGTGCGTATTGCCTACCACGCCTTTATCGAGGGGCTATCCGCTAAAGCCTGATTCGCACCCCGACGCCCCTCAAGTCCTTTGTTCCCGTGCGCGCCTGTCGGTGCGCACGGCCTCTGATCCCTCGCCGATTTCGCCCCGGCTACCGCTGTCTGGCACATGATCTAAATGTTATATTGACATAACATTAGCTCAAGAATAGGATGGTCAAACCATAGATCATCAGGCGGAGGCGCTACCGTGACTACCACTATCGTTGTGCTGTTCAACCTCAAGCCGGGCGTTAGCCCCTCTGATTACGAGGAGTGGGCGAGGACGACCGACCTGCCCACCGTGCGCAAGCTCGACGCCGTCGACCAGTTTTCTGTACTGCGCACCACCGGCCTGTTGGGGTCGGATGCGCCAGCGCCCTACCAGTACGTGGAGCTTCTGGTGGTAAAAGACATGCAGCAGTTGGGCGCGGATGTCTCCAGCGAGACCATGCAAAAGGTCGCCGCGGAGTTTCAGCAGCTTGCGGACAACCCGCAGTTTATCCTGACCGAATCCATCTGAGCCGGGCTGTGACCAGGAGGCAAACCATGACATACGCGCAGGGAAAGTATCCGGAACTGGCAGGCAAGGTAGCGGTGATTACCGGCGCCGGCCGCCGAGAGGGGTTGGGAGAGGCGATGGCCAGACGCCTGGCGGCGGAAGGCGTGAAAGTGGTATTGACCGATATCGGCCACGCGGCCGGCGAGCACATGCCGGAACAGGCGGTGGGGACCAGCGCCGAGATGGAGGAGATCGCTGCGGAGATCCGCGCCGCGGGCGGCGATGTGGCCACCTGTGTCTGCAATGTTCTCGAGCCTCAGGAAGTACACGCGGCGGCCGAATTTGCTCTTGGGCATTTCGGCAGCCTGGACATCTGGATCAACAACGCGGGCATCGGTTATCTGATGGCGCCGATTGTGGACATGGCTGCGGACAAATGGGACGCGGTGCTCGGGGTGAACCTGCGCGGCGCCTTCCTGGGTATCAAGTACGCGGCCGAGATTATGCTGCGGCAGGGACGCGGCGGCCGCATCATCAACATCGGCAGTCAGGCGTCCAAGTCCGGTTTCGCCCATGCCGCGGCCTATACCGCGTCCAAGCACGGCATGGTGGGTCTGACTCGCTCGGCGGCGCAGGAACTCGGGCCGGCCGGAATTACCGTCAACACCCTCTGTCCGAACCATGTGACCACCGGGCTGGGTGCCTGGCAGAACACGCATTTCTCTGAGGTCACGGGCAAGGGCTACGAGCGCTATATGGACGATATGCGCGCGCGCATTCCCCTTGGGCGGCCCGGGCTGCAGGAAGATGTGGCCAAGGCGTGTGCGTTCCTGTGCTCCGATGAGGCGTCTTATATCACCGGTGAGGCGATGAATGTCTCCGGCGGTGAGGAGTATCACTGAGTGGGTAACCAGGTACTGTCGGGCATGAACAGCAAGGTTTTGTGGCCGGGGGATGCCCGGCTCGCACTTTCGATTGTGGTGAATGTGGAGGAGGGCTCCGAGAGCACGCTCCTCGACGGCGACCGCGGTCCGGAGCCGGTGGACGAGCTGGGGGTGGCGCCGCGCAAGCCAATCCGCGCGCACGCCAACGAGAGCAATTACGAATATGGCATCCGCGAGGGCTGGCCGCGTATTCAGGCGCTGCTGCAGCGCTATCAGGTGCCGGCCACTTTCTGCGCGGCGGCGCTGGCCCTGGAGCGTGCCCCGCAAATCGCACGTTTTATTGCCGAGGGCGAGCACGAGGTGTGCAGTCATGGCTACCGCTGGCAGCACCAGTTCGGTATGGATGAAGACGCGGAGCGGAAATTCATTCGCGATGCCATTGCGTCGATTGCCAATACCACCGGGCAGCGCCCCCGTGGCTGGCTGAGCCGCTACCTGCACACCGACAACACCCGGCGGCTGTTGCAGGAGGAGGGCTTTGATTACCACATGGACGACTACAGCGCGGATGAGCCGTTCTGGGCGCCGGTGCAGGGTTCCGACAAGCCCATGCTGGTCCTGCCATATGCCATCGACTCCAACGATATGAAATTCTGGACCGCGCCGTCGCTGACGCCGCAGGCATGGCTCGATTATGCCTGCCGAACCCTCGATACCCTGCTGGCAGAGGGGGGCAGCCGCACGCGCATGATGTCCCTCGGCCTGCACCTGCGGATTATCGGCCGCCCGGGACGTATCGGCGCACTGGAAGAATTCCTGCGCTATGCCAAGGGCCAGGACGGGGTCTGGTTTACCACTCGCGCCGCCATCGCCGAAGCCTTTGCTGCCCAGGTCCCGGCCACTCAGGTGCGCGAACCACTGCGCGGTTGGGAGTACGTCTGATGCTTAACGCACGCAGCCTGTTGTTCGTACCGGGACATCGCCCCGACCGGTTTGAGAAGGCGCTGGATAGCGGTGCCGACCTGGTGTGCATCGATCTCGAAGATGCGGTGCCGTTGGCCCAGAAAGCGGACGCCCGCACGGCCGTATGTGATTTTCTCGCGCGCTGTGATCTGCCGGTGCTAGAGCGGCTGGTGGTTCGCGTCAGTGCGGTCAGCAGCGACGAGGGCAGGGCGGATCTGTACGCGCTTTCCCGGGGCCGCCTGCCCGCGCGACTGATGCTGGCAAAAACGGAAAATGCCGCGGAGGTGGCAACCGCAGCGAGTCTGCTGGGGCAGCCGGTCGGTTGGATCGCGTTGATCGAAAGTGCGTCCGGCCTGCTTGGGTTGGAGTCTATCTGCCGCGACAGCGCACTGGACGCCGTGATGTTTGGCGGTGGTGATTTCGCCGCGCAGGTGGGTGCCGATTTCGCGTGGGAGCCCTTGCTGTGGGCGCGTTCGCAAATGGTGTTGACCGCCGCAGCGTACCGGCTGCCGGTCATCGATGTGCCTTTTCTGGATGTGCGCGATGTACAGGGGATCGAGAGTGAAGCACGCCGTGTGGCCGCACTGGGTTTTTCTGCCAAGGCCGCGATTCATCCAGCGCAGATAGAGGGGATTCACCGCGGCTTTTCGCCGACGCCGGAAGCGCTGCGAAAGGCGCAGGAAATCGTACGCGTATTTGAGCAGGCACAGGGCGGTGCTGTTGTCGTGGATGGACGCATGGTGGATCAACCCATCGTGGACAGCGCGCGCAAGCTGATTGCGCGCGTGCATGCCGAAAAAGAATTTGTGTAAACCGCAGTGGAATCTTAGCTATGGCTGGAGAAGTAAAACAGGTTGGTGAAAACCGCTACCGTGAAACGTTCGGACGCTTTTTTGACGATTTCAAAGTGGGCGACATCTACGAGCACCGCCCAGGGCGCACCATCACCGAAACCGACAATACCTGGTTCACGCTGCTGACCATGAATACCCATCCCGCGCACTTTGACAAGGTATATGCGGAGGGTACGGAATTTGGCAAACCGCTGGTGTGCAGTCCATTCACCGTGGCGTTGATGGTCGGTATGAGTGTGACGGATATCAGCCAGAAGGCCATCGCCAACCTGGGATGGGATGACATTCGGCTGACTGCGCCGCTGTTCGTGGGAGATACCCTCTACGCGGAATCGGAAGTGCTGGACAAGCGCGAGTCCAAGTCGCGCCCGAACCAGGGCATCGTTACCGTGCGTACCCGCGGTATCAAGCAGGACGGCACCGAAGTGTGCTCGTTCGTACGCAAGGTGCTGGTGTGGAAACGCGGCGCCGAAATGGAAGACAAAGTGAATTATTGATTCCGGGCAAGTAGTAACAGGAGACAGTAATAATGGGCTGGACTGCAGAAGACGAGGCCGCGATTCTCGATACCATAGACCGCTTCGTGGCGAACGAAGTGGCACCGATCGCGCGGGAAAAGGATCTCGCCGACGAGTATCCCCACGAGCTGGTGGAAACCATGAAGTCCCTCGGACTGTTTGGTGCCACCATCGGTGAAAATTATGGCGGACTGGCGCTGTCGGCCACTACCTACGCGCGCATCGTGCAGAAAATTTCCGCAGTGTGGATGGCGCCCGGTGGTATTTTCAACTCCCATCTGATCATGGCGGCGGCGATCGAACGCTTCGGTACCGAAGAGCAGAAACAGCGCTTTTTGCCGTTGATGGCGGAGGGAGCCCTGCGCGGCGGCATCGCCTTGACGGAACCCAATGCCGGCTCCGACCTGCAGGCGATCCGCTGTGTGGCCAAGCGCGATGGTGATGAGTACGTGATCAACGGCAGCAAGATGTGGATCACCAATGCGATGAATGGCAACTGTCTGGGCTTGCTGGTGAAAACTGACCCCAATGCGGAACCCCGTCACCGCGGTATGTCCATGTTTGCTATTCGCACCAAGGATGACGCGGGCAATCTGCTGCCGGGTATTACCGTCAACAAAATCAAGAAAACCTGCTATCGCGCCATCGACACGGCGGAGGTAGTGTTTGAGGATTTCCGCGTGTCCGCCGATGATCTGGTCGGTGGCGAGGAAGGTCGCGGATTCCATATGGCGGTCGGCGGACTGGAACTCGGTCGTATCAACGTCGCCGCGCGCGGTGCCGGCATCGCCCAGGGTGCCCTGAAACTGGCGGTGCGCTATGCCTCCGAGCGGGAAACCTTTGGCAAGCCGATCATTCAGCACCAGGCCATCCAGCTAAAGCTGGGGGAGATGGCGGCGAAAGTCGAGGCGGCAAAGCTGCTGGTGGAGCAGGCGGCGCGTATGTACGACAGCGGCCAGCGCTGCGACATGGAAGCGGGCATGGCCAAGTATTTTGCCAGTGAGGCCGGAGTGTTCTGCGCCCAGGAGGCCATGCGAATTTTCGGTGGTTACGGTTTTTCCACCGAGTATGAAATCGAGCGCTACTACCGCGACGCCATGCTGATGTGCGTGGGCGAGGGCACCAACGAAATGCAACGCATCATCATCGCCAAACAGTTGGCGGCCCGCGAGGCGGCTCTGTAATGCATAACAAACCACTGGCGGGCATCCGGGTGATCGCCGTGGAGCAGTATGGGGCCGGTCCTTTCGGTTCGATGCAGCTTGCGGACATGGGGGCCGAGGTCATCAAGATCGAAAATCCCGCCACCGGCGGCGATGTGGCCCGACAGTCCGGCCCCTATTTCCTGGGGGATAATGACAGCGATTTTTTCCAGACCTTCAATCGCAGCAAAAAGAGCCTGACGCTGGACCTGAAGAGTCCGGAAGGGCGCAAGATTTTCGAGCGCCTGGTGCAGAGCGCCGATATCGTGATGAACAATCTGCGCGGTGACCAGCCGGCTAAGCTGGGGCTGGATTACGACAGCCTGGGGGGCGTCAAGCGAGAGATCATCTGCGGGCATCTCTCCGCTTATGGTCGCGACAACGACCGCGCCGGATGGCCCGGATACGACTATCTGATGCAGGCCGAGATGGGGTTCATGGACTTGACCGGAGAGCCGGGGTCTCCGCCCGCGCGCTTCGGTCTGTCGATGGTGGATTTCATGAGCGGGGTGACCCTTGCCATGGCGGTGCTCGGTGTCCTGGTCGGTGTGCTGCGCGGTGGCACCGGGCGCGACGTGGACGTCAGCCTGTTCGATGTGGCGGCGACTCAACTTACCTATCCCGCCACCTGGTACCTGAATCGAGGCCACGAGACTGGGCGCGTGCCGCGTTCGGGTCACCCGTCAACGGTTCCCTGCCAGATTTACCGCAGTGCCGATGGCTGGGTGTTTGTCATGGCCATGACCGAGAAATTCTGGCAGGTCCTGGTGGAGGGGCTGGGGCGTCCCGACCTGTTGGCGGACGTGCGATTTGCCACGGTGGCGGCGCGCCGCCAGTATCGTGAGACACTGACGGAAATCCTGGATACGGAGTTCTCCTCGCAACCCAATGCCCATTGGATGGCGGTATTTGCCGGTCGCCTGCCACTGGCTCCGGTGAACACTTTTGCCCAGGCCATGGACAACCCCTGGTTGGCGCAAACCGGTCTGCTGCAGTCGCTGCCACATGTTGACAATAGTCAATTCAGGCTGCTGGCAAGCCCGTTAAAATTCGATGGAAACAGGCCCACAGGAACCGGCTGCTCTGCCCTCGGCGCAGACAGCGAGGAGCTGTTGCTCGGGCTCGGTTATTCCGCTGAAGACATTGCAGCGTGGAGAAGCGGGCAGGTTATCTGAGCCGGGCATTACCTTGTTCTGACCGGAGGCAATCCGCCCAATGAAACTGCAAGGCATACGTGTTGTTGACCTCTCGCTGTTTTTGCCGGGACCGCACCTGACCATGATGATGGCGGACCACGGGGCGGAGGTGATCAAGGTGGAGCCGCCCGCCGGTGAGCCGGCGCGCCGTATCGGATTGCGTAAAAATGGCGAAGCGGTTTGGTTCCGCAATACTCATCGCGGGAAAAAAAGCCTCTGTCTCAACCTCAAGGACGAGCAGCAGAAACAGCAGCTGCTGAAGCTCATCGACAGCGCCGATGTATTTGTCGAGGGCTTCCGTCCGGGCGCGATGGCCCGTTTGGGGCTGGACTACGCCACGCTCAGTGCCCGCAACCCGCGTCTGGTCTACTGCTCAATCTCCGCGTTCGGCCAGTCCGGCCCCAAGAATCAGAAACCCGCACATGATCTCAGTATTCAGGCAGATTCAGGAACCGTGTTCCTGAATGAGGGGGCGGATGGTGAACCCTGTTCTCCTGCGATGCCGGTCGCGGATATGGCCGCGTCTCTGATGGCGCTTTCGGGCATACTAATGGCGCTGTTGCGGCGCAGGGATACCGGGCAGGGTGACTATCTGGATATTTCCATGCAGGACAGCCTCGTGGCCTGGCTGCCGAACGCCCTTGGTCCGGTATTTGCCGAGGGGCGCTCGCCGGTGGTCAAGCGGGAGCGCTCGTGGGGAGGCAATGCGATGTATCGTATTTATCGCACTGCGGATGGTCGGCATTTGACCCTCGGTGGCAGCGAAGTGAAGTTCGCGGAGAATCTTTTCCGCAAGCTGGGGCGACCCGAATTGGCGTCAACCTGTGCGCGTCCGCCCGGCGAGCAACAGGAGGCGATCGAGTTTCTGCAGCACGAGTTTTCCCTGCGCACGCTGGCGCAATGGACTGAATGGTTTGAAGATCTCGATGTGTGCTGGTCACCGGTGCGCCTGTTGCACGAGGCGCTGGACGAAGAGCACCTGTGGCAGCGGCGGATGGTTTTCGAGGATGATGAGGGTAACCGTCACCTGGGGGTGCCCATTAAATATTTGCACGAGCCGGCCCAAGTGAACACCGGCTTGCCGAAGTTGGGTGAGCACAACCAGAGCCTGCTGCCGTTAGGGCAGGAAATCTGACGGAAAAAACAAACACAACGATAACAAGAGTGATCTCGCTGGAGCGCAAATGCGTAAACAGTACAGATCAATAACACACTGGGATGGAAATCATGCTGACGAACCTGTGGTATGTAGCAGAGTGGTCCAAAGCGGTAAAGGATAAGCCCGTCCGCGTCAAAATGCTCGGACAGAACTTCGTTCTGTTTCGCGACAAAAGTGGCAAGGTGAACTGCCTGAGCGATGTGTGTATCCATCGCGGCGGATCACTCTCCAAGGGCTGGACCACCGAGCGCGATTGTGTGGCCTGCCCCTATCACGGCTGGGAGTTCGACGCCGAAGGGAAAGTGCAATTCATTCCATCCCGGGGAGAGGGTGCGCCTATCCCGGAGCGGGCGCGCATCGATGCCTATCCCACGCAGGAGCGCTACGGCATGATCTGGGTGTTTATGGGGGATCTTCCTGAGGAGGAGCGCTACCCCATTCCAGATTTTCCAGAATATGACGATAAGCAGACCTGGCGCGCCGTAGAGGTTGAGTACAACTGGCAGGGGTCCGTGGATCGTGTACTTGAGAACGGTATCGATATCGCCCATACGTCTTTTGTACACCCCGGTTTTGGCTATAAGGAAATGGCGGACAAGAACCAGATCCTGAAAGTGGATCGCGGTGAGTACTGGGGTTCCTCCGACAACGTTCTGTATCCCCCCCAGTTGCAGGGCAACTTTGGTCTGATGAAACTGTTTCGCCGCGATAAACAGGCCACTTATGTGACGCCGGCTTTTTACCTGCCGGGGCACTGTGTCCGCCTGCACATCAAGGTGAACTCCTGGATGGAGATGATCATTTTCGATGCCAATACCCCCGTCGACGAGAACACCACCCGTTCCTTTGCCGTGCAAGTGCGTAATTTCTTCAAGTGGCCGATATTCGACAAAGGTTCGAAGAAGCGAACCAGCAAAGTTTTCGGGGAGGACGGCGCTATCGTTTCGGAACTGTCGCCGAATTACTTGCCGGAGTCCCTCGAGCATGAAGTGTCTGTGGAGCAGGACAAGTTCATGAGTGCCTGGCGTATGATTCGCAGGAAGCATATTGAGGAAAAAGGCTGGAAGATCGATACCAAGGCCATGAAGCCGTTTGAGGGAGAGAAAGTATTTACGATTCCATCCCCGGCGCGCCGCACCAATCCCCACTTCAAGTGGGCGCTGGATACCGTGCCGCTGGTCGCGCCTACCCGGCGACCTGTGGCGGCGGAGACCACGACGAAACCTGAAGAGGTCTGACTCACGTCAAACGGGCCTCACCCGCTTGCGAAAAAGCCGTGCTTATAAGCACGGCTTTTTCGTTTGTGCGCACCGGTGATTGGGGCATCCGAGGCTATGGCGTCTGGTCGCTGGTGGGTACTGTGCGAAATTTTGGTGAGAATCGCCGTAAAGCCAGAGGCACTAGAAGAACTGCACTGGCGGCACAGAAAGGAATGAGCCTTTCCGCCCAGTCGCCGGGTGTGTTGGGAAGCAGGTAAAGCGCTACTGCGAGCACGAAGCCGGTAACAATCGAGTGTGCCACCGTGCGGGTAGCCAACGGCAGTCCCCCAAGCCGCGCGAGAACTGTCGGTCCGAATGCCGACCCTATGGCAATCCAGGCAAACAGCACCCGCTCAAAAATCGTCGCTGGCAGGTAGAGGGCAACCAGTACCGCCAGTGTCGCCACCGCCGTCATCGACAGTCGCGAAAGCAGCAGCTCGCGCCCGGGCAGCAGACGCTGCAGTTTGAGGTCATGGGATATGGTGGACGCGACTACCAAGAGCATGCTGTCGGCGGTAGACATAATGGCAGACAGCACGGCCGCGAGCAGCATCGCGGCCAACACCGGCGAGAGCAGTTGGCTGGACAGCTGGAAAAACAGTGACTCGGGGTCTGCCAGATCGGGGACCAGGATTCTGCCCATCAGGCCGAGTGCGAACATGCAGGAAAAAATGAGAGTGATCCAGCCAATGGCCAGCCACTGGGCCGTTCTGAGCGCGCGGTCGTCCCGCAGTGCCATGAAGCGGTTCAGCAGATGCGGCTGGCCGAGCGTGCCTATACCAACGGCCAGGTTGCCAACAATGAAACCGACCGCGGCAAGACCGACATTATTTCCTGTCGGTACCCAGCTCGATCCCGCGAAAACCCCGGAGTCGATGATGGCTTCCCAGCCACCCAGGTGCACGAAGGCGGTACACGGTAACAGAATGGCCGCAACCAGCATCAGGATACCTTGCAGCGTATCGGTAATGCTGGCGGCCCAAAAGCCGCCGAGAAACGTATAGATGGTGATGATGGCGGCACCGAGAATCAGGCTCTCGGCCAGTGGCAGGTCAAACACACTGGCAAAGGTCGTGGCCGACCCCTGAAATTGGGCAGCAATGTAGAAAATGAAAGACACGAGGATAATCACAGAGGCAATCTGTGCGATGGGAGTAACGCTGCCAGCTGCCTGTTGCTTGCCATCCCCGGCGAGAAACTCTGTCAGGGTTATTTGGTCCACTGTCCGGGTGTGCTGCATCAGGCGCGGTGCAATCCATAGCCATGCCACGGCACATCCTGCGATGGCGCCCGCCGCAATCCAGATGGCTGAAATCCCCAGAACGTAGGTGACCCCGCTCATGCCAAGCAGCGTCCAGGCGGATGCGCTGCTCGCGCCATAACTGACCGCAGCAACTACAGGTCCGAGGTTGCGACTGCCGAGAAAGTAATCCGTTGTGTTCCGGGTTCTTTGCTGGGACCAGAAGCCAATGAGCAGCAGCAGGAGCTTGTAAATGACCAGGGTGTAGATGGCGACCGATGTATCCATGCGGTTTTCCGGATCAGTGCTCGCCTCCAAGGTGCCGGAGGTGTATTGCAAAGAACTTTAACCCGCGCAGGTGCATTTTTTAATAACGGAAGTCGCTAAGAACTCGCCCGTTTTTGACAAATATCAAAAGGCTGGTGTGGTGCTAGATGCTGATCGAAATGGACGGTTAAATGGACCGCTGAATGGACCTTTAAAGAAGCCAGCTTGCCCATGTCACACCGGCTATGTCGCAGGCAGTCAAATTTCCTGTCGCGTAGCTTTCACCTTAAGCTGAAGTAAAGGTGCGGCCGGGGCTATCAGCCCCGTGTGCCCAAGGAGGCAACATGAACCTGCAGATCCTCTCTCTAGAGGGACAGTTTTATCTCGTTCGGACCGTTGATGAAAACGGGGCCCAGCTTCTGACGGACCGGAAGTCGCATCCGCACAGGTTTCACTGCCTTGAAGAGATCCGTGACCACTTCCGGAGTCACGTTCTTGATGAGGTTTGGCTGGAGCAGATGACGCCTTACGAGGAGATGTGTGGCCTGACCGACGACACCGCGCCCTTGCGCATCAAGCTGAACTGGTAGGGCTTCAGCGCGGGTAAAGCCGCGCTGCTATACGGTATTGCAGGCGCCCCCGATGGAGGCAGCCCGCCAGTTCTGATACGGGTGATCTCAGTACTGCAGTAACACCGGATACTTGAGGTACTCCTGATCGTAGTAGGAGCTGCGCTGGTAGAAGAACGCCAGTCGCGCGGAGGGATTCTCTTCAAACGCCTTGTCCTTCAATTTTTGTTCAAACTCCTTTTTGAGCTTCGGGTCTTGTGCCAGCATCTTCTCTGCCAGGGGAATTAGCGCATACGGCTCGGCATATTCCGTGCGCTGGAACATCTGATTGAAGAACCCCCATTGAAACAGGGAGTCCGGCCCGCGTGGGTCGAGCAGGGCGGTGGCCAGTTTTCCCAGTGGTTGGTCCGTGCTGACTTTTACATAGTTGCCCAGCGGCTTATCTATTTGTTGCTGTGAGAACTCGGCCTGCACGCGGAAGTGTCCCTCGAAGGGGGCATTGGCGAATTCGTGGGCTTCAGCGGTGAATTCGGTAACTGTGCCGGATTTCTGTTCCGGCTCGCTGACTTCAATCCCGTGCGCCTTGAGTCTGGAGATGACCAGCTGCTCGTGACGCGGGATATAGAATGTATCGGGCACCGGTACCTCTACCGCCTTTACTTCATCCCGGAATACCGGAAGGCCAACATAGTCTTTGGCCTTGCCCAGCCATACTACCTGCTCCTGGCCGCTGATCGGGTTTTGTGACTTCCTGTAGGCGATGCCTTTGAAGGGCTTATCCGCATAGACGGTGAGATCGGGTTTCTCGTTCGCGCGCCAGGCCAGTACCTGGGTTTGCGGCCGTCGCTTCTGGTCACTGTCGATCGCACTTTTTAGCGCACTGCCATGTTCGGCCAGTGATTCCAGAGCCGCCTCGATCAGGACATAAGTTCCCAGCACCCGCTGGCGGTAGGGTTTGAGAGAGTGGTTTTCCACCAGTACGGTTGGGGTATGGCGCAGATCACCCAGGCCATTGGAGAAGCGGGGGCTTGCGGTCCAGTGGCTGATACCGTCGGAGAATTCGCTACTGTTTACGCCGAAGATCAGCGGGCCGGGGATGTGTCCGGCTTCGCTCAGGGCGCTGTCTACGTCCCCCTGAAAGTGCGTCTCCAGCCATTGGGCAACGGCGGGGGAGTCGCTGGCGAACGCGCCGTTGTAGCCATAGGTGATGTCGTACTGGTAGTCCTCGCCATCGGTTACATGGACATCCAGATAGAGCGCCGGCTGGTAGTCGTTGATTACGTCCATTACGGCGCGCAGTTCCGGCGTGTCCAGTTTGGTGTAGTCGCGGTTGAGGTTCAGGTTGTTGCCATTGGTGCGCCAGCCGGCGTTTTCCGGGCCGCGCTGGTTCATCCGGTTGTAAGGGCCTGAGCGTTCGTGGCCATCGACATTCAGGATGGGGATTACCAGCAGGTTGACCTGGTGGACCAGTGCGTCGAGCTTTTCATCGCCCCGGATGTAGTCCCGCAGTAGCATAAAGCTGGCATCCTTGCCGTCAATTTCCCCGGAGTGGATTCCTGCCTGCACCAGCAGGGTCGGTTTGTCATTGGTTCTTGGGTCGCTGCCACCGTCACTGACGGTTATCAGCTGAATCTTGCGGCCACTGGTGGCGCTGCCGATGTCCTCGACCTGGATATTGGCGCTGGCCTCGGCCAGCCTGCTGGCGAAGGCTCTGGTGTTCTCGTAATCGGGGGTTGTTTTGAAGTCGCTGGATTCAGCAGGCGTCACCCAATCGCCGGATTTCTGAATAAGCTTTTCAGAGGCGCCATGCCAGGGCAGCAGTTTTGGCAGGGGAGCGCTGAGCTCAGTGGCCGCCATCGTGCTCGTGGTGGCGGCCGCCAGTAACAGCGCACTAAACACACCCAGCCAAGGATGCCTGCGGGTCAGCGGGGTGCGGTTGATATCCGGAATCTGCGTCAGGGCCATACTGGTTGTTTCCATTCAGGGTTGGTTTCGTGCTGGCGGCAAGCCCTCAGCGCTAGGGGCCGTATATAAAGTTCTATTTAAACCGCTTTCAATGCAAAGGCCTGAGTATATAAGGATGACAAAGGCCTGGTAAAACCCCGGCGGGCCAGCACCAGTGGCGGGCCGACATACAAAAAGTATAAAAATCTATTGACACGAGGATTGCAGGCAATATCCTTTGCCGCAACTTTTACCCACGAAACAGGAGCCATGAAATGCCAAAACGGAGAATACTCTTGAGTTCTAACTGAACCGCCTTTCATGTGCTCGCGCTTGAAAGGTGTTACCGCCTTTCAAGCCAGATCTCTCTGAAGCCCTGGCTATCGCCGGGGCTTTTTCGTTTTTAATTCCGGGTTTTTTGAAAGGCACATTACTACTTACGTGGAGAAATCCAGGGACAAGTTATGCCTGTAAAAATGGTACTTAACGGCAATGCACCACCCGGCACCGTGCCGGTCAAGATTTACACGGAAGACGTGGAAAACGCGGCATTGCAACAACTGAAGAATATCGCCCAGCTGCCCATCATCCATTCCCATGTGGCGGCGATGCCGGATGTCCATATGGGGATTGGTGCCACGGTGGGATCTGTTATCCCGACCGTCGGTGCCATTATTCCGGCGGCGGTGGGTGTGGATATCGGCTGTGGCATGAATGCGGTGCGCACCTCGCTACATGCCAACCAGCTGCCGGATAACCTGAAGCCGCTGCGCGAAGCGATCGAGCGGCGTGTGCCGGTCGGGTTTGCCCGCCACAAGCGGGTGAGCGCCCGCGAAGCGGCGGCGCAGACGCTGGCTTCTGGTGCCGACATGCTGTTTGCGAAACACCCGCAACTGCTGAAAAAACTGCGCAATCCGCAGGAAACCTGGGTCACCCAGGTGGGCACGTTGGGTGGTGGCAATCACTTTATCGAGATCTGTCTCGACGAGAACAACCGGGTATGGGTGATGCTGCACTCCGGCAGTCGTGGCATTGGCAATGCCATTGGTCAGCATTTCATCCAGCTGGCGAAGCGGGATATGGAGGGGCATATGCACAACCTTCCGGACCGCGACCTGGCGTATTTCAGTGAGGGCAATGCCCATTTCGATGACTACATCGAGGCGGTGCACTGGGCGCAGGAATATGCACGGGTAAACCGTCAGGAGATGATGAAACTGGTTGTGGGTGTGCTGCAGCAGCACCTGCCGCCCTTCACGCTGGAGAGCGAAGCGATCAACTGCCACCACAATTATGTGGTGCGGGAGAAGCACTTTGGCCGCGATGTGTTTGTCACCCGCAAGGGGGCGATCAGCGCGCAGAAAGACCAGCTGGGTATTATTCCCGGCTCCATGGGCGCGCGTTCATACATCGTGCGCGGCCTCGGTAATACCGAGTCTTTCTGCTCCTGTGCCCACGGGGCAGGGCGGCGTATGAGTCGCACCGCGGCGCGCAAACGTTTCACGCGGGATGACCTGGAAGCCCAGACTCGCGGTGTGCAGTGCCGTAAGGACAAGGGGGTGATCGATGAGATTCCCGGAGCTTACAAGGACATCGATCAGGTGATGGAAAACCAGCGTGACCTGGTGGATGTAGTGCATACCCTCAAGCAGGTAATCTGCGTAAAGGGTTGATTGAATCGATAGGAGATATTATTGAAGAAAAAACCGGAGCGGAAAATTTCGCTGAAAGTTTCCGTAAGAGAACGGCGCACACCGGGCAATCCGGTTGCGCAAAACCCGCTGTTGCGCAAAGGTGGCGCCCATATCCGGGCAAAGTCCGCTGATCGCTTTGACAGCAAACAACAAACCAGAAAGGCAGCGCGGGAGTGGGACAGCTCCCGCAGCTGAGGATGTGCAACATCGCCATCAATTGACGACGTGTGCCGCCGCGGTGTATTCGGTAGACGTGGCCCTCTCCACCGGTTGAACCATCAACTGTTTCCCTCCCACCTCCGTGCTGGCATGCAGGTAGGGCTCGAATGCCATGGTGTCCTCCGCAGGCCCCAGCCACTGCTCGATAAATCCGGAGTCCTCCGGTGCGATCATCGGAAAGCTTTTTTCATGGTATTTCTTTGTGTCCGGGTGCGCGTCCAGGGTAATGATGCTGCAGCTCAGGGTGTCCCCCCAGGTCTTGTAGAGCCCACAGAAAAAGAACGGAGCGTGCTCGCCAAAACTGAATTCCACCGGGTTGTCCCCGTGCTGGCTCTCCACCCAGGCGCTGGCGGGAATCAGGCAGCGGGACTTGCGGTACTCGGGCCGCTGCCCGAGCTTTTTCCAGTTGCTGTTGATGGACCAGTACTTTTTGTGGGGTTTCCAGCCGTCGCCATCCCGCTGCAGGTACAGATGCCAGATAGCGTTTTCAATCTCCGCTGTGCCGTGCCGTGCAGTGACAATGCTCACCTGTGAGGTAGGGCGGCGCCGGCGGCCGAAGATCATACGCTGCGGATGGGCGATGCCATGCTCATCGACAAATCGCTCGATGCCGGCGTGGTCGTCTACATCAAATAAGCTGCACATATACTGATCATCAGAGAGGTGGATTCGCCTATCTTGTGCTGCCCGCATTTGTCACCGCAAATTGATGCGGCATTGACTACTGGACGCCCAGCGCCGCTTTTTTCATGCCTGCCTCCAGCTTCTGGATATCCTGTGGCGACAGCTGTGGTCGGTCAATCTTGATCGTGAGTTTATTGAACTTCGCTGTCAACGGAAATGGTGGTGTGTAGTCATTGTCGTCGACACCGGTGATGGTGTCGGAACCGATATCGAAACTTTCATCCCACTGCAGGATGATCGGGATGGTTTTTTTCATCCGCTTTTCGGCCACCACTTTGCCGTCAACTTTCAGGGTGCCAGTGCCACCCTTGCCGACACCGGTAAAGTTGTTGAACTTGATTGTGCCCAGGCCGAGGCCGTCGTACTTGAAATCGAACTCGACGGTATGCCGACCTGGCTTCAGCGCTTCGGTGCCCTCCCAGCGGACCCAGTCGAGATTGAGCAGGTTCCAGTTAAATACCGGTTTCCCCTTCAGTAGATAGAAACCCCAGCCGGCAAAGCGTCCTCCGGAGGTGGCAATCATGCCCTCAGCACCACCCTCGGGCACGGTGATGTCCGCGGTAATGGTATATGAGGTATTGAGCAGGAAGGGTGCATCGCCCTGGGGGGTGCCGGTCATTGGCCGGGTGTACACCAGCTCATTGCGGCCGGCGGTGAGGCTCGGGCGCTGGGCGGTAACCCTGGCTGCCACGGAAGCGTTCAACGGTAGGACCTGGTATTTTTTGGCCTCCTCAAGAAACATTTGTCGCATCTGCTTGACCTTGTCCGGGTGCTTGGCTGCGATGTCCTCGGACTGGTTAAAATTCTCCGCCAAATTATAGAGCTGGAATACCTGGTTGTTTAACGGATCTGCGTTTGCCGCCTCGAAGGCTTGCCAGGGCGCGCGATTGACCCTGGTGCTTAGCAGCCAGCCATCGTGATAGAGCGCCCATTGGCCCATCATTTCGAAGTACTGGGTCTTGTGTCGAGAGGGAGCCTTGGCATTTTTCGCGTCGAACGTATAGGCGAAGCTGGTACCCTCGATGGGTTTCTGCTTGATGCCATCCACAACCTCGGGGGCCGGAATGCCGGTAATTTCCAGCAGTGTGGGTGTGACGTCGATGACGTGCATAAACTGCTCACGCAAACTGCCTGTGTCCTTTATGCCCTTTGGCCAGGAAACCACCATGTTCTGGTTGACGCCGCCCAGCCGGGAGGCGTTCTGCTTGAACCAGTCAAACGGGGTGTCGAAAGCCCAGGACCATCCCGCGGACATGTGGTTGTACGCAAACTCAGTGCCCCAGGCCTCGTAGTACTTCATCTGCACGTCCACAGATGGTGTGACGTCGTTAAAGAACGCGACCTCATTGAAGGTCCCCTCCGGCCCGCCCTCGGCGCTGGTGCCATTGTCACCATTGATATAGATGACGACGGTATTGTCGAGCTTGCCCAGATCCTTAAACGCCTGGATTACCCGGCCGATCTCATGATCGTTGTAGGCTACATAGGCGGCGAATACCTCCACCTGGCGGATAAACAGCTTCTTCTCTTTTTCGGTAAGCTCGTCCCAGGGCTTGAGAATGTCCTTGGGCCATGGCGTCAGCTCCAGGTCTTTTGGAATGATGCCGAGTTTCTTCTGGTTCGCGAAGATGCGCTCGCGCAGCTTCTCGTAGCCATCGTCGAACAGGTGCATCGCGTGAATCTTGTCCACCCATTCCTTTTTCGGATGATGGGGGGCATGCGAGGCGCCGGGTACGTAGTGAAGGAAGATCGGCTGGTTGGGGTCGGTCTGGTGAATCCGGGTCATCCAGTCGATGGCGTCGTCCGCCATCGCGGTGATCAAATTCCAGGTGGGTTCTTCGCCGGTCACTGGCCAGATTTCCGCATTGGGATCTGATCGATCCATCTTCAGGCTGCCCTCATGACCTATCCAGGGATAAATCTGTGTTGTGTTCCGGAACAGGTTCGGTCCCCACTGATTGGCATCGCCACCAACAAAACCGTAAAAGTAATCAAATCCCATGCCGGTGGGCCACTGCGTGAAAGGCCCGGCCTGACTGGCCTGATAGGTCGGTGTATTGTGATTTTTACCAAACCAGCTGGTTGCGTATCCGTTGTCGCGCAAGATGCGCCCGATGGTCGCATTGTCTGTGCCGATGATGCTGTCGTAGCCCGGGAAGCCTGTTGCCTGCTCTGCAATCACGCCAAAGCCCACAGAGTGGTGATTGCGCCCGGTAATGAGTGCGGCACGAGTCGGTGAGCACAGCGCTGTAGACATTATCCGGTTGTAGCGTAATCCGCTCTCGGCGATCTGATCCATGGTCGGCGTTGGAATCACGCCGCCAAAGGTACTGGGGACGCCAAAGCCGGCGTCGTCGGTCATGATCAACAGGATGTTGGGCGCCTCTTTTGGTGGCACCACCCGTGGTGGCCACCAGGGGGTGGACTTGAGGGCGTCCTCCTTGATGACGCCGCCGAACTTCGGTGGTGGTGGAGGAAGTTGCTCCCCGCTGATGGTGGTGGTTGCACTCGGGGATCCGGATTCGTCGGATGCCTTCTGGGCTACCGTTAGAGAGCTATTGGCGAGAACAAAAAAACTAGCGAGCGCTGCGGTTGCGCTGCGCCACAACATCGGGGGCATAGGAGTCACCTGGCAATCTGCTGATTCCGAGAACTCAAACAGTATTGATGGTGATATTGTCTAAGGCCACGAATGGGCGGGGTTTTTCCTGCCGGAAACGGAAACGGAAACGGAAACGGAAACGGAAACGGGCGGGAGCTAGCAGACCAGACTGTTCCTGCGAAGGCGTGGAAACAGCCTGCTCACATCAATCTGCGACAATCCGGTAACAGGGTTTGTACACCTTGCCGGGCAGTTTCATCCGCTGCTGGTTCACAAACGATGACAGCAGGGTATCCATACTGCGCATCAGCTCCGGATCGCCCTTGAGTTCGTAAGGCCCGTTCTTTTCCACGTTGCGGATTCCCTCATCCTTCACATTTCCGGACACAATCCCCGAGAATGCACGGCGAAGGTTGGCGGCGAGCAGGTAGGGCTCCTGATTTTTATGCAGGGCGAGGGCGCGCATGTTCTCGTGGGTGGGGGCAAAGGGCCGCTGGAACTCGGTGGAGACTTTCAGTTGCCAGTTGTAGTAGTAAGCGTCGCCGTTTTCCTTGCGATAGGCCCGTACTCTCTCGATGCCCTGGGCCATTTTCCGGGCCACTTCCGGCGGGTCGTCGACAATAATCTGGTAGCGCGATCTGGCGGCTTCTCCCAGTGTTGAGGTAATAAACTGGTCGATGCGGATGAAGTAGTCGGCGGCGCTGGCTGGCCCGGTAAAAATGACCGGGAAGGGCTGGTCCTTGTTGTCTTCGTGCAGGAGGATTCCCAGTAGGTAGAGAATCTCCTCAGCGGTACCGGCGCCACCGGGGAATACGATGATGCCATGTCCGGTGCGTACAAAGGCTTCCAGGCGCTTCTCGATATCCGGCATGATCACCAGTTCATTGACGATCGGGTTGGGCGCTTCCGCGGCGATAATACCCGGCTCGGTAATTCCCAGATATTGCCCGTGACGGTCGCGCTGTTTGGCGTGGCCGATGGTGGCGCCCTTCATTGGCCCTTTCATGGCGCCGGGGCCACAGCCGGTGCAGATGTCGAGGTGACGCAGGGCCAGTTCGTAACCCACCTGTTTGGTGTAGTCGTATTCCTCTGAAGAAATGGAGTGCCCGCCCCAGCACACCACCAGCCGCGGTACCCGGGAGCCGTCAAAGGTGCCGGCGTTGCGCAGGATGTGGAATACCGCGTCGGTGACTCCCTGTGCGGATACCAGGTCGTAGCGCGGGTCGCCGGTGATTTCGCTGTTGACGTAGATGATGTCACGCAGCACGGCAAACAGGTGCTCGGCGATGCCACGAATCATCTTGCCATCGACAAAGGCGGTGGCGGGGGCGTTTTTAACTTCCAGTTTGACACTGCGCTCGGTGGGGACGACGGAGATATCGAAATCGGGGTACTTTTCCAGTAGCTCTTTGCCATCGTCCATGTAATTCCCGCAGTTCAGTACCGCCAGGGCGCAATTGCGGAAAATCTGGTAGTGCGGGCCATGGCTGTGACGGGCGAGTTTATTGATTTCATATTTGGACAGGATATCGAACTGCCCGGTGGGTGAGACGAGTGCGTCAATGGCATCGATGAGATCTGTAGACATGCAATCCTCAAGCAATGCTGCCAGCATGAAGTGCAATCTTTGCCGTACAGCTGTTATAGGTAAATCGAGATTATTGATTGCTCTTGTTTTCACATTACGCCACTGGCGGGATTTTGCACGTGAAAGTCGATAATAATGGCGGAAAAAAGAACGCCGCGGCGGGCTGGCGGGCTGTAGCAATCGGGATCAGTGGTTGGGCTCGAGCGAAAGCGCCCAGCCGAGATCCTGGATGATGGCCCCCATACACCCTCTGGGTGCCGATTCGAAGATTAACGTTTCACCGCCCACCGGATGTGCCAGTTGCAGCCGGTGCGCGTGCAACATCAAGCGGGCACAGCCGAAGTGCTCGGCAAAAAAACGGTTGTGGGTGGACTTGCCGTATTTGGGGCAGCCGATCAGCGGGTGAGAGATATGTTTGAAGTGGCGCCGGATCTGGTGGCGGCGCCCGGTCTTCAATTGCACTTGCACCAGGGAGTAGCGGCTGACGGGATAGCGGTCCACCGCAAAAGGGAGTTCGACGGTACCCAGGCGCTGAAACAGGGTGACGGCTTCCTGCCTGGGCAGTTCGCTCTTTGGCCGCTTGCGCTGGTGCTTGAAGTCTGCGACGGGGGGAAGGGGGTGGTCGATCACCCCCTGTTCCGGGCAGTAGCCACGGCAGATGGCGAGGTACTGCTTGACCGATGCCTCGCTGTCCAGTTGTGCCTGCAGGCCCGCCGCGGCCTCGCTGTTTTTCCCGAACACGATGACACCTGAGGTGGGCTTGTCGAGGCGGTGTACCGGGTACAGCCGCGCGCCGGCCAGGTCTCGCAGGTATTGCAGCAGGATTCTGTCCTCGTGGCGGTCGATGTCCGAGCGGTGCACCAGCCAGCCTTCAGGCTTGTAGGCGGCCAGCAGGTGCTCATCTTCAAACAGGATTTCCGGCTCAGGGGTGCCTGTGGCCTGGTTCATGGCCAATCGCTCAGTGGCTCCACATACACCCATCGCTTCCTGTTCAGCTTGAACAGCGAAATTTCGTGCAGCGGGCGCTCTTCGCCCTCATCGATAAACCAGGCCCGGAACTCAACGATGGATTTCTTCAGTCCCTGTTTGCTCTTGACGATCTCGAGCCTGCTCCACCGGGTTTGCAGGTCTTCTGCGCTCAGCTCGGGACAGGTGTCCGGGTGCCAGCTCTTGCGCAAGTAGGGCAGGTTGCCGGTGACGTAGGCGCTGTAGCGGCTGCGCATCAGGCTTTCTGCGGTATTCGGGTAGGCTTTGCCGGTGAGGTAGATCTCGCAGCACTGCGGGAAGGGTTTGCCAGAGCAGCAGTAGCAGGGTTCGGACATGGCGGGTAACGGGTTCCGTACATCGGTGGCGTCTAGTGTAGGCCGGGTATGATAACAGCGGGGAAGGATACTGGCTGGTCAAACTTTAGGAGGAAAGGGGCGCCGCAGCTGCTAGGCTCTAAAGAGTAATGGGCACTATTTCGGCGTAGAGCAGGTGTTTAGATGAATCGCTGTCGCTTAAATCCTGGAAATCTTACCCTCGCGAGCCTGTTAAGCCTGATTGTGGTGACTGCTGGCGCGCAGACGGAAGATGCCGGCCAGACGCAACTGGGTGG